>CAZIWX010000128.1:0-6717 GCA_964543125.1 uncultured Lentisphaeria bacterium | reverse complement strand
GTTTGAAAATGCACCGCTAGCTTCCCGATAGCCATCGGGAGTAGAGCAGCTGACTAGGCTCGCTCCCTCAAAAAGGAAGTACAGTTTGAAAATGCACCGCTAGCTCAATTGGTAGAGCAGCTGACTCTTAATCAGTTGGTTCGGGGTTCGAGTCCCTGGCGGTGTACATCAAAAAGCCCCTTGTTTTTCAAGGGGCTTTTTGTGTTGTAGAGGTCTTGGTTGGGCAGCCTTAAAGTGACAAATCGTGACACTCAATGACATATTCTTTGACGGTATTTTAACACAGCTTTATTTACGCAATAGCTTAAGTCTATCGGCTACATAAATAAAAGCCCCGGCGGAGACGACCGGAACACGTTGCGTCGGTACTGTGGATTATAGGATGCGATATTTATACTCGCACATTGATTGAGTCGTTTGATCTGGCCGTGGCTCGGGGAATACATGTGTCTGACAAATGTTAGGTAACCCGAAATAATCCACTATGAGTAAAAGAATAAAAAAACAGGCGGTTTAAGGTCATGCCCGGGACCCGGTCTTTTTATTGTCTTACCGGGGACTAGCGTATACAGCCCGCTGAGCAGTGGGCCACACGCGGTAATTGAAAACGGATCATGGTGCATTCCTTTCTTGAATAAGGGTTGGTGATTGACGATCCAGCTCGAGATTGGATTGATATATCGATATATTTCTATGTATTATCATAAAAAAATTTATGTCAGTGGATCGTTTCCCACAAATTTCTCCTGAAATCCGCCACAACAAGAGGTGATGCAAATGGAATTCAGCCGGTAATAGACTTCCTTGCCGCGTTTTTCACTGGTGATGATCCGGGCGTTTTTCAAGATACTCAGATGATGGGAAACGGAGGGTTGCTGCATATTGAAGTGCCGGCAAATCTCACTTACATTCAACTCCTGATTTTTCAACAGCTCCATGATCTTCACCCGATTCTGATCGGAGATGGCTTTAAAGAAGGTGTTCATATTGTAGGACATATCAGCTTTCTCATATATACATAGAAATATATCTATGTATTATCGGATGACAAGGTATTTTTTCGAAAATCAAAACCACCTGGAGCGATTGTTCAGGTAATCGGGTTGGCCATAAAAAACGCGATCAGGATCTTCACAAATTCATAGATTGCCACCAGGTTCAAGACTCCCAAACTCGTCGACACGGTAATCATAAGGGTCTTATTGGAATGATCGGGGGGTTGGATATAGTACCAGACAGACAACATGAAGGCGATGGGTGTGGCAATTAAGGCCGCTGTTAAATGCATCATTATTATCTGCCTTGTTTCCAGAATTACGGGCGTATGGGTAGCTAAATAACCCAGAAAAGGATCGAAAAATTGTAACAATCCGACCGCCAACAAGAGGAACACGGTATATTGTGACCAATTATTCTTTAGCCGGGGTAACTTGGGCGTGACCGCTTTAAAAAATCGGTCTTGAAACACCAGCGCAATTGTCAGGGCCAAGATCAAACTGATAAATGTATTCATTTTACCTCCCTTATTTGAGGACCCCAGGGGTAGCGGTCGAAATTATACGGACAACATGATAATTAACAGCACTTTTCTGCTATCCAAACCAGCAAGCACAATTGTCTACACGTCGATATTGATAATCATGCGCGACTGCGCCTGACCCGTTATTCTGAATGTCTCGGATCTCATCATTCAGCCAATTGTTTGGCATAATCGGGTGATGGGATCGCCATGACGATAAGTGTGTTTTTCTTGTTCGGTTTGCATAAGTGCCTTGATTTCGGCGCTCTGCCCGGTATCCAAAATTCAGGTGGATTCGTCTGCCGGAATTGCTGCCGGCCTGGGATGTTTTGGATGACTCCGGTAAGATCATCGTTTCCGAAATCTATCTTAAGCGCACAAACATCCGGGAGGATATCTTATCGCAGCAATTGATTTACATGAAATAACGGATAAACCCTCAGGCAATATATTAGGTCCGGATAGTACGAGCGGTAATCTTTCGGGTGCTGTTCGTTTTTATAACAGTCCAGGGTAAATTTTACCTGTTCATTTCGTATATTGTGTGCCCTGGAAAACCATTAGGAGACAGCATGCAAGACCCAAACCACCAACATCGTCAATTAGGACAGACCGGCATTCAAATCACCCCCATCGGCCTCGGCTGTTGGCAATTTTCCAACGGCAAAGGGGTCATAGGGAATTATTGGACCGAGTTGGCGCAACAGACCATGACCGGTATCGTTAAAGCAGCATTGGATTCGGGAATCAACTGGTTTGACACAGCCGAAATTTATGGCCGGGGCAATTCCGAGTCGGCTTTGGCCCATGCGTTAACTACTCTGAATATCGCCCCTCGGTCAATCCGCATCGCAACCAAATGGTGGCCCTTGTGGCGGACCGCCGGCAATATCCCGAGGACCATTGACCAGCGTTTAACAAAACTCAACCCTTATCCCATCGATCTGTATCAGGTACATTTGCCTTACGGTTTTTCCAGCGTAAAAGCCGAAATGAATCAAATGGCGGATCTGGTGGAGGCCGGCAAGATCAGGAGCATCGGCATCAGTAATTTTTCTGCCCGGGCCATGCGAACAGCCGTGGAAGTTTTAGCCAAGCGAGGCCACCGGTTGGCATCGAATCAAGTTAAATACAGTTTGCTGCATCGAAAGATTGAATCCAACGGCGTCCTGGATTTTGCCCGGGAAGCCGGGATCACGATCATCGCCTACTCGCCGCTGGCTCAAGGTCTGTTAACCGGGAAATTCCATGCGAATCCTGAACTGATTAAGAAACGGCGCGGGCCGAGAAAATATTCACACAATTTCAAGGATTCCGGTCTTCGGGAAAGTGCGCCCGTAATTACTTTACTTCAGGAAATTGGTAAAAAATATGAGGCAACGCCGTCTCAAGTGGCCTTAAACTGGGTAATAAACAGGGCTGGTGAAACTGTAGTTGCTATTCCCGGGGCATCTTCCCTACGCCAGGCCAAAGAAAATGCTCACGTCTTGAATTTCACCTTGAGTACGGAAGAAATAGATCGGTTAAATCGAAGGTCCAGGCGTTTTAAACCCTGACGTGGTTACTTGTCCGGGGTGTGTCCTTAATTTTCCGTAAGATGAAGCTCCGGTTTTAAAAAAAAGCGCTCACGGGCATGGTTTCTCCAAATAATTTTGAGGGTTTGTAAAAAAAATCTCGCGCTACCTGGCCGCAAGCTTTTAAAACCGCCAGGACAATGTAACATACTGCCGCGGCGCCAGCGGATGATTGATCTGGTACATGGCAATACCCAGGGAAAAGGTTTGCCAATCGATCTCCAATCCGGCGGAGCCGTAAGTACGCAAATTGGAATTTGCGTAATCATTCCCTACTTGTAGTCCGGCATAAAGCCGGATCAAATTCTGCAAAGCATAACTTGCCCCCAATTTGAAGGGGAAGTCATCATTAGCCAATTCCAGGGTAGTGTTCAGCCCGGATTCCGACCAGGCCAACTGGCCGAAGATGGCCGTGGGTAGCGTACTGCCGGTCTGATTCAAATTCGACATGAAACCAGCGTGACGCAAGCCTGCTGCTATAGAAATAGCTTCGGATATGGGGAATTCACCGGAAACGGATAAATCCAGACCGGTGGCGGAATAGGACAAAGTCCGCTCCCATAAGAATTGGCCGTTGATCGCGCCGCGAATTTTCCCGAAGGTTTTGCCCAAGGTCAACCCGGCGGCGGCATTGGAGTAACCAAACTCAAACAAGGGCAATGAAGTCGGAATTTCCGTGCGATACTGAAAGCCCTCAATACTGAAATAATTCAGGGTGACCGCCCAGGGACGATGGTTCACGGAGAGTGCGATTCCATTAACGCCCCCGAGCCAGTGCCAGGCAGTCCAGCCAGCCTGGTGATCCGGATTATTAAAAATAGAGCTGGGCGTGTTCGCGGCATCCAACACCAATCCCATCCCGGCCGCACGTACGGCAGTGGGATATTGCAGAACGGCCAGGCCGCCCTGGCCCAACAGAGTAGCGCCGGTGCAAAGTTCAAAGGCAATAATTGCTGAAAGTATCCATCCGCGAGGGTTTCTTTTCCGCATTAAAACTCCATTCCCCAACTCAAATATTGTCTAACCCCCTCACCCGGAATACCCATGACAATCCCCAGATCGATCTGCATTTGGGGTCCGAATTCAAGGGGCAACACATAAGACGCACTTAAGCCCGGCAGCAGCGTATGATCCTGATATTGCGCACCACCGCTCAGGGATAGATTTCGCCACCCGGTGTAGACCATTCCGCCATGATAGATTGATTCAGTAAGCTTCGGGTTTTTATTTTGAATCGGATAATAATCGTGTTGAAACATGAGCTTGAAATTGCCCCACTTTTGGCGAATGCCCCACGCTACAAATTTAGGCAAATCCTCGCCATACGTTTTACCCTGCTCGTCCAAAAGTTTCTGGGTATTCCAGTTGTAGCGGGTATTGATATTCTGAATGGTCACTGCTACACTGAGTGACCCGGATATTTTTGCTAGCACACCGGCTCCCACGCCAAAGCCACTGCCATTCAAATTCCAGGTATGCCGCGTGTCGCCCAACTGGTGTTGTAAAATATTCAGTGTCAGCCCGGCTGCCAATTCCGGTGCAAAGGAATTGGCAAATGAAACCGTTAACAGGCGGTCATCATCCCGGAGATCTCCGGTATAGTAGCCCCGGGAATCCCGGCCAGTGATATTACCGGTACTGGCGCCCAGAACACCGGCGCCAATAAAGGCCGTGGGCGGCAGAGGCACCACCAGATTCAATCCATAAAGCTGCCGGTCCAGGGGTAATCTGACCACACCCGCATACATTCGCCGAGTTGCTCCTAACATGGCGGCCGGGTTATGCAGATAAGCATATCCGGAGGCGTCATTGAACAGGGTCACGCCCCCCAGACCCGCGCTTATGGCGTCTGGCGTCATCCGCAAGAAACTTCCCGAAAATCCGCCCATCGCGCCGGCTTGAAGCGAAACCGCGCTAACCCAAACCACGCCAATCAACCCAAATATCCAGCGCTTCAATTTATCACCATCACTTTCGTCCATTTGATATCATTCCCACGTTTGAGCTGGATGAAATAGGTTCCATTGGCTACTCGCTGACCGGTTGTATTCCGTCCGGTCCAATACAGCTCCTTTGAACCCGTGTAGGCCGCCGGTTGATTATCGAACACCGTGGAGACCAGTGACATGGCCCAATCATACACCTTGATACTTACCGGTTGACCGGTTTTAATGTTGAACTGTAAGATCAGATGGCCTTCATTTCCCCGGGTTTTGCTGAGATCGGGGTAAAAAGGATTGGGAAAGGCAATAAAATCTCCGGTAGCGGGCGCCGAAACCTGGGCCTTAAAAATATTCCAGCTCAGGCCATCGTTATAACTGATGGCCAGGCCGTCACCGGTTCCCACCCACAGTGAACCATCGGTGTTAACCATGACCGCGTAGGCCGCGTCACTAAAAATCTGTGCGGTCCCATCCGCGCTGACAATGGGAGGAAAAACCGCAAAGTGGAGCAGGTCCCGGGACTTAAATAACCCATTATCCGAGGCGGCATAAATATCGCTGCCCCGGCTACCGAAATTATGAAATCGTTGACCGGTTAAAGGCGTAAACCAGTCCTTACTCCCCTCCAAATGATATCCCAGACCGGTTTTTTCACTCGATACCGTTTGAACGGTGGAAGCCCAGATAACATGCGTGCCGTCCGCTCGGGTTTGACGATATAACGCCACCACCCAATTGCCGCTGATCCCCGTATCCCGGCTGGTATAGCGCCGCCACCAACTCAATCCGCCGTCATAGGAAACATTGATGCCGCCCGCCGTCCCAACCCAAATGGTGTCATCCCAGGCAATGACTGAAAACACCCGGTGGTTCAGATGAACAACGGGATCAAGAGCATAATAGTGGTCACCCAGTGTATCCGCGGTGATGGCCGGTTGCAGAGACACCAGGAGTGAGCGGTTCAGATAACTCTGATTGTCCCAGGGCAGTAAAACACGTTCCCAGGTTGTTCCCAGGTCTTCGGATTTTCGTAAACCACCTGCAAAAGATGCCGCCCACAGGCGTTTGCCGTCCCAGGCCAGATCGAAGGTTACATTTTTTACCGGTGTTACCACATCCACCGCCGGCAGCGACTCACCCAAAACCTGGATGGTTGAGTATTTTTGAGCGGACGAATCCACGATTGCCGTGTGAGCCTCATTCCATTCATAAATCCAATGCAGCGTATCCATGGGCTGACCTAAAAAAGTCCAGGAATGTCCACCGTCGGTAGTGCGGGCGATACCGGTTCCGGTTTGCGCGCTGGACCCATCAGCCAAAACCGAATCAATCGCGCTCGCCACCCAAATTGTATCACCAGTTTGAGCAATGGCGGATTCACCGCCATAGCCAATTTTGGAAAATTGCCGGGAAAAACTCTCAAAGGTCTCACCGCCATCGCGGGTAACACTGACTCCCAAACCGGAACCCAGCCAGATTTCCTGTCCCGAGCCCTTGATCTCGCTGATGCCATTTCCGATCAGGCCGGGCAGAGTGGAATCCCCGGCGGTTACCGAATAAGTGGTGGGCCGCATCAATTGGCCAAACCCGGTTGTAGCCAAAACAAAGGCCGCGCCGCCGATTATCATTTTACTATAAAATAATTTACGCAACATTGGTACCCCTTAATTCCACCGGGCAG
>CAZIWX010000127.1:0-6799 GCA_964543125.1 uncultured Lentisphaeria bacterium | reverse complement strand
GCCCATCAATTCCGTTATTGGGGAACCAATACTTCACTCCTGGCGGCGGTGGAAGCACTTGATTCCAATACCCTGGTACTCCAAATCGAGGACCAGGCGTTTGAAGACATCAACGGAAATGCCAATACCGCCCAGCAATTGAATTGTTCGATAGCGGCGGCGATTGATTATCCCGAACTCCTGAGTTCACGGTATGAGGCGGGACAAAATCTTTTGACTCTGGTTTTTGATCAACCGGTTCAATTCGACCGTTTGGCGGAGGATCGCTCCGTTGATGGTGGGCCGGGGAACGGGTTTTTGGATCCGCCAATTCCGGGCAGTTTCGCCGGTGAGGATCGCAATCTGAACGGCGTGCTGGACATGGAGCGCAATATGCGGCCGGAACGGACCGTTTTTCTGGATGGGGCCGGCGTCAATATGACGCTGGAAGGTGTGGCTGGTTTAGCCGAGACATCCGACAACGACACGATACACCTGACGCTGAAGCCTTTCGATGCCCTGCGGTTGGAATCCTGGCTCAACCCGGCTGATAATTTGCAAATCACCCTGCACCCGTGGGCTTTTGTCAATGCTCAATACAACCAAAACCCGTTGACCACCCTGCCGGTTGATTTTATTCCGGACCCGGTTGTCTTTGTGCCCGATTCGGTCAGCTACAATGTTTCCCAAAACGAATTGTCGCTTTATTTCACGCATCTAGGCGAATCCGGGCGAACGGTCATGATCACCAATCCGGTTCCGGTTTACAGGAATATTATATTCTCAAACGGCAGTTCCACCTATCGTCTCACCGGGGCCAGTGGTAATCCCGGTTATATCGGCGGCGCCAATAATACCGCATTCAAGTTTAAATTGCTGCTGCATGATCACAATAGCGTGGAAGCGATGCTGGACGAGGGGAATCCAACCCTTGGTATTGACCCGTATTCAATTTTTGACAACCTGGGCAATGGGAATAATAGGGTGGGGAGTTTTCCCCCACGGATTTTATCGACCACAACACCTAACGAACAGCCGCCAAATCTTACGGCCGCCGGATACGATGCGGACTCTCAAATACTGACTCTGTCTTGGGACTTGACACTAGGGATTGGATATTATCTTGAGCAAAGCCTTTTGCCGGGTGAACCGGATGATCCACCTGATACCTGGCAATTCTTAACCGGAATGGGGCTCTATGACGCGGTTTCCGGCGCCAGCGAATTTTTAGGAAGCGGTGCGGTATATTATAATGGCAGTAAGCGAAACACTTATTTTAAACTGAGTGCCCCGGACGCATTAAATTTGCAAAATCATCCCCACCCGGATTCACTTTACCTCACGGTCGAACCCCGAATTTTCAACGCCTTTTTGTTTATGAACGGGAATAACGCGACCACCGTGGCAGATTCGATCCGGCTAACTTTTACACCAGATTCAACCGCGCCCGCGATCGTCAGTGGCAGATTGGATATTCTGGCGCATGAACTGATCGTGGAAACGACAGATCCAGTGATCGTGGCGGAAATACAGCCTTCTGATTTTAGCATCAACGGACTTACGGCCGATGGAACGGTAATGACGGAAATCGAAGGTACGTACGCTCGTCAATTTATCATTACCCTCACGGATGGTATGATTAACGATTTTATGGGTCAAACTCCGAATCAGATCATTCACCCGCAGCTGGATGCGCAGACCGGGGCGCTGGTCAATGCGGCGGGCTTAAGCTCCGCGGAGACCTCAATCGAAATTATCTCAGGCCGGATATTCGAAGTACGGAGTTTCGAAGCCTTTCCCCAACCACCGGAGTTACAATTCGGTCAGCTCGTACTCATTGGAAGCGATGTGAATATATATGCGAAAGCAGGGTTGGCGCCTTCCCCAACCGAGCTTGAAACCATTCGCCAGACATTTGAAGATGCAACGCCAATGTCATCGAATCAGGGAATAAAAGAAATTGTTGAATCATATTACGGCGGTTTACCCGATTCAGACAATAACGGTAAAATTTTACTTTATCTGGCGGATATAAAAGATGAGTACGATTTAGGTCGAAATAATTCAAGTTCAGCCCTCTTCATAGGTGGATATGGCACGCTGCTAAGCGGCGAATCTGTCCCGCTTTATAACCAGGGTGAAATCATTTTTCTGGATTTTGATCCGCAGCGGGTTGGAAACGCACCTTTCACCGATTGGGATGAGTCACTCTTGAGCGCGTTGATCCAACAGTATGTCACTTTGTCCGCCCAAGCCAATTACCCTGATCAGGCGGGTTGGATTACCGCGGGTGTGGGACTGAAGCTTCAGCAACGGATCATGGGAAACGTTCACTTTTTCAGCGAGAACAATAGCACCCGGCTGGTGAACAACAATGATTTGACCGATTACAATGCCTTCGATTTACAACGCCGGTACAGCCTGTATCAAATCTATAATTTTTTTACCTACCTGCCGGAAAAATACCCGGGCTCAACTCCGGACGGGCATGATATGTTGCTCGCTTTGACGCATTCCAACCAACCCGGTATTGCCGCCATTGACGCCGCTCTGGCTGATAATGGCTATAGCATTAGCGCCAAAGAAGTCTTCGCCGATTTTGCCGCCGCCTGTTTTTTGGATCAGGTCCAGATCAATGGTCGCTACGATGGCCGTTATAACATCGATTCGCTGGATTTCCCCCATTCACCCTCCCTGCTAGTACCCGGGGTTCTTAACTGGGACTCCGAAAATGGTCAGGGAGCGCCCTATTTATTCAGTAGTATCCTGCCCTGGAGCTTTCAGTATTTTGTGACACGCGCCTATTTTATCAATTTGAGTAATGAGGTGATTTGGCTGGCCCCTGATTTATCACCCGCGGACACTTTATCATTCGGAGGAATCCCGGGGAATGATTTACGGCTCAAAAAAATCATGCTGCGCAGCGGTTATCTGGATCCCGTTTCCAATGATTATGAAGTCGCGGACATCCCCTTTGACGCCGGCTCTGGCTCCGGGTCAATCCCGGTGTCGACCGACGCCGGATATGTATTCGGCGACACTACCGGCGGGGCTGAGAATGGCGTCCAGCTGATGGTCCTGGTGGTCAGCAAAACTAACGCTTCTGAAAATGGGTATCAGACGGAACTGAGCATCTCCAACCAGCCGTTGAACGGACTGCCGCCGGACCATTTACGGGCAGTCGCGGCAGCTGACGGTATTCAACTTCACTGGGATCCGTCACCGGTGTTGGACGGCTTTGTGCCTGAATCCTATAATCTTTTCCGCCAGACCGCTGGTTCAGCCGAGATCACAACCATTGCGGCCGGTGTTCCAGGAACTGAGTACTTTGATAATACGCCGGAACCGGACACCGGTTACCGGTATGGCGTCCGGGCCAATTTTAGCAATGGCGCGCAGAGCGATACCGTTTTCTCCCGGTTTGGGGTGCATTATGGAGCAAGCAGTTTGGGTCTGCGCCTGGCTATCACGAATTACGGTTCCCTGGGCGATCCCAATTTCCCGGGAACGGGACGGCCCAGCCTGGAATATCCGGCCTATTCGAACAACAATTACCTCTACGACGGTGGATTATGGGTCGGCGCCCGGGTAAATGGTGCGCCGGCGGTTACCACCTACTTTTACAATCCGGATATCGAGTGGTCTCCCAAATCAGCAAACTGGGGAAATGCAAACTTTACTTTTACGGTGCCCGAGAATCCTGATTCTCCGGTTATGAGCTATTTTGACGATCTGGATAACCATTCCCAATCCAACCATGTACCACTAGGATTGCGAGTTATTGAAGCCTATGAACCGGGTGGGTCAGTGACCGATCCGGCAACCGGCAACGAAATTGTCGCCCCCTGGGCAAAAATTACTTACCACATTATAAATACCGGCCTAAATGGAGATTTGACAAGTGTCTATGTCGCGCTGTGGATGGATTTTGATATAGCCAGCATTGATCCAACCAATCTTTCAATCGACGACTTGGTTGATTACAACCCCGATTTGATGCTGTCCTATATGTACGACTGGGATGATCCCACCACACCGGAGAATGACACGGGCGAGTTCGGATTGGCCACCGGCTATGTGGGAACCTCGTTGCTGGCGAGTCCGACTAATACCGTTTCGGCGCACGCCTGGTGGAACTGGGAGAATGATCCCAAAACAGATGCGGATCGCCTGGGCTACATGACCGGCGCCAACCCCGCTATGCAGGGCTACCAATTTCTCCCTAATCCTTGGGATTTGGGTTATCCAGCCTTTGATTATCGCACCTTACAAACGACGGGCCCGTTTGATATTGCAAGGTTCGATACTGCAACAGTGCAATTCTTGTTGGTTGCCGGGGATGGGTATGAGGGTATCGCCGCGAATACGCAGTTAGCCCGTGAACTGTACTACACCGGATTGAAAGATGAGCCATCCAAATTATTACCCTCGACCTATGCTTTATCCCAGAATTACCCTAACCCGTTTAACGCCGCGACCACCATTCGCTATGCGTTACCGGAAGCAGCGCAGGTAAAGATCACCGTCTTCAACATCCTGGGACAACAGGTAGAGCTTTTGAGAAATACGCATCAACCCTCCGGCCGTTATCAGTTGACCTGGAATCCACGGCAGGCGGCCTCGGGCTTGTATTTCATCCGGTTAGACGCGGGTGAATTTCACCAGACGGTAAAGGCTGTGTTGTTGAAATAAGCAATTGGGCGGTTGTTGTTATACCGGCGCGGCGGACTGCATTTTTTTTATTCAAACCGTCAGCGCTTCGCCCCGTTTTACAAACCACATACACGCCATGGCAATCACCAGCGTGACGGCGCCGTAAACAAATCCGGTTCCATAATCGTTGTTGAATATCTGAATAATCCGGCCCGCCATGATAGGCCCCGCGATAGCGGAGGCCTGGGAAGAAAGATAATAGAGACCCGTATAGGCGCCCAGCCGGTCCTGGGGTGCCATGTCAATGACCATGGGCAGGGAATTCACCAAAATCAATGACCAGGCCATACCCGCTAATGGAAGCATGATCCGAACTTCCGTTAGCGAATGCATCGTATAGCCAAAAGTGAGCAAAATCGCAAATGCCAGAATACCGAGTAAAATGATATTACGCCGGCCGAATTTCCCGCCCAGTATACCGGAAAGTGGTGAGAACAGCACAATCGGCAACGAAAACCAGGCCAAAAGCCCCGTTGCCTGACCGCTGTCGATTCCAAAGCGGTTCACGGCAAACGAAGTAAAAAAGACTTCCAGTGCGCCATATCCCAGGAACCAGAAGAAAATCGCACCCAGCATAAATAACGCTGAACGATCTTTGTCAGCAAAAACCTGTTTCAGGCTGTCCAAAAGTCCGGGCGCTTTGACATCACTATCCGGTTCCGGCACTTTTGGCTCCCTGATAAACCACAGCACCACGGCCGCGCCGATCAACATCACGATCCCGCCAAACCAAAACGGTGCACCCACGGAGACTTTGAATAGCAGTCCACCGACCACAAATGCCAGCACAGCGCCAACCCCACCCATGAGATTGATAATCCCATTCGCCTGCGAGCGTTTGGGAGAGGGTGTGATATCCGGCATCAAGGCAATCACAGGCGTTCGAAAGACATCCATAAAAAACAGGGTAACAAAAATAGCCAGCATAAAGGGTAGTAATGAGACATTGAGCATCATGGGAATGCCGATAAATCCGATAAACGCCAACGGTGCACCAGCGGCGATAAACGGTTTCCGGCGGCCCATAGGCGACCGGAGTCGGTCTGACCAGGCGCCGATATAGGGCAGAATAAACAGCGCGGCAATATTGTCCAACGTCATGATAAAACCAGTCGTCGTGGCGCTCATTCCAAAACCATGTTCTATCCCCGTTGTCGCTGAAAATCCCTCCCGCCCCGCTTGCAGGAAAATCGGAACATAAGCATTATAAATGCCCCACAGAATCGTCGTGCCCATAAATCCGAAGCCGAGTAATAACAAACGGCTATAACTGAATTTCATCCTGTCAGCTCCTTTATTTTTCGGTGTTGTAATTGCCCTTCCGGGGGCTCATTTGCGTCCAATGGCACCCAGTGCCGGAGTCCTGATTTTTTAAACCCGTGACTCGAGTTTATCCAGGCTTAGGAAAAATTGCAACGTTATTTCCCAGGGGATCTTGTGTGAGTCGCCTGATAAAAGTTGTATGAGTGCGGGTCCAATCGGAGAGGAAACCGTAAGAATCCCTTATTTTAAAACCAGGGCATCTTCCGCACATTGCGTAATGCAGGCGTTACACGCAAAACACGCCCCTTGGTTTTGAATTCTTACGTCGTTATTACCGGCAATCTCATAGACGCCTTTCGGACAAACCATCAAGCAAATCCGGCAATTATTGCATTGATTTACATCCTGCTGAATTTTACCGGGACTAAAGACCCCGGCTGCAAAAAGGTGTCCCAACGAGTTCAGCCCCAGTTTGTGCATTAACCGTTCGGCCTCGGAGGGGCGGCCAGCCACAATGCCTCTCAAATCAAAACCCAGCCAGATGTTTATAGCCGTTAGAAACAGCATTATTTTCCAATAGCCGAACAGGGGCATATTCAGGATAAAGCCGGAAATCAGGGCGATGGCCGCGGCCTCCACCAGGGATAGGCCGGCTGCTTTAAGCCAGCCGCTTTTTCCCGGGATAAATGGAAAGCCGGCATAGAGCATTAAACCGGTTATCCAAAAAGCAGCACTCATGGGAAAAAACATCTTCGGGTCTACTAACACGGTAATAACCCCCGCCGCGATCCAAACCATTAGGTTCATTGAAAGTAGCATTTCCAATCTGAAGGTCAGCGAAAAG
>CAZIWX010000126.1:0-6823 GCA_964543125.1 uncultured Lentisphaeria bacterium | reverse complement strand
GGGTTGGGGGGGTGGGAATAGGGGGGCGCCGGCCACGTTTCCCGGGGTGGATTCTCGGACACGACTCTTACCTGGTTCTCGTTCGAGGCCCCCGGCGTTCCCCGGTCACCGGCGCCGTACACCGCGGTGGCCAGGTTCCAGTATTGAGCCAAAGCGTTATCATCCGCCGGGTTCAACAACGCGGTGGATCGACCGGCGCTCAACGGCCAACCACTGCCATATCCCACGCTGTCAAGGAGTACACCGTTGTCATCCCGGAGAATGATTTCATCCCCGGTGTTGGCGAGGGTGAAATTGTAATACTGATAATCTTCCACCACGCCCCCGTTGGTCAGGGTATCGGCGTTATTCCCAAGGACGATGAAACCGGCCGGCTGGAAAATGAATACAGCGGGGAAATCCAGCACCTGGAAATCCGCATCGGCATCGCTGATGCGCCATTGATTTAGTCTCACCGGCTTATCACCGTAGTTATAAAGTTCAAACCACTCACCTTGATTATCAAAAACGGCGTCAGGGTCGGGCATAAATTCATTAATGACGATGGCCACGGGTTCCGGACTGATTCCCCGGCCCCGCAGCAC
Organism: uncultured Lentisphaeria bacterium; assembly: GCA_964543125.1. GTDB lineage: Bacteria > Fidelibacterota > UBA8477 > UBA8477 > UBA8477 > CAZIWX01. Next base: position 6,239 of record CAZIWX010000126.1, on the reverse strand, counting down.
GATCAACCGGCCAGGATCGCTGCCGCCATCGAGAAAGAGCGGCATTTCCGCCATATCGGCACCGAGGAATGAGGGAGTAAAACTGGCGGTCAGCACAACCGAATCACCGGGCGCCAACGCCCCACTGAAAAACTCCGCCACGCTGAAAGCGCCATCCGGACTAATGAAATTACCCGTTGTGATTTGAAGCGGAGTGGCGCCCCAATTTTTCAGGGAAAATGATCGAGTTGATTCAGTTTGATAATCAACTGTTTGAAAATCCAGCACCGCCGGATCAATCACGAGTCCCTGGGGAATGTAATCGAGACTGCCACCGGCTTCTTCCAGGCGGGCCGCGAATTCCTGGACATATTGGTTGACAATCCCGGGATCATCAATGACTAAAAGATTCTCATCATTCAGATTTTCACCGTTATTCGACCAGTTCATACTGCCGGTAATGACTTGGGAATTACTGCCCGGATGTTGACCGTCGATGATCATCACTTTATGGTGCAAATGCTTAAGTCCCAGATCCGCCTGGACATTGTCGGGATACACATCCGCGGGGGGATCCCAGCCATTTTCACCATCGCCGCGCATGGGAATGCTCTCGCTCCAACTGGTGTTCCAATAGGTCTGATCAAAGACGCCCTTGACCACAAAATCGGGATTGGTTTGCATTTTGGCATGGATCGCATCGGCAATGGCGGTAGTTGAAAAGGCAAAAATGGAGCAATAGATCTCGTAATCCGCGGTACTGATTGCTTGCAGGATCTGGTTGGTCAAGCCGTCTGAGGGAGAGAAATAGACTCGCCAGCTATAACCACCCTGATAAAACTGATGATCGGTGTTATCGCTTTTGGCACCGTGAAAACGAGCATTAACCGGATCGGGCGTCAGGCTGGAACTGCCCCACATTTCATTGAATTCATGGGTGTAAGCGGTGGCCAGGCCAGTGTGCTCGAGCCACAGGGCGTTGTTGGCGTTACTGTAAGTACCATAAATCGTCAGATTGTAGGAACCGGTCCATACGATTTCGTGGTCGATGACGCAGAATTTATTATGCATCTCACCCCCGCCGGAGTTCAGGCCGCCGAAGGCGTCATCGATCACGGGAATACCGGCAGCCAACAATTCCAGGACTGCTTCGTTGCCCACGTTGGCATCGTCGGTGATGACGCGCACGGCAATACCGGCGTCGTGAGCCTGGATCATGGCTTCCAGGACCGGTTGGAATTCAACATCGTAAAAGCAGGCATCCACTGATCCTTGGGCATTTTGAATTAGATTTGCCAACTCATCCCCCAGAATGTTGGCGCCCCGCGCCGGTGTTTCCCAGGCAAAGGCCACGTCGATTGATTTATTGAATCCAATCCATTGGCTCCAGGCCAGGAGCGGCAGACAACTAACCAGCAGGAGTAGCCTGATACGATAAGAAAAGTTCATCGGCGGGTGTAATATAAAGAAAAATCCCGGTAACTTCGCAGGGAAGTGCCGGGATTTTTAACTGCACTAAATTAGCTTTTACAGATCGTCCAGATCCTGTTGGGCTTCGCTCTGCAAAGCACGGTCACTGTCCGTATCCGCCTTCATTTTGATGGCTTTCTTAAACCATTCGGCGGCTTGAGCGTCATCATCCAACTTTGTATAGGTTTTACCGATATACAACACATTGCGGATATCGGCCGGATCCAAATGATGGGCCCGTTTGAAATAGGATAAGGCATCCTCGAAACTGGCTTCCGGCGGCGTGGCATAAATCAGTGAGGCCACCTGGCGTTCGAACCAGGATAAATCGGCCAGTGTATAATTCCAGCGTCCCATGACATGGTAATTTCCCGCATTATCCGGATCCAGCTCAATGGCGCGCAGGGTATGTTCTTTCACCTGATAGGAATTCAGGATTTTTTGTTTGGTGCCTTCGATTTCACCCACCCGGCCAATCAGAATGGCATACCATTTATGGGCGCCGGCGCTCATGTCATTCAAAGCCAGAGCTGCTTTTGCCTTCTCAAAACCCGGGTAAATATTTTTTTTCTGCCAGTCCTCGTCATTGGGCTTTTGATCGGCAAAGTCGAAATAACCACGGGCTTCCTTCCACAGAATCTCCGGATTATCGGGGGATAATTGTTCAGCTTTCCGTAAAAGCGACATGGTCTTTCCAAAGTCGTCGGCATCGTGGGCTTTTTCGGCCTGATCCAGTAGGCTGCGCGCGGGATCCGTCTTGGTGGAGGTGGTATCCTGGCCATAAGCGGTCCAGACCATTCCACAGACAAAAACCAGGGCCGTGATCAGGTGGATTGATTTCCGGTTCATAGTGTCTCCTGTTTATGGGGTTAATAGCTTATTGCCATCGAATAGGGTCATCCGGCTTTTCAGCTGTCCGGCCTGGTCATACGTCTCCAGAATATACCGACCCGCACCGGAATAGGAATAAACTAATTTTTCAATGGGATGCTGGTGGACATCATCGGTGGTAATGACGGATTGCTTGCGTCCGGTGGAATCAAATTTGGTTTCAATATAGGCGATGCGTTCGCCATTGACTGCAAATAATTCATACCGAATTTCCCGGCCTTGTTGATCAAAATAGCGGCGTGAAAAAAAATGATCGGCCCGCATGACGAAATCGGGACCATAGACCTTTTGAGTCAAATTCTCATCTTCGGGCTGTTCCCGGTAGCTGGTTTCCAGCAGTTTGTCTCCCAGACCGTTTTTCAGGGTTTCACCCACATAAACTGTGCGATTTTGGTAAATGTAATCTATTTGGCGGATCAGCGAATCCGTTTTTGAGTAATAGGCGGCCCGCTGAACCCGGCCTGAATCGTAGGTCACCGCATAATATGGTTTAAGGCCCTGAAAAGCCGCCAGGCTGTCTTCCCCGCTGTATTGGTAACGCGACCAGTCCTGAAAATAATAGGTCCCGGTTTCCTGAGCCGGCAAGCCAGCCAGGGGAAATAATAACCAAATCAAAATCCCAATTCGTTTTTGCATGGATAACCGGAAATCTATGGGGAAAAGGGGGGCGGGGAAAGGATTTGTTGCCGGGGGAAACGAAACCGATTTGATTTCAACTCGTAACCGATTTCCGTCCGCCCACCCGCCCGGGCAGGGCCGGCGGACTAAATCGGTTCCCGACCTGCTACTTGAAACGGAAACCAATTTGGCCCAGTTGAAATCCCGGAATAAGGGGCTGAAGCCCCGGTTTTAATCAATTATTGCGTTCCCCGGGCTGAAGCCCGGGGCTACGGAGGAAACCCAACCGGGACTGATATGATAGTAGATTTTGTACCATCCCGTAAGGGATAGGTAGAAATTAGCCCACCAATTCATTGGTGGGAAATGGAAATCCATGATCCCGGCGCGGAATAAAGCGGTTCTCGTGTGATCAACTAACGGAGATTTCAGATCGTCAGGGATTCAGCATCATTAGGGTGAAGTTTTTTAGGTTTTCCGCTCTTTTTTCTTAGCCGCCGGGAAAAGTACATTATTCAGAATTAAACGATACCCGGGCGAATTTTTATGGAGCGAAAGCTGGGTAGGCGGATCCCCCACAAAATGCTGGTAGTCTTCCGGGTCATGGCCGCCCATGAATGTGAAAGTGCCCTTACCTTCATTGCCATGTAGATATTTCACCTGTTCTCCGCCGGGGACATCCCCCAGGATGGTCACATGCTTTTTAATGAGATCGCGTCGAAAACCGGTGGTCTGACCCATAAAGCCTTTTACCGTGGCAACATGATCCTGAGTGAGCATGGTGGGTACCGGGTCCCACTTGGCGGAAAATTCGAATAACGTAAAGTAATCCGCCTCCGCGCTGGTGGGACGAACGAGGGTGCTGGGTGGATCATCAATATCGCTGTACTCATAGATATAAGGATCGGTAATAATATGAAACCCGGTGAAGGCCATCGTTTTATTAAAATCCAACTTTGCCTGAGCGTTGGGGTCCACCGGTGTATGATCGTAAACCGCAGCGGCAATATCGACTCCCTCCGCCGCCAGGGCGATGTCCAGCGCGTCCGTGGCACTGCACATGGCAAATAAAAATCCGCCGTTCACCACGTATCGTTTGATGGTCCGGGCAACCGTTTTTTTCTCTGCGGAGACACTTTTAAAGCCCCGGGCGGTAGCAAAGGCTTCGTATTGGCGCACCTGTTCCTGGTACCAGGCCGTACGGCCGTAAGTGCGATAGAATTTCCCATACTGGCCGGTAAAATCTTCATGGTGCAGATGCAGCCAGTCATAGTTCTGAAGCTTCCCGTCCAGGACCTCTGCGTCCCACACCTTATCATATTTGATTTCAGCATAAGTCAATGCCAGGGTTACGGCATCATCCCAGGGTGCTTTATCCGGGGGTGTATAAACGGCGACCTTGGGCGCTTTCTCCAGTAGGACTACATCCATATTGTTCTGATCAATGGTACTGTAAATGTCAACCTCTCCACCGGGTGGAATATTTTTAAACGCCACACCGCGCAGCCGCAATTCCCGCTTCAATTCAGCCGCCGCATCCATCATAAAACTGCCGCCGCGGTAATTGAGCAGCCATTCCACATCCTGTCCCCGTTCCAACATCCAGAACGCCACCCCGTACGCTTTCAAGTGATCAGTCTGAGTTTCATCCATGGGAACCAGAATCTTCTGTCCCCAGGCCAGGGGGGTGTGTAGCAGCAGAAGTAAAATTACAAATTTGAGCTGTGTTTTGGGAAACATGGGATATTTCAGTCTTTTAAACATTTTTAATTCGAATTTGGATCCGGGTGAGAGTCCACGATCTGTCGCAGTCGTTGGCGGATCTGCTCGACCTGCAGATTAGTGGGATGATTGACCAGCAGTTCTTCATAGTATGGCACGGCCTGAACCGGATCGTGACGGCGAAATTGATACAATTCTCCCTGCCAGATGAGGGCTTGCGGCAACCAGTTTGAATCCAGGCGCTCGGCCAAAAAATCATTTAACAATGATTCGGCCAGGTCGTCCTGGTTCAGGAATTCCAATAGCTGAATCTGGCGCAGGGCTGCTTCATCGGCGATGAGGGCGTCTGATCTTTGTAAAATATCGAGCGCCGAGACGGCCTCGGTGAGTTTGTGCCGGCTTACCAGTGCTTCGGCGCGGAAGTATTTTTTTAATGACTTGTCATCCGGGCCTCCATTACCATGGATCACCGCCAGTACTTCCAACGCGTCATTGAACAGGGGATCGGTTGGTTTGGCGGCGCCCGTGAGGTTGGCAAGCGATTTGACGGCGCCGTGGAGATTACCGGAATTCAATTGGATGCGCGCCTGACTGTACACGATTTCCGGATCATCTTCATCGGCATTGGCCAACACAAGGGTCTTTTTCAGCGCGGACCGAGCCGCCAGCGTATCACCTTTCGCCAGAAGGGCGTCTACCCAGCGTTGTCCGGCCGCGAGGGCCAGTGATTGCGCGTGCGCATGGCGCAGGATATACTCAAAGCCCCGGGCCGCATTATCAAAATCTGCCGTGATGGTCAACTGAATATCGGCGATCTGAAACCGAGCCCGGTTGGCTGACTCCGAATTGGGCAGGGTATTGCACAGCGAATCGTAGATGGCCAGAGCTTCGGTTAGGGAGCCATCAGCCCCGTTGGTCAGCCGCATATCAAGGTGGAAAAACCGGTTACCCGGAAAATAGCCGCCGAGAGATGGATAGGCCGGTTTCACAATCAGGCGTTTTTCGTAGGTTCGGGCCAAACCCAGCAGGGCCTGACCCCGGACACCATCAGACCTGGTCTGGCGGGAAACTTTAAGGTACAATTCCGAAGCCGGTTCCCAAGCGCGGGCGCGCTCCAGGGATTGTGCCATATCCAGCATTTCCGGTAAATCGTCAGCCCGGGTTTCCGGCGCCTGAAAAAGTTTTGCCACTTTTTGATAATCTTTTTCAAAGAAATATACACGGCCTAAAATCGCCCGCAGCACGGCCGGTTGGGCTGTACCGGCCAAGGCATTTCTCAGTTGTTTGGCAATAATGGTGTAAGCACTGACATCCTTGAGCATGGCGATGAATTGTTGCGTGATGTAATTTTCCTGTTGGGGATATTTTTCCAGATGACGGATGTACTCCCGAGAAGCCTTTGCGTACATCATGCGCGCGGCGTAAACCCTGGCCAATTCAGCCGCATAGGCGCCGGGATCGTTCAATTTCCGGCGGCCGGTCAGTAAAGTCTGCAAGGCGTCATCCACCGCTCCGGCCAAGAGTTGTGAATTCGCCACCCGGGTATAAAGCCTGTTGGA
>CAZIWX010000125.1:1261-7067 GCA_964543125.1 uncultured Lentisphaeria bacterium | reverse complement strand
CATCAACTCAAACTAAAAGTACACACCGCCTTGCCGGATTACTTTCAGCGCTCCGGACGCCACATCGCTTCCAAAACCGATTTGGATCAGGCCATTGCGGTGGGCCGGGAAGCGGTTAGGCCGGCGGGTGACGGTTTGAACGGCCAGATGGTGACAATAGTTCGCGAATCGAACTTACCCTATCGCTGGAGCGTGGGACATACTGATATCGGCAACATCGCCAATCAGGAAAAAATTCTCCCGGCCGAATATATCCGGGAAGACGGTCTGCATATCACCGCTGCTTTCCGCACCTATTGTGAACCCCTGATCACCGGCGAAGTTTTTCCGCGGTTCGAGAATGGCTTACCGGTTTACACCAAACTCAAACGCAAGCTGATATTGAAGAAATTAGACTAAGCAAAAAACATTTTAGATGCTGAACAGCCGGCAAAACCAAACTTTTTGTACCAATTCGGAACCTGAACAATGAGCCGGAGCATCCGTGGTTGGTCCTATTTTGGTGTGCGTAATCCGGAATATGTGGCCCGCGATCTGGATCGAATGATCATTGATGGCGCCAATGCCGTTCTGTTTACCGCATCCGAAGCCGATTTAGCATTTTACGCCGATACAATGGTGGAATTGGTGGCACTGGCCCGGGAACGGGAGATGATAGTCTATCTGAATCCCTGGGGCTTTGGACGGGTATTCGGTGGGGAAGCCTTTTCCGGCTTGCTTCAGCATCATCCGGAAATAGCACAGGTCACTAATACCGGACGGTATATTCCGGCCATCTGCCCTAATCAGCCTGAATTTATAGCGTTGTTAAAACGCTGGATCGATCTTGCAGCCCGTGCTAAAGTCCAGGTCGCCATGTGGGATGAGCCCCACTTTTTTATGGGATCATTGGATAAGCGTCAACGCCTGACCGGACAGGAATGGGTTTGCCGCTGCCCGAATTGCCAGTCAAAGTATGAACAACTGACCGGTGAACCCATGCCCCTGAAGATGAATTTCGATGTACGGGCGTTTCGGGAAGCGTCATTGGTGGCATTTTTAAAAGAACTCACCAATTACGCCCACGAGCAAGGCTTGCTCAACTCAATCTGTGTGCTCCCCCCCACCTGGGATATGGATGACGGCTTCAGCGATTTAGAACTGGTATACAAGCTCCCGCAGGCCGACATCGTTGCCACCGATCCTTACTGGCAATGGGATCGTCCGGAGCACGATGAAACCTGGGTAAAACGCAATTATGCTGAAAACACCGATATTTTACTCAAGTTGGCAAATGAGTATGGCCGGGAAACCGAAATGTGGGTCAAGAACTATCAGACGCACGCCGGGCAGGAATATTTCGTGGATGTAGCCAACGAGATTCTACTAGAGAAGGGTGTCCGGCGGGTGCTGGCCTGGAGTTTTTTAGGATCGGCCTATATGAGTTCGTTGAAATCGGACAATCCGATGTTAATTCATGAAAAGCAATCAGGCTGGTTTAAGAAGATGGCCGCGAAGAAATAACTCTCTAGTTTTTTTATCCTAAAAAATATTCCTGTTGTCTCCTCCCGGGGGGATCCCTTCGGGACTGAGCTTCGTCGAAGAGCAGCAGGAATTTATTTCCATCTGTAATATTGTTCGTCACCTGAACTTATTATGGTTGAGTGAAACATTAAAAATTGAGATGCTGAATCAAGTTCAGCATGACTACTAATCGTCCTTTTTGTGATTCATTGAGTAGTTTGATTTTAAAAAGAATGATTCATTTACCAACTCCCTGAATCAACAATCAATTCTCACACCAAATATCTGGGTTCGAACCATTGTCTAGCAATTTATGCTGATCCGTACCATCAGCATTCATGATCCAGACTGTGGGATTATCAAAGGCTTGTGGGGGATCCTCATAGCGGGTAAAAACAATATATTTACCGTCATTACTCCAGGATGGAGTCCCATCAGCTGAATCTGAATGTGTTAATTGCAAAGCGTTAGTAAAATCCAAATCATGAACCAACCAAATATCTTGGTAAGAACTATCGCCGCTTGTAGCAACATAAACGAGATCATCATTGACAGGATTAAATTGCGGACATGTAAACATTTCGTAGAACTGTAAAACCCCATGGGTTAATTGCATTGGGTTAGAACCATCAATATTAACCTTGTACAACTGTGATACGTACCATGGATCTTCAGCCGAATAGACAATGACATTATTCAACCGATTGACAGTTGGGTAATAATCCGAATACCGGGGATGGGACAAGATCTGTTGTTCATTTTGGCCACTGGTATCAACCTTAAATAGTTCGTAATTCCGCCCTGGATTATACATTTCTTTTGCAAAAAATATCTCTGTATCGTCAGCGTTCCAGGAGGGTGAAATATCATCCCGGGCAATAGTGTTATTAAAAAAATTTTCCCTGCCGGTTTCTAAATCTAATATTTTTAAATTTTGAATATCATTACCCACTGCTTCGATAAAAACAATCCTTTTACCATCCGGGCTCCATTGGGCCTGATTCGCCCATATTCGTGTAAATTCTGTACCCATTTCGTTTACATATATTACGGCTCCCCTTGGAACGATTTTTTTAAATTGCTCGCCCAATAAATCATAGGTCCACAGTTCGTGATCTCTTGTAAAAACCAGATTCATGGCTGTCTCACTGGAATTGTCTGGAGGAGTAATATTACAACCACCAAGTATAGTGGCGATAATTAACATGGCCGGCATACCGAAATATTTTACAATGTGAGCCACTACAAAATCCTAATTGCTAAAATATTAATTGTGCTTAGGACAACGGTTAAAGTTAAGCCAATTTTTCTTCCGTCTGCAATAACTTGTTTCAGGATCTGAAATGAAAATATCCAAAGGGATGCTGAATCAAGTTCAGTTTCAAAGGAATCCCTACTGGGCATGACAAAACTTTGCTACTATTTGTCTCCCGGAGGCGAGTGGAACGAGATCGAAGGGTGACTGAAATCGTAATCCTATTTTTATCTGAACCAGCTTAAGGTTCAGGGAGTTTCTAGATTTAAGGCCAATAAAATCTGTCCGTGACAGTAAAAAATTGCCCTTCGACGAAGCTCAGGGAGACAATTTTTTACTTCTGAAAATGAATTAATTGATAACCGGTAACTCCTGGTGATCCCGATCAGGTTTGAATGATAGCTTCGGATTGGCTTCCACCTGCTCATCGGCATGGTACGATGAGCGTACCAGTGGACCCGACTCCACATAATCGAATCCGATTTTCAGTCCGTAATCTTTATAAGCCTGAAACTCGTCTGGATGGACAAAACGATCTACCGGTAAGTGATCTTTGGTGGGTTGAAGATACTGCCCCGCCGAGAAAATTTGCGCCCCGGTTTTCCGGATATCGTCCATAAGGGCATAGACTTCTGCTTCTTCTTCACCAATTCCCACCATAATGGAAGTCTTGGTCATCAAACCTGTATCCACGGATTGCCGTAACACGGCCAATGAACGCTCATATTTGGCTTGCGGACGGACGTGCCGATGCAGCCGCTCCACCGTTTCCAGATTATGACTCATGATTTCCGGCCGGGCATCCAAAACGATCCGGATGTTTTTGGTATTACCCTTGAAATCCGGTGTTAACACTTCCACGGAGCAATCGGGAACCAATTCATGAACCGCTTGAATGGTCTCGGCCCAAATTCGTGCTCCTCCATCCGGAAGATCGTCCCGGTCCACGGATGTAATGACCACGTGCTTGAGGCCCATTTTTTTTACGGCATCCGCCGTTCGAAGGGGCTCGTCCCAATCCGTGACAGGCGGTTTCCCGGTTTTCACGGCACAAAAGCCGCAGGAGCGGGTACACACATCACCCAAAATCATGATTGTCGCCGCTCGGCGTTCCCAACATTCGCTGATATTGACACATAAGGCTTCCTGACACACCGTATGGAGCTGGTGGGAGCTGACAATGCTTTTCAGATCCTGGAAATCGGGACTGGTTTTGAGTTTTATTTTGAGCCAATCAGGCTTGGTTTGGGTCTTCATCGTGAAGCTAATATAATTTGGATACTATAAAACCAAAGCAGGGAGAGACCCCGGATTTGCCACTTGACAGTTTGCCCGCCTACTGGCAGGGACAAGTTTAAACCCATTTCACAAATTATAGCTCTCCCCGGGGATCTCTAATTCCTTTCCGTGAAATCTGTGGTTTCTCCCCTGTTAAACAATCTCATCCAGATCAAAATTTTGCAGATTTTCCACCACCGTTTCCAAGAACCGGCTCCCCAGGGCGCCATCGATGAGCCGGTGATCAAAGCCCAGGGTCAGATAACAGATGTGGCGAATGGCGATGGCATCGGTACCATCAATTTCGATCACAACCGGCCGCTTTTTGATAACTCCCACACCCAGGATGGCCACATTGGGCTGATTAATGATGGGATAGCCCGCCAGACTGCCGAAGACGCCAAAGTTAGTGATGGAAAAGGTGGAGCCCTGGAGATCATCGGGCGTGAGTTGTTTACTGCGTGATTTCCGCACAATCTCATTTACCGCGGCTGCAATCTCCATCAGGTTCAGATTTTCAGCGTTGCGCACTGGCGGCACCACGAGACCATTCTTAACTGCCACTGCGATCCCGATATTCACATGACGATGTTTAATGATTTTCGAACCGTCCAGTGAGGCATTCACCAGTGGAAATTTAACCAGCGCAGCGCGTACGGCATAGGTAATGAAATGTGTAACCGTGACGGAATGGCCGTGCTTGGATTGTAAAGCCTCACCATTCCGGGCAATAAAATCCATAACTCGCGACATATCGCATTCACTCACCGTATGGACGTGGGCGGCTGTGTCCAGGCTCCGGCGCATGTGCCGGGCGATGATCTTGCGCATATTGTCCATTTCGACCACATCGGCCGAGGCGGCAAATTGGGCAACCAGGCCTGTTTCTGGCAAGGCTTCACGCGGAGTAGGGACCACATTCGGCGCGGATTTTTGCGTGCCGCGGGTTTTCACATAATTCTGAATGTCGTTTTTTGTGATCCGCCCTTTCTTACCCGTACCGGGGATGCGAGCCAGTTCACCCGGGAGTATGTTCTCGGCATGGGCAATTTTACGCACGACGGGTGAATAGAACCGGTCATCATCCGTGGGTGCGGGCATGGGTTTTGACGCCGGTTTGGAGAATGGCGCCGGAATCGGCGTTTCCGCTTTGACAGTAGACTCCGCCGGGCTTTTTGCCGATTCGACAGCGGTCTCGATCCTGGCGATAACGGTGCCCACGTCGTAAGTCTGGTTCGCTTCGCCGATTATTTCCACGACTTTGCCGGACACGGGCGAAGGAATTTCCGAGTCAACCTTATCCGTGGCAATTTCCAGGAGGACAGCGTCTTTTTCAATCGTGCCGCCGATCTTGACCTTCCACTCCAATACCGTCCCTTCGGTGAGGGACTCGCCCATTTTCGGCATCTTGATGTTGATCAGCATCTTCGCTCCTTAAAAACAAAACCAGCCGCGAATATCAACTGGTGATAAATTTGAATTTTTCTTTGCTGTACTTCGACGAGCTCAGCAAGACAGCAAAGAAAAATCCCTCAGTGCGTCTCCCTGAGCTCCGTCGAAGGGCGCATTGAGGTTGTGTTTGCAATGATTTTATAAACATCTGGCTAATACTTCAATAGCCTTTCCGCGGCCGCACGAATCTTCGCTGTTTGCGGCAAAATTACATCCTCCAGGAACCAGTTGAAAGGAATGGGACTATCTTTGCTGTACTTCGTCGAGCTCAGCAAGACAGCAAAGAAAAATCCCTCAGTGCGTCTCCCTGAGCTCCGT
>CAZIWX010000125.1:0-1161 GCA_964543125.1 uncultured Lentisphaeria bacterium | reverse complement strand
GCTAATACTTCAATAGCCTTTCCGCGGCCGCACGAATCTTCGCTGTTTGCGGCAAGACGGCATCCTCCAGGAACCAATTAAATGGAATCGGGCTATCCTTTGTGGCGACGCGCTTGACCGGGCCGTCAAGGTATTCAAAACATTGGTCCGCGATAATGGCGGCGATTTCCGCGCCGGGTCCCAGGGTGAAGGTATCCTCGTATACCACCAATGCCTTGCCGGTCTTCTCCACCGACTTGGCGATTGTTGCGATATCCAACGGATTCAAGGTGCGCACATCTATAATCTCCATTGAGGCACCCATAGATTTTTCCAGCTCCCGCGCGGCTTCCAGCGACTTATAGACCATCATACCGTAGGTAACGATAGTCAGATCGGCGCCCTCCCGTACAATATTGGCCTCGCCAAACGGCAGACAGAAATCCGCATCCGGTTCCGGTCGTTTGGCGAAGCCCTGACGATACAAGCCTTTATGCTCCAGGAATAACACCGGGTCATGGGATCGGCAGGCGGTTTTCAACAAACCTTTGGCATCCGCTGCATTAGAGGGATAGCAAATCCGCAAACCGGGCAGATGCATGAAAAAACCTTCGATGCTCTGACTGTGACACAAGCCGCCATGGATATAGCCACCTACCGGTGTCCGTACCACCACGGGTGCGCTAAAGTTGTTATTTGAGCGATAGCGCATCGTCGCCAATTCATTGCGCAATTGCATCATCGCCGTCCAGATGTAGTCACCGAACTGCACTTCCACCACCGGCTTCCAACCTGCCACGGCCATTCCGACCGCGGTGCCAATGATCGACGCTTCGGCCAGGGGTGAGTTAAAAACCCGCTCGTCACCAAACTTGGTCGAGAGTCCCTTAGTTGCGGTGAACACTCCACCCTTTTTATCCGCCACATCCTGGCCATAAATCACCAGGTGGTCATCGTTAGCCATTTCTTCATACAGTGCATGGTTGATGGCGTCCACAATGACGATCTCGTCACCTAAACCATTGGGTTCAAGTTGAGCGCCCGGGACATCCTCGCCTTCGAAATAGACATGTTTGGTGGCATCTTCCGGTTTGGGATAAACCTGATCCAAGGCCCAATCGGCAGCCTGATCCACCTCCGTAACCACCGTCTGGTAAGCAGCGTCGAATTCATCATTAGTGA
>CAZIWX010000124.1:0-7102 GCA_964543125.1 uncultured Lentisphaeria bacterium | reverse complement strand
ATAATACGCCCGTGGCAAACGGATCCAAAGTACCCGCGTGACCAACTTTTTTAATGTGCATTAGCGAACGAATCTTTTTAACCACATCAAAGCTGGTCCAACCCGCGGGTTTATCGATGTTGATAACGGCATTCTGTAGTGGCATCAATTCAATTTCCGCAGAATACGATTCATATGATCCATATAGGCCATGGTGTCATCGTTGAAAAAGCGCAGCTCCGGGACATATTTCAGGGGCACTTCTTTCCCGATATGAAAGCGTATGCGGCCTTTATGATGTTCTAAAACGTCGAGACTGGAGGTGATCGCAGCTTCAGCGCCAAGAATTGAGAAATAAACGGAAGCTACTTTAAGATCATTACTCATTTTTACATGACTGACCGTTACAAATCCGGGTGTCGATTTAGTCATAAAACGAGTAAGAAAGTCAGCCACGGCAGCTTGAATTGCTTTGGCAACTTTATCTCGTCGGGAGCTTGACACTTTTGCTATTAGACCTGTAGCGTACGTTTCTGTTCCTCAACTGCGAAGAAATGCAGTTTGTCACCCACTTTGAGCTTTTCGAAGCCTTTAATGGCAATCCCGCACTCATTGCCCTCCATGACCTCTTTTACATCATCCTGGAAGCGTCTGAGTGATTGGAGTTCACCTTCATACACGGCATCGCCGTCTCGGAAAACCCGCACATGAGCAGCCCGTTGTACAATTCCGGAAACGATTTTCGAACCGGCAATATTTCCCAGTTTGGGAATCTTGAATAATTGGAGGACTTCCGCGGTACCCATCTCTTTTTCGATACGCTCCGGTTCCAGCATGCCTTCCAAGGCTTTGCGAACATCCTCAACCGCGTCATAAATGACATTATAGTTTCGCACTTCTACTTTTTCTGCATTTGCCAGAACCCGCGCCTTACTATCACTGGTCACATTAAATCCAATGATAATTGCCGCGGATGTGGAGGCTAACAAAATATCGGATTCTTTGATCATCCCAGTTCCCTTGTGAATGATTCTAACCGCTACTTCAGCATTGGATAATCTCATGAATGAGTCAGCTAAAGCTTCCAATGAACCGTCTACATCTCCCTTCAGGATCATGTTCAGTTCTTTCACCTTGCCTTCAGCGATTTGACGAGAGATTTCATCGAGAGTCTGCAAGCGCAGGCGTTTGAAATCTTGTTCGCGTTTGACTTGTTTCCGTTCAACACTGATCTCGCGTGCTTTTTTCTCGGTTTCCATCACAAATAATTTATCACCTGCGCGCGGAACATCACTGAACCCCAGAACCTGAACCGGCGTCCCCGGTCCGGCGGCCTTGATACGGCTGCCACGTTCATTCATGAGGGCTCTGACTTTACCTGAAAAATCACCGCAAATAAATGGATCGCCCGTTCGCAATGTTCCCCGATCGATGAGAACGGTACCCACGGCACCCAAGCCCTTATCCAAACGAGCTTCTACCACGACGCCATTAGCGCGGGCGTTGGGGTTGGCTTTAAGTTCCATGATTTCAGCCTGCAAAAGAATCACTTCCAGCAGATCTTCCACATTAGTACCGAATTTAGCAGAAATTTCGATGTCTGGGTATTTACCACCCCAACTCTCCACCAGAATATTCCGTTCGGATAGTTCACGGCGGACTTTCTCCGCATCAGCGCCTGTTTTATCGACTTTATTAATGGCGAAGATCATGGGTACGTTGGCTGCTTTCGCATGATCAATCGCTTCTATGGTCTGAGGCATTACAGCATCATCAGCGGCAATCACAATAACTACGATATCCGTGACCTGGGCGCCTCGCGCACGCATTGCCGTAAACGCTTCATGGCCAGGTGTATCCAGGAATGTAATCATCTGTCCACCCTTCAACTCAACCGAATAAGCGCCGATATGCTGGGTGATTCCACCCGCTTCGCCGGCGATTACATTGGCTTTACGAATAAAATCCAAGAGAGATGTTTTTCCATGATCCACATGCCCCATAATTGTCACAATCGGCGGACGTGGTTTCAGATTCTTTGGATCATCGACAATTTCCTCTTCTTCAACGAGCTCTGCGATCTCTTCTTCGAAATCAATATTTACGCCGAATTCTTCCGCTAATACTTCGATTGTATCCCGATCAATGCGCTGATTGATTGTTACCATTGACCCCAATTCCATGCACTTTCCAATAACATCGGAAACATCCACATCAATCAGCTCAGCAAAATCATGTACCGAGATAAATTCAGATACGCGGAAGACTTCCTCAGCCTCGATTTCCTCATGCTGACCGCGGTCACTCTTTTTATGCCGCCGTTTTTTCTCATCCATGGCGGACATGACTTTCTTAATGGAGGCATCAACTTCTTTCTTGGAGAAACGCGGCTGCTGATGTTTTTGCTTTTTAACCGGTTTTTTATCTTTACTCGCCTTAGCACGAATAATATGTTTGATTTTTCGCTCGACTTTTTTCGCAACGATCTTCTCATGAACCGGTTTTTCAGTTTTCTGCCCGGGGACCGGCAAGCCAGCATCCGCAACCGGGGTTTGACCGGGAATCAGGATATTTATAAATTTCTTATCGGTCTTTTCAGACTTCGCGATAGGTGTAGCCGCTATAGATTTCTTTTCGGGCTGCCGCGTTGTTTCCGGTCCTACATCTTTAGCTACTGCTTCCGCCTTGCGCCGTTCTCGATCCTGAATTTTCTCGCGTTCATCAGCGGCTGTTTTCGCCTTTATCTCTTCGCTATGCCGCTGCATGTCCGCAATGTCTTTCAACCGCTGCGCCTCAGCTTCACGGCGTTGTCGCTCTTCGGCTCCTTTGCGCTGGCTTTCTTCGGCGGCGAGACGAATCCGTTCCTCTTCTTCTCGACGACGGGCATCTTCCACGGCTTTGTGTTCCTGCGCTTTACGATCCTGCTCAAGCTGGTAAAGGTCGCCGGCAAATTTCTTTAGAATTTGTTCATAAATTTCTTCTTCCACCGGAGCCATATGATTAGACACTTGCATGCCGACTTCATCCCGTAGGAAGTCAATAATTTCCTGATGCGAAATATTAATCTGTTTTGCTATTTGGTATATTCGCTTTGTACTACTCAATAAAAGCCTCTTGGTCTAGTTTCCGCCGATTCCATCGATTTGAAATATTTTTCTTAATAATCTCTCTTCATATTTTAGATCAGACTTTTTCAGATTCTTTCATTTCCTCTTGCGTGGCGTCGTCCACAATATCCTCTACGAGAACTTCTTCGACGACTTCTTCAATTTCCACGGCCTCCTGGAGTGCGTCCATGAATTCATCCAATAATTTTTCGCCCAGCCCCTTAATGTTGAGTAATGCTTCACGGCTGGTATTAACCACTTCATTAACGGTCTCAATGCCATTGTCCACCAACAGATTCACTACACGAGCCGGCAAGATTTCCATGTCGATGAGGAAAATCTCTTCTTCAACGCCACCTTCAACCTCCGAACGCGATTTAGCATCAATCTCATACCCGGTCACTTTAGATGCCAGACGGACATTCTGGCCACTTTTACCGATTGCGATACTGATCTCGGTATCCTCAAAGAGTGCTAAAGCGCGCTTTTTCAGTACATCAAGCTCAACATGGTACGGCTTAGCGGGTGAAAGTGATCGTTGAATTAACAATTGCGATTCACTGCTGAAGTTAATGATATCAATCTTTTCACCGTTCAGCTCGCGAACGATTACCTGAATTCGGCTGCCCTTCATACCGACACAGGCCCCCACGGCGTCAATTCGTTTGTCGTTGGATTCCACAATGATCTTGGTGCGATCCCCCGGTTCCCGGGCAATCGCCTTGATTTCAATGATGCCGTCTTCGATCTCAGGGACCTCAGTCTTAAACAATTTCAACAGGAAAGCGGGATCGGCACGGGAAATAATGATCTCATAATTTTTTTTATCTTTCCGTACTTCTTTAATGATGGCACGAATGCTATCACCCCGGCGATAGCGCTCATTATAAATCTGCTCATCGCGAGGCATCTTTAATTCGGCTTTTTCGATATTGATAAACAGCGCATCTCTACGGATCTGGTGAATCTCACCGAGAATGATTTCGCCCACCCGGCCAGCGTAGTCCGCATAAATTTCTTCTTTCTCGAATTCCTGAATCTTCTGGTTTAAAGTCTGACGGGCATAGGTAATCAGACGCCGTCCAAAAGAATCAGGGTCAACTACATCAATATACGGGTCACCGATTTCAAGATCCGGTGCGACTTTTCGTGCGGTCTCCAGGTCGACCTCAAAATCGGGATCGTAAACTTCGCCTACGACCTCTTTTTCCTGGTATATCTCGATCTCACCTTTATCCATATTGACGATGACATCAAAATTGTCCACGTTTCCATATTTCTTTTGGATAAGTGTCACAAAAATTTCTTTGATGATACCGGCCAATTCTTTGCGATCGATGTTTTTATCTTTTGCAACCTGAATAAATGCCTCAATGATATTTTTGCTGATCAAAAGCGATCTCCTTCTACTACCACTTTAGTTGCAAATGTCCAGATTTGATGTTTGCCAGGGGCAGCTCAATTTCAGCTTCATTGTGTTTTAAAATGATCCGTTTGTTTTCCGCTGCCACTATCTCACCCAAGACTGGATTTGCAACCGTTGGCAAATCATGTTCAATTTTAATTTGGTGCCCCAGATACCTTCGAAAATGTCGTTCAGTCCTTATGGGATAAGTAATCCCCGGCGAACTAACTTCGATACTTAAACTTTCGGTATCGAGATTTGGTAATTGAAAGCTGTCGCGTAAGGCTCGGTTAATCGTTGCAACTTGATCCAACGTAATTCCATGATCAGCATCACACTTAAGCCTTAGTTCCCAGTCACCCCGGCGATTCTGTAATCGCCAGTCAACGATGAAAACCGCATCATCTGCTATGCAATCTACAATCGATTTCTCGATCATCTCATCAGGCCATTCCAGCGTCATTTTACCAATCCAAACATTTCATATAGCAAGAAAGTGGGCCTGTCAACCCACTTTCGTCGCGAATATATCTTGTCTGGCGTGTCCCTGCAAGTTCAAATTCGATTGAATTTGCCCAGTTTATACGCCAACCATACCTTGTAAATATCGAAAGGAATCAAGTAACTCGCTACTGAGAATATCGACTTTGATCATTGCCACCACGCGCCGGGCGTCGTTTAGTTGTCCGGCACGCTGGTAATTGTAACCGGCCGCGATCAATGCTTCGTTTCGCGCGGTTACTTTTCCCGTCCGGGCAGCCTGTTCATAAAGTGCGGCGGCGCCTGGATAATCACCCTGCATCTCCTTGATGTAGGCCAGTTTTAGCGTTGCTGCCGATAGAAAGATGGGCGACTGAGTATTTTTGACTAATTCTTCAAATGTAGCACTGGCAGCATCGTATTGATTAGAATCCAGTTGGGTAATACCGAGGAAATAAAGGCTCTGGGCTGTGCCATATTTGCCTTGGTACTGGTTCGCAAGGCTCTGCAATTCTTCTGCTACTCCGGCCCCGGCGGGATCAGCAAGGTAAGCAGCTACAGCCTTGGTAGAAGATAACATGGCATCGGCTTGTTCTTGTGACCGGGAATTTTGCCAACCCCAGCCCAATAGGATTAATATCACCAAAACAATAGCACCCGTATTAAGGCTGCGTTTATTCGTCTCGTAAAATAACCGGGCTTTTTCAAAATATTCCAGTAAAGGATCCCGGCGGATCTCTTTCTTAGTCAGTTTTCTTCTTGGTTGCAGCATTCAATTCATTCCATTTGTTTCAGTTTTGCTTCTCCAACAGTCCCCTGTTCCCCATCCGTACCCCTGAGGCGATTCGAACGCCTGACCTACGGTTTAGGAAACCGCCGCTCTATCCTACTGAGCTACAGGGGCTGTTTAAAAAAGCACGCCAATATAAGCGGCAACCCTTGTCCAGCAAAAGGTTTTAGGCTATTGTAGCTAAGTTAAAGTGAGGGTTTCGGACTTCGTTCGCAGCTACTCGTGGATCAGCAATCTCAGGTGGAAGGTTTGTAGTTCGGAGCCTCCTTCACATAATACAAATCATGAGGATGACTTTCCTGAATGCTGGTTGGCGTGACCTGGATAAATTCGGCAATTTCTTTAAAGGCGTGAAGGTCCTTGGCGCCGCAATATCCCATGGCTGATTTAACACCTCCAATGAGCTGGAAGACAATATCTTTTACAGAGCCCTGTAATGGGACATAACCTTCAACTCCTTCGGCAACCAATTTCTTGGATTCAACCTGACTTTCCTGAAAATACCGGTCCTTGCTGCCCCTAACCATGGCTCCGATACTTCCCATTCCACGGTAACTTTTAAAGCGCCGCCCCGACTCTTCAATGATTTCACCGGGACTTTCCTCGGTCCCTGCAAAAATACCACCCAGCATGACTGAATCGGCTCCAGCCGCCAAAGCTTTAGCGACGTCTCCGCTTCGGCGAATACCACCATCGGCAATGACCGGCAGGTCCGCCGGACCCGCGGACCGGGCAACTTCCATAATAGCGGTTAGTTGTGGGATACCAACACCGGCTACAATTCGCGTGGTGCAGATGGATCCCGGGCCAATGCCTACTTTTATCCCATCCACGCCGGTGCCGGCCAAAGCTTCCGCCGCGCTGGTGGTTGCAATGTTGCCGGCAATCATCTGAACATCACCATAATGCGCACGCATTAATTTTACGGTTTTGAGCACGCCCGCTGAATGACCATGAGCCGTATCCACCACCAGTGCATCAACCCCGGCCGTGACTAAGGCATCGCCTCGTTCAACAGAATTTTTAGTCACACCGATGGCAGCCGCCACACGCAATTGTCCTCGATCATCAATGGTGGCTCGGTGATAAGTTTTTTTTAGGGTATGTTCAGGTTTATAGATGCCGGTAATCCGGTTCTGATAATTAACCAAGCCAATACAATGGTCCGGATTGCAGGAAGCCTGTTCAGCAATTTTAGCAATTGATTCCAATTCAGATACTTTAACTACCGGCTGCCAATTTTTAATTGTTCCCATTTTAATTCCCTGGCCAGTGTAGGAATCCAATTGGGAGCTGGAAATGAATTTCAACACCGGCACTTCATCAATGATCACTCCGGCC
>CAZIWX010000123.1:0-7162 GCA_964543125.1 uncultured Lentisphaeria bacterium | reverse complement strand
AATAAGTCGCCATATCAGAGCTTTAGCTTTAAATCCTTTTCTTGGGAACCAGATCAACCAGCTTGATAAAACGGCTGATTGAATAAACCGCCCTTAAAAAAACAGCGTTATCCTTTTCAAACCGGTTGAGTTCTACGGCCCAGTCCGGGGCCCTACCAGTTGAACTTATTCGTTTTCTGGTTCAATTCTTTCCAGTATTTTGCTTCCAGCGCACCCTGGGGCAAGGTTTCATTGTTGGCCATGGCTGCTTTCAGGCGGGCCTCTTTTTGGGGGTCAATCCACCACAAAGTATAGATCGAACGATAATCCCCGGTGAAGCGGCTGAACATGTACTCCGGATACCCGAATTTGTCCCAGTACAGCACGCGCTGATAAGGACGGTAGGTACTCCAGGCCGCCGGATGGATATCCGAATAAATACTGTCAATCGCCCGGATGATCTGAACCCGCCGGCGCTGCGAGAAGGTCACATCATAGGCATCGCATAATTTATCGATCGCTTTGTTCTTGATACCGGAAATATTGTTATTGTCCTTCAGGCCGGCCAATTCCGATTTCATGGATGTTTCCGGATTGGGAAACACCAACCCGCCCCAGCTCTGCAAATAAATGGTGAAATCGCGATCCATGAGCTGTTTCCACAGCGTGTTGCCGTCCACGAATTTGATCTGTAGGTCAATGCCATAATCCTTCAGCGTTTGCTGGTAAGGCGTAACCATATACTCTATGCTCTTGGGAATGCCAATTTCCAGTTTAAAGACCCGGCCGTCCTGGTTTACCAGCCAGCCGTCAGCGTTGCGTTTGGTCCACCCGGCTTCCGCCAGGAGTTTTTGGGCTTTAGCCGGATTGAATTTAATGTTTTCATTGTGGGGGTTGGCGTAAACGGATCCGGAATACAACGAATTCTGCATGAGATACTCATTGTAATACATTTCCCGGTTCATCTTTTCCCGCGGCAGCAGATAGGAAAAAGCGTAGCGCACCCGGCGATCGTTAAAGGGCCAGTTTCTCAGGTTAAAGGCAAACCCACCAGTGCCGGCCGGCTTGTCTGAATAAACCTTTCGTTTTTGTACCCAGCCCTTTTTAACAGCTTCGAAATCCGTGTCTTCAATCCACATCCGGGCCATGTTCACCGTAAAAAAGTCCTGTTCACCCTTCTTGAATTTTTCAAATTCCAGGGACGGGTTGTTTTTTACCACCCCGAATTTGATCTTGTCGAAATTTCCCGTGTATTTATTTTCGGGCTTGTCTTTGGCCCAATAATCCAGACGCCGGGTGACGGCGTAGGAGAGCTGGTTTTTAAAATCGCTTTCCAGCAGGGTATAGGCCCCGGTACCGGGCAGCGTCCGGTATTGATATTCTTTCAAATAATCCGAACCGCTGAGGTCTTTTAGATAATGGTAGGGCAAGAGGGACATTGTGCCGAAATAGAGGAAATTACGCCAGCTGAGCTGTTTGCACTTGACGCTGACGATGTATTTACTTTCCGCCACCGGTCGTTCGAACTTCCCGTAAACCAATTGATCGGAAGGCGACAGAATGGTTTCGTCCATGTGAAGGTCCCAGGTTGCCACCACATCCCGGGCGGTTACCGGTTCACCATCGGACCAGCGGGCATCCGGATTGATGCGAAACCAAAACTGCAGCTTATCGTCCGAAATTTTCCAGTGCGAAGCCAGCGAGGGAATAAACTCAAGCGTTACCGGATGCAGCGTTACCAGACCCTCATACAGCAACCCGTCCAGGGTATTGTTTTCAACGTAGTTGGCGTTCTGTCCAACCGTACGCATGGTGGCCGGGAAGCGCGGTGCGATCGTGTTCAGAACACCTCCTTTTATGGCGTGTGAATCGCCAAAATATTCCAGCTCATCCCGGGGAATCTTATAGGTGGAATAACCAAGCTTTTCAGCAATTTGGCCGAATCCGTACCCCCCTTGGGCGGCTGGTGTTTCCAGGTCTTTGGGGGCTATGGTTTGGGCGGTTTTAATCGCCAAATTCATTGGTTTTACGGTGCTTTCTCCCCCCCCACAACTAATCAGTACGATAAAGCTGAAAAACAAACCCGCAGTTAAAAATTTTTGCATCATGACTGACCCACCTTAATTCACGTCCAATTGTTATTTTTGCCGCATTGCCGGGGCAAACTTAAACAGAATCCGTATAAAAACCAGTCCTGAGTAACGTCCCGGCGGTCCGAGAAGTAAACACTTTTCTCACGTTGATCACCGTCTGAGTCCGGCGATTCCCGGGAAGAAGTTTTACACCCCCGGGGGTTAGCGGTTATTTCCGGGACGCCGGTTTTCTAAAACGAATGCCAAAGCCGCTGATTTTCTCTATTTTTCAGACAATAAAACCGGAGTTGAAGATGCCGGCGGATTTTTGAATGGACTTTGCAGAATACCCGGAAGCACGATTGGGTTGTTTCCGGAGATTTCTTTTAAAAATAGATCCGGTCACCCCACCCGCGGCCCGAAACCGCGACGGCGATGGGGAAACGGTTAAAAGGAAAGCAGGAAAGCTGATGGAGCTGCAGCTTCGGAAAATGACAAAGGAAGATTACGCCGCCGTAACGGCTTTATGGCAATCCGCCGGCCTGGAATACCTGCCCCGCGGGCGGGATCAACGGGAACGTATTGAAAAGGAATTAACCCGGGCTGAAAATGCTTTCCTGGTGGGTGAAGTCGGCGGTAAAATCGTCGCTTCCGTTTTTGGCACTCATGACGGGCGCAAAGGCTGGATCAACCGGCTGGCCGTTCAGCCTGATTTTCAACACCGGGGTTATGCCGTTCGGCTGATCCAGGCCGCGGAAAAGGTTCTGGAAGCGCAGGGCATCGAAATTATTGCCTGCCTGATCGAAACAGAGAATAAACGCTCCCGGGAGATCTTTGGAAAAGCCGGGTATCAAGCCCACCCGGACATTCATTATTTCTCCAAGCGGAAGCATCCCTGGACCTGAACAACCTTTGTAAAAGCAAGGATTTCAAATGCGCATTGTTTCGTGGAATGTAAACGGCGTTCGCGCCGTTGTTAAAAAAGGTTTCCGGGAGTGGTTCGACCTGGATCAGCCGGACATTCTCTGTCTCCAGGAAACCAAGGCTCAGCCGGATCAGTTGGAGGATGATATTCTGAATCCCACCGGCTACACCGCGCTATGGCATTCCGCCGAGCGGAAGGGTTACAGCAGCGTAGCCACCTTCACCAAACCCAGGCCGCTGAACATCTACAACCAAATCCTGGGCGAGGAATTCAATCGGGAAGGCCGGATTATCTTCAGCGAATACAGCCCCTTTTTTCTCTACAATGTATATTTCCCCAACGGACAGCGGGACCCGGAGCGTCTGGAATACAAACTGCGGTTTTATGATGCCCTGCTCCGGCATATTAAAGCCAGCCTGGAGCGTAAACCGGTTATTGTAGTAGGCGATTTTAATACTGCTCACACCGAGATTGATCTGGCGCGGCCCAGGGAAAACGAGGAATATTCCGGATTTTTGCCGGTTGAACGCGAACGGGTGGACCGGTATCTGGCGGCCGGGCTGGTGGATGTTTTCCGAGAAGAGCACCCCGGCGCCGGTGGTTACTACACCTGGTGGACCTATCGGGCCAACGCCCGCACCAACAATGTTGGGTGGCGGATTGATTATTTTCTGGTTTCGCAAGATTTGATGCCAAAAGTAGATGCCGCCCGGATTCATCCGGATATCATGGGTTCGGACCATTGTCCCATCAGTCTGACACTGAATATTTGAGGAATACCAAACCGTGAATTTCACGAATTATGCGAATTAAAACCATGAACCCAGGTTTGTACCCACCCCCTTGACTTGTCGCCCTGCTTGCCTGCCACGCCGAGACGGTGTGGGGGCGTGGTAAAGGGCAATTTCGGGTCAGAAAAAGCGCCGGGTTCCAGCAATCTGGCTTCAATGCCGAAATTCAAATACCACCTTCCCGCTTTGGAATATCTGACCCACACCCTATTTTTCCGGCATGTCAACCCTCACGGAACAAATACGCTCGGCCGGTGTGGTCGGCGCCGGCGGCGCCGGGTTTCCGGCTTATAAAAAACTGGAAACCCGGGTCGAAATCGCCATTGCCAACGGGGCCGAGTGCGAACCGCTGTTTCAAAAAGACATGGCCGTTATCCGTGATCAGACCGTTAAAGTCCTGAAAGGACTGCAACTGGTCCGGGAAGAAACCGGCGCCCGGCAAGCCATCATTGGCATTAAAGGGAAACACCGTGAAGAAATCGAGCTGCTGCGGCCGCTGGCGGAAGAGGCGGGTATCGGGCTCCATTTTATGGATGATGTTTACCCGGCCGGTGATGAGTACGAACTGGTTTTTTCCGCTACCGGCCGGCTGATTCCCACCGGCGGGATTCCGCTCCAAATCGGCGTGATAGTAAATAATGTGGAGAGCCTGCTGAATATTTACAATGCGTCTCGGGGGCTTCCGGTCACCCGATCCATGATCACGGTGGCGGGTGCGGTGAAACAGCCGAAAACCTTTTGGGCGCCGGTGGGCATGACCATCCGGGATGTGCTGACTTATTGCGGCGGCGCCACAACGGACGATTTTGCCGTGATCGACGGCGGCGCCATGATGGGCAAGGTGGAAACCGATTTGGACAAACCCATCGCCAAAACCAGTTCCGGTTATATCGTTTTACCGGCGGAGCACCGCCTGATTTGGAAAAAATCCGCATCGGAACGCACGTATAAAAAAATCGGGAAATCCGCCTGCGATCAATGCTCGGATTGCACCGAAATGTGTCCGCGTTATCTCCTGGGACAGCCCGTGAAACCGCATCTGGTAATGCGGGCCCTGGAGTTTTCCGGTCCGCAAAGTTCCGTGCTGAATAAATGGGCGCTGGCCTGTTGTGAATGCAATATCTGTTCACTGTATGCCTGTCCCGAAGAGCTGGATCCCCGCAATATGTGTGTTTCCGCCAAGAAAGAGCTGGGTCTGAAAGCGATCAAGTGGACACCCGCCGAATTGACTCGGGTGACGAAGGAAGAGCATCCATTGCGTGAGTACCGGAAAGTGCCGGCCAAGCGCTTGATTCAGAAATTGGGGCTGCGAAAATATGCGGATCCACCGGCACGGTTTGATCCGGCGGAAGTGGAAGTCCGGAGGGTGAAAATTCCACTGAAACAGCATATCGGGGTTTCCGCTAATGCGCTGGTGAAAAAGGGCGATCAGGTGGTGGAAGGCGACAAGATCGGGTTGGTGCCCGGCCGTGAACTGGGGGCGGATGTGCATGCCAGCCTCACCGGCACGGTAACGGATGTGAGTAAGCGGCTTATTGTGATTGAGGCATGAGCGTTTTTAAAACCAAACTTGGTCTTCGACAAGCTCAGACAGACAAGTTTGAGAGTTTGTTTAAACAAAGAATCCCTCCGAATGTCTTGCTGAGCTCCGTCGAAGCACATTCGGAGACTTAAAATCACTATGAAACAAGGTGTCGTCTACATATTGAAATGCTCGAATGTTTCTTTTTATACGGGGGTGACGAATAATCTTGAGGAGCGTTTGAACCTCCATCAGCGAGGATTGGCATCAAAATATACGGCTGGTCACCTACCGGTAACGTTGGTGTGGAACTCGGATGATATGGATATCGATGATGCCATTCTATTGGAAAAACAGATCAAGGGTTGGCGGCGGGAAAAGAAGCTGGCATTGATCAATCATGAATATGAAAAATTGCCGGAGCTTTCGAAAAATCAATCTCTACGCGCCCTTCGACGAGCTCAGGGAGACGCGTAGAGTAATGGGGATAAGAATATTTCTTGATTTGTCTTCCTACGCGCCCTTCGACGGGGCTCGGGGAGACGCGTAGAGTAATGGAGATAAAAACATTTCTTGATTTGTCTTCCTGAGCCTGTCGAAGGACAAATCAAGATTGATCGCTAGCTAAATAACCTATGAATACTTCCTTTAAATCAATGCTGACTTTCCCCGCTGGTCTTCCTACGCGCCCTTCGATGAGCTCAGGGAGACGCGCAGAGTAGTGGGGATAAAAATATTTCTTGAAAAATCTTGATTTGTCTTCCTGAGCCTGTCGAAGGACAAATCAAGATTGATCGCTAGCTAAATAACCTATGAATACTTCCTTTAAATCAATGCTGACTTTCCCCGCTGGTCTTCCTACGCGCCCTTCGACGAGCTCAGGGAGACGCGTAGAGTAGTGGGGATAAAAATAAATCTTGATTTGTCTTCCTGCGCGCCCTTCGACGAGCTCAGGGAGACGCGCAGAGTAATGGAGATAAAAACATTTCTTGATTTGTCTTCCTGAGCCTGTCGAAGGACAAATCAAGATTGATCGCTAGCTAAATAATCTATGAATACTTCCTTTAAATCATTGCTAACTTTCCCAGCTGGTCTTTCTGCGCGCCCCTCGACGGGGCTCAGGGAGACGCGTAGAAAGGGTATTTTCTCAGAATGATGAAAGTAATATAAAGGAACCATCATGAAATTAACCGCCATCGGATGTATTGAAACCACCAGCATTGCCAGAGGCTATCAGGTTGCCGACACCATGTTAAAAGCCGCCGATGTGAAACTGCTCATGAATCGCAGTATCTGCCCGGGGAAATACCTGGTTTTCGTTGGTGGCGAAACCGAAGCCGTTAAAGCCAGTATCGCCCAGGGCCAACTCATGGCGGATGACACGCTGGTGGACAATTTTATTATTCCCAATGTGGATCCCCGGATTTTTCCCGCCATTGCCGGTTCGCAAGTTATTCCCGAATTAAAAGCCCTGGGGGTGGTGGAGACCTTTTCGGTGGCTTCGCTCATCGAGGCTGCCGATGCGGCGGTAAAGGCGGCTGATGTACAACTCATTCAGATCCATCTGGCTATGGCTATTGGAGGGAAAGCCTATTTCACCTTGACAGGTACTGTTGCGGATGTTGAAGCCGCGGTTCAAGCCGGCGTGGACATCATCAAGAGCAAGGGTTTGCTGGTAGCCAAGGTAGTGATTCCCCAGCCCGAAGCCGATATTCTGGCGGACCGGATTTAATTTTCCCGGGGTTTATTCCCGTGAAAGGCAATTACTTGAATGAATTCCGCCAGCGAGCCGGCGGGGGTTATTCTCATCTTCCGGGCTCATACGGCGCAAAGGCATACAGATGCCGGCTGCTCTGGACGAAGATTTTACCGG
>CAZIWX010000122.1:0-7173 GCA_964543125.1 uncultured Lentisphaeria bacterium | reverse complement strand
CACCCCGGATGCAGACTGAGATGTCAGCCTTTGAATCGGCATCTCATCAACTTAACCATCCTGGATCACCGGGTCTGGCTGAAAAACCTACTGCAACGCCAACGCTGCAAGCGTCATTTTTAATCAATATTAATTCTGCCACCAGTAGTGAACTTCAGCAATTACCGGGGATAGGCCCGGCGCTGGCTAACCGAATTGTGGCCTACCGAACCGATAACGGCCCTTTCACTGAAACTGAAGACTTAAAACTGGTAAAGGGTATTGGTACGAAATTATTCAGTAAAATTTCAACGACAATCAGCACCGATTAGATAGGGAGGCGCTGTGGCTGAAAAAAAGACTAACATCCATACGATAAATACGATTGTCATTGTCATTTTGGCGCTGATGTTGATCGCCGTGCTTTGGATACCCCGGTCGATATGGGATGACGAAGCCGAAATAAGAACGGTGGCTCAGCATCGGATGATTGCCATTAATGAAGCTGAAAAGGTATTCTATGTCCTTTCTGAATCTTACACGCCCTATCTTGATGTTCTGTTTGATGTTGTTAAAGGGGTCTACGATAGTGTCCAGGTTGCCGGGAATGACACGAATATCACCTACTTTGGCGATAAAACTTTTATTTTTCCCCAAGATTCTATAATCATTGATAACACTCCCGGGTACCAAGCCGAATACACCAAATTGCACCGGGAACTGTTTGATAAATTAGACCCCAGTCACTATCTACAGCCCGAACAGGTTGCAGAATTCATTGAGCGCGTGCGAATGAATTATGCCAACGGTAATTACATCGGCCGGCAGACCATGAAAGTTGGTGAGGATAGTCTTGAATTCATTGTTCCCAACCGGTTTAACATTCTTTATCAGAATGGCAAGTTCAGAATGTTTAATGTCCTGACCGGCAGTGCGACTCAAAATGAAAAATTTGCTAATCCCCTCGTGGAAGCGGTCATGGATACTGTCCTGAAAAATGATCAGTTAAGAGGGGACCTCACTTTTGACAGTCTATATACCACCATTGATTTCAGTTACACGGTAGACTCAAAATTTGCCGATCTGCTGAAAAGCACGGCGGTAAAGCTCCGGAAGTACATCAAATTCTCCGCGGAAGATTCGACAAAGTATGGTGAATCAATCTATGCCGAGGCTGTTGCTAATATTATGGCAACGCGAGAGTTGCCAGTGGAGGTTCAAGTTCGAAGGGTTGATTCTCTCAATAACGAAATCAGCATGTCGGCGGCCGTGGATGTAGAGGGCTTACAAAAAGAAATCGCAACCCGATTGAACACCCTCTATAAAAGTCTATCGGGTGGTTATAATGAGCCCAACTTTGAAATTGCGCGGCGTTTGATTAAGGTAGTCACCGATTCGCTTAGGGATAACCCTGATTTTATGGGTGAGAAAAAGACGACGCTCGATTTGAGTGATGTCTCATTTACCATTAACATCAGCCGTACAATTGCATTGAATCAGGTGAAGATTAATCGAGATATTTATGTAGCTCTACAGCCGTGGCTGATTCAAATCCCAAAGGATTCCATCGCTGCCTCGGTGGTTGAGTTTATGGTTGACACGCTCACAAAACGCAACGATCAGGCGGATTGGCAAATTTATTCGGTTTCAGACGAAACCCTGAATATTAAAATCCCCAAAGCATTCATGCGCCAGTATGACGATATGAATATGAATTTATACCAAGATCTGACAGGTCAATTCACTAATGTTAATGTCCTGGCGAACAATACCGTGCGAAAAGTACACCAGAACTCCCTTATGGACACTTTGGGGTTTAAGGGCAAACACACGATCCATCCCGACACTATCACCGTGGCTGTCACAGTTAAGCCTGATTATCAAGCATTATATGACTCTTCCTTCGTGACCCGCATTGATACCGTGATAGCCTTTTCAGATAGTTCCTTTATTGGGGTTTGGTCCCGTAGCTCCATCAATCTGACGTTAGTAGACACGCCGTCGGAGTTACCTTTTGTAGGTGTAAATTCAAGTGGAGCCTTGGTTTATCATGCGGGGATGGCCGACTCGGTGAAAGAGCAGCATGTACTGGAGCTGGAAATGTCTAATAAGTCGGAGGAAGCATTTTTAGGTGAATCTGCTTATGTAGTAGAATATAAGACGGACAGTACTTTAGTGGAAGTCTACCGAATTGTTCAACCGCTGGCAGAAGATTCGACCAACACGCCTCTGGTATTTACCGTGGTATCGCCGCGATTCATTGTGGGCATTCAGGAAAAACCCTACATGATGCAAAAAGATTCCTTTGGCGCCTGGGTGGATACGACTATCGCCAATAAATTTAAAAAGATACAGACGCATCATTTATATAAATTAACGGACGCTATGAAATACGATCCGGTTACTGGAAAACCGTTCCGGGTAACGGTTCGCAATCAAGTTAACCTGCGTATCGAATCACCGATTGAGGATCAGATTATCCGGACTAACCGGTACCTTTTCTTTACTCAGGAAGACTCGACCTCCGGCCGTATAATTGATGGTGAATATAGCTGGGCTTCGAATTAAATAACCTAAAACAGGTGGGGTGAATCCTCCCCATGATCGGCGCACAATTTAGTGATGGGCTGGTGCGATACGCACAGCTTGTTGATTATCAGGGATTACCCTATATCGAAGCACTGGGTAATTTCAAGACTCAGGTGGATTTTAATCCGAACCGCTGGTTACGAACCAATATTCGGTATGAAATCACTGAGATGGTTGAGACAATTAAGAATAAAATTGATTTTCCGGATCGTCAGGCGATTGCGGTTGTGGAAACCAATTTGTTCCCGCATCGCTACCAAAAAATAGATTTTGAATTACCGTCGGAGGATCGCTTAAAACTTCTGAACTGGCAGTTTCAGGAAGCATTCGATCTCAATCCTGAAAATTTTAAAATGGTTCACCAGCGGCTGTATGGTGTTGAGGAACCTAATTTTCTCCATTTTTTCACGATTGCCATACCGGTGGAATTCCGCCAGACTTTCCAGACCGCGTTTGATAAGGCGGGACTTGCCTTGAGCCGGGTGGATCTGGATTCATTGGCGGCCATTGATATGCTGAGTTATGCCGGCCACATGCGCCATCTGGACCAGATCCTTATGGTAGGTTGTGATGGCATTCAGTATCACCTGTTGCTGGTCGTTCAGGGCGAATTAATCGCCACCGCGGATTTCTCGATTGGAGCGAATAGTGAAATTGGGATTGATGTGGTTCGTGGTGAATGGCCGGATTTGAAACGGATTGTGAATTTTTTACATGGATTACTCAAAGGAAATCCACGGCGTTCCAGCCCGGTCGATCATACGTTTTTATACGGCCGGCCGTTGGAACTGGATCGGTGGGAGCGGTTGCTGAAAGGTCCTGAGATCACCTTGTTTAATCCCACCCAGGCTTTTCATCTTCGGGATACTAAAGTTTTAAACGCCAGCCAGTATGTTGAACTTTTAGGCAGTATCAGCCGGATGATCCGGGAACGCTTCGATGAAAATTGATCTACTAAAAGATGAAGGTATCCTGGCGGCCAGTGAATTCCCTGAACGGGTTGCACCTAAAATCCAATCGGAAGCCGGAATTGATGTGCCGGAAAAGACAACCCGGCACGCTGGACCGGCAAAGAGTCAAATCGTTAATCCAAGTGCCGCCTATTTGCCCGCTAATTCGTCCCAATCACCTCGTGGATTGGTTATCACTCTGGCAACGTTGGCCGTCATCATCATCCTGGGATATTTGTACAAGCAAGGCACCCTGAATCGGTTAGTGGAAAGCTTAACGCCGGCTCCGGTGGATACCATCGATACCATAGGGGTTACACCCATGCGGTTATTTACGCTGGACTCCGCCCAGGCCCAAAAAATGCAGGACAGCCTGACTGTTGTTTTGGCTGATTCAGTTTTGCCGGAAGCCATTTTTGAACAATACCTGCCGGTTCCCGGTAAATTGAACCGGCAGGCTGCCGGCCCAGCGCTGGTGGCCGAGGCGAATTCAGATTTAATGTCAAAAACCGGGGCTGACCATGCCCAGATTACTTCATCTAACGCAAAGCGCTTCGGTACATCGGAAACCTCGGCGAATACTGTTGTTTCCAAAACATCGGGAAAACCAGCCCCGCCGGAATCCGAGACTGCAAAGCCGGCTTATACAAAACAATATTCTCCAACAGATTGGCGCCTAATAACAAACCGCGTTCTTTTTCATTTGGCGGCAGACCTGATAAGCCTTTTAAACACAAGTTCAGGTCAGACGCAATTGTACATGGACCATGACCATTTAAAATTTGAATCCGACGATACTAACCCGAGGTTGGAAGCAGCGGTTATGGATATAGCCCGGACAATAACCCGGGGAAATCTACAGCACGGCGTAAGGAATAAACGTTTATTCCTCGGGGGCGATTTGAAATATGCTTTACAGCGGCAAATGGATTATATCCCTAAACCGGGTGACATATATCATGTTCTGGATGGTTTGGTGGGTGAATATAACGTGAATTTGACACAGATTATTGTGGATCTGAAAAAAGGCATTCGCAATAATCCTGCTAAACTCATGTTTAAGGGGAATCTTAAGGCGATTCGCCGCATACTGGATAATTGGGCACACCTGAGTTCGAACTTCGTGTTGGAAGATTTGACGATTCAACAAAATCTGGGTCAATATGAATTGATCGTAAATATTAAGCTGATCGAATATGAATAATGAGCAGAATAATCGCAGGAAAATGGAAAGGGCATCCACTGCCAATTCTTAAGCACGGTCCCGTACGGCCTACCGCCAGTCGTACCCGCACCGTGCTGTATGACACTTTGCGAGATGTTAGTGGAATGACCGTTCTGGATCTTTTCAGCGGTTGTGGTAGTCTGGGTTTGGAAGCGTTGTCCCGGGGGGCGGGTTCCCTTACTTCAGTAGATCAACAATTCACATATATCCAGATGCAGAAAACCTGGCTAAAGCAACATCCCGGTAACTATGATTATGCCGGATATTCCATTACAATTAGTCAGTACTTTAGTCACCATACCGAAAAATTTGATCTGATCCTCATAGATCCGCCATATGACTTTCAATTAACCGGGAATCAATGGTGCACCCTACGCGGTCGATTAAATCCGGAAGGGCTTTTAGTCTACGAACTTGCTAACCGGCTGGCTTTTGAAATGCCGTTGGCAGCGGATTTGCAATTATACAAAGCGAAGCGAATGGGGGATACAGCCCTTCATTTTTACGGACAGAGAGAAGGTTGACCATGGAGAAAAAAGCCATCTATCCCGGAACTTTCGATCCCATTACACTGGGGCATATCGATATCATCGAGCGAGCGGCACAATTGTTCGATGAAGTATTTGTGACGGTAGCCCGGAATATTGGGAAAAGCCCGTTGTTCACCGTCGAAGAACGTATGGATATGATCAGAAATTCAGTAAAACATATACCGTCGGTCAGCGTAGATAGTTTCGACGGCTTGATCGTGGATTATGCGGCCAGAACAAAGGTCGGCGCCATGATCCGTGGCCTGCGGGCTTTGTCTGATTTTGAATATGAGTTCCAAATGGCGCTGGTGAATCGGACTTTGTACCCGGACATGGTGCAGGTATTTCTCATGCCTCACGAAGCGTACACCCATTTGAATTCAACAGTTGTACGCGAAGTCGCCAGTTATGGTGGTGATGTTTCTCCGTTTGTATCACCCTATGTAGTTAAAAAATTGAGAGAGAAGTTCGGAAAATAAGCATGAATTTGATTCAGGAACTCCAATCACGAGCCGCCCAACTCAGCCAACACATTGTTTTACCAGAGGGTAATGATCCCCGAACACTGTTAGCCGCACGCGAATTACTTGACAAACAAATTTGCAGCGTAACGGTTCTCGGCGGAAAGTACGAAGTCGGGCAAACCGCCAACGATGCCGGTGTTTCACTGGATGGCCTGTCAATTATCACCCCCCCCGAAAATG
This sequence comes from uncultured Lentisphaeria bacterium, assembly GCA_964543125.1. Classification (GTDB taxonomy): domain Bacteria; phylum Fidelibacterota; class UBA8477; order UBA8477; family UBA8477; genus CAZIWX01. The sequence goes on along the minus strand of CAZIWX010000122.1, from coordinate 1,196 downwards.
ACTATTATGAGTCTTGGGCCGAGGATTTTTTCCAACGCCGCCAATCCAAGGGCATCAAACGTTCCGAAGCGCTTGAATTGGCCAAGGATCCCGTCTATTTCGGGTCGTTAATGGTTCGCCATGGGCTGGCGGATGGTTGTGTAACCGGTGCAGCCCACGCCACTTCACATGTCATCCGGGCGGCGATTCTGAATATTGGCGCCAAAGCAGGAATAAAAACAGTTTCCAGCTCCTTCATCATGGTCAGCCCGGATAATAACCATATTTTTGGATTTGGCGATTGCGCTATCATTCCGCAACCCTCAGCCGAGCAATTAGCCGATATTGCCATAGCAACGGCTGAATCGTTTGGAAAAATCGTCAATCGCTCACCCCGGGTTGCCATGCTGAGTTTTTCAACCAAGGGCAGTGCCATTCATCCGGATGTGGATAAAGTTCTTGCGGCCCTGGCACTGGTGCACCAAAAGGCGCCGGGACTCGCCATCGATGGCGAACTGCAATTAGATGCCGCCATTATACCGGCTATTGGCAAAAAAAAAGCGCCTGGCAGTGCCATTGCCGGGCAGAGTAATGTTTTAATATTTCCGGATCTGAATTCCGGCAATATCGGATATAAATTAACCCAGCGCCTTGGCGGATTTGAGGCTTTGGGACCTTTTGTGCAGGGACTGGCAAAACCGATGCATGACTTGTCGCGTGGCTGTAGTGCAGCGGATATTGTAAATGTTGCCGCGGTTGCGTGTATTCAAGCAGGTACATGATCTGATGCCTAATGTTTAATAAAACTGACAGAGTTAGAGGAGTCGAGAAACTATGCCCACCTATGAGTATGAATGTCATAAGTGTGGAAAACATTTTGATTATTTCCAAAGGATGACTGATGAACCCATGAAGGAGTGTCCCGTTTCGATTTGCGAGGAAGAACAATGGGGGCATGGAGAGTTAAAGCGTCTGGTAACAGGGGGGACCGGACTGATTTTTAAGGGTTCAGGTTTTTATATTACGGATTATGCCAGGAAGAATACTGCCGCTGTTAGTGCTCCAAAATCGAAAAGTAAATCGGATTCCGGCGCGGCGGCGACAGCGGATAAAGCAGCAAAACCAGAAAAAACAAAAACTAATGGTAATAGTAAATCATAGCTAAAATTTAAAGGGGTAAAGGAATGTTTAAACAACTAACGACACCGGCTACAGGT
>CAZIWX010000121.1:0-7286 GCA_964543125.1 uncultured Lentisphaeria bacterium | reverse complement strand
AAGAAACGACATTGGGACTTCTGTATCGAATGGGACGATTAGTTACAAGAAGGACACGCTCACTTCCCGGCCCTTAAACGAACAGAATAAACATGAGAGAAAAAGGCAGAATTCTTTTTAACAATTGTCGTAGCAAAAAATCAATAAAGGATGTATCAAAATGGCCTCAGATTTCCCAAGAAGCCCAAAATTCCTGAAAAGCGCCTTAGTGGCGTATGAGTCCCAATTCCTTGGAGCGGTGCCCAACATTATTGTGTTTCAGTATAACCCGGAACAGCTAAGTCGTTCACTTAGCCTTCGTACACCATTGGCTCAGAAGGGAGAGGGAAATGCCGGCCAGGCCCGCGCAGAAACGTTCCGTGTGGAGGGACCTCCGGTGGAGAGCATTTCGTTAACCGTAGTTTTAAACGCCGCCGACCAGCTTGAGGAACCTGCGCTCCATCCCTTTGCAGTGGCCAAAGGGCTTCACCCGGCACTCTCCGCATTAGAACTTCTACTCTATCCGCCCAGCACTCAGTTTTTCTACAACAAAACTTTATCATCTGCCGGGAGCGCGAATATTGTAGCCGATGACACTCCATTGGTGTTATTTATCTGGGGGCCATCACGAGTGCTACCGGTTAGAATCAACAATTTCTCTATTACCGAAGAAGCATTTGACCAGCAATTAAATCCAATTCAGGCAAAAGTGGAATTAGGATTGAAAGTACTTACCTACTTGGAATTAACGAAAACCAGTCTTGGATATGGTGCATATATCGCCACACAAACTCAAAAAGAGGTCATGGCACGTCTTAATATTGTTAATAATGTTGAACAGATTGTAGGTATGTTGCCCATTTAAAAAAGGAGGAAATGTGTTTTTCAAAGGCAGTCGTTACGAAAAAGTCAAAGAAGCACAAATTACCAGTGCCAATGGCAGGGTGATTAAGTATAAACGCATCCGCTTTATTTTGGAAACACCAGCAATTCAACAACATACCGTTGTTCAGGGAGAGCGGTTGGATTTGATTGCCCAGCAGCATTATAAGGACCCGCTGCTTTTCTGGCGCATTTGTGATGCCAACAAAGCCATGCTACCCGATGGTCTGGTGGAGGAAGTAGGGCAGCGAATTCTTATTCCACCGACTTTGAGGTGAAGGATAAAAAAGTACAAAAATTAATAGAGGGATACATCAATGGCTGGAATTGATACATTAGTTAGTTTTGCAGACAAAATGGGAATTATTAATAAAGTTAAAAGCAAACTAATTAAACAACCCGATCCCGCTGCAGAAAAACTAATTACTGCATTAGAAGAAATATCAAAAATATATGCTGCGCTCGATTCAGAAATATCGCGCTATCTTTCGACCTATTTTGATGATAAACAAACTTCTAAGGAACGAAGTGCCGAGAGAAAGAATCTGATTGAGCTTGAGGGAGGCGAAATCAGTGCTCGAATGGGCAAATCCCGCGGACACTGTTCAAAAATCTTGAATATATATCACAAATATCTTACTACCTGGTTTGATAAAATTTTATCCACCAATGAAAAAGATTTAATGGCTGAATTGTTTCTGGACCTTGATGAATTCGACGGTCACATGGTCAATGCTATTGAGCAAGTCGCTCAATGGCTAGCTGATGAGGCTCATGAGACACTAAATTTCGTCGATGAAAAACCACCACAACTTGAAAAAGCCAATCAACGGATTGGCCAATCAAGACGAACTATCTTTGAGAAAAGACGGGCGATTGCAAATTCAATGAGTACGCTTCTTGATCTTCAGGCGGAATTTATCGGAATGTCAGGTGCGGTATAAAAAGGCCGTAACCTATAGGATTTAAATGTAATGCCCAATATCACCTACACCCTTTTAATTAATAATTCACCTGTTTCTCCTGAACTGCTTGAAGCCATCCAGGAAGTACAGGTTGAAAACAACGGCGAGATGGCCGATGTCTTTCGCCTGCGCCTGGCTATTGGCATGAGCGATAGCGGCGACTGGACGATCTTAGAGAACGATCCTTTCCAACCGTTAACCCCGGTAGCCATCCGGGTGCAGGTTGGCACCGGGTTGAGCGAACCACTCATCAGTGGCTATGTCACCTCTCAACGGGTGGAAATCAGCAACGAACCGGGGCAGTCGTTCCTGGAGGTTGTGGGAATGGACGCCACAGTGTTGATGAACCTGGAGGAAAAAGTGGTTGCCTGGCCCAACATGGCCGACAGCGATATTGCCACGGCAATTTTCGGGCAGTACGGCTTTATACCGGACGTGGAGCAAACCCAACCGGTGCGCCAGGAGACGGAGATGACCAACATACAACGCGGCACAGATATTCGGTTTTTGCGGCGTCTGTCAGAGCGCAACGGTTTTGAATGTTATGTGGAAAATGATCCCCTCCTGAATAGCGATATCGGACACTTTCATCCTCCCCGGTTGCAGGGAAAAGCACAAGGGGTGCTGTCGATAAATTTCGGAGCCGATACCAATGTTACCTCCTTTAACGCCCGTTACGAAATGCTGCGACCGACCACCGCCCAGGCTTCCGATGTGGAAATCAGCAGCAAGTCCGTTCAAAATGGCCAGGCGCAAACGGGATCAGATAACAGGCTAGGCCAGGAAGGGGTGCTGGAGCGCATTTCTCAACAACCGGTCGTTTTACCTGCTAAAACCGGCTTGGCCAGTACGGGTGAATTGCAGACTCTCTGCCAGGCGGTTGTTGACCGTTCCGCCTGGGCAATTATCGCCGAAGGAGAACTCAATACCGCGGTTTACGAGGGTATTCTGCGGGCAAAACGCACCATAAATGTACGCGGTGCAGGAGGTCTTTACAGTGGCGCCTACAACGTGAGCCGGGTCCTCCATCAGTTCACAGGAGAAGGTTATACCCAACGGTTCGAATTGCGGAGAAATGCCCTCGGCCTGACCGGCACAGAAGTATTTATAGATACCGGGGCGTTGGTTTGAATGATAAAAGTGTAAAGGAATAGAATATGGCCGTTAAGGAATCAACGGTTCGATTATTAGAGCGAATGACCGACCGCTTTTATGGGAAATATCGCGGCATCGTCACGGATAACCAGGATCCTCAAAATTTGGGGAGAATTAAAGCGAATATTCCGGAGGTTCTTGAAGATGTGGAAAGCGGCTGGGCTCTACCTTGCGTTCCATATGCAGGCAATGGGATTGGTATATATACTGTGCCTCCCAGCGGATCAGGGGTGTGGATTGAGTTTGAAGCCGGGGATGTTTCGCTGCCCATCTGGAGCGGTTGCTGGTGGGCGGACAACGAGCTGCCTGATCAGGCAACACCAGACATCAAAATCATCAAAACCGCCTCAGGCCATACCATTACTTTGGATGATACCTCCGGAGATGAGAAGGTTGAAATTCTCGAAAAAAATGGTGCCAAGATTGTTATGGATCAACAGGGGATTGAATTGAGCAAAGGTAGTCAGAAAATAAAAATATCTCAAAGTTCGGTGACGATCAATGATACGGCTCTTGAGGTAATGTAATGGGTACCTTCATTTTACAGTTAGGCTGCACTATCCAATGTCCACACGGTGGAATGACTACTGTAACTACCACCAATACAAAAGTGAAAGTGAATGGCGCCTTTGCTTTGCTTGTAAACGATAATTTCACCATTGCTGGATGCCCTCTTAATATCAGTGGATCGCCACATCCCTGTGTAACGATTCAGTGGCAAAATGAAGCAAAAAAAGTAAAAGTAAGCGGGACTCCAGTATTGCTGCAGAGTAGTATTGGACTTTGTAAGGCTGCTGATGGATTGGTTCAGGGGACAGCAATCATCACAGGTTTTCAAACACGAGTAAAGGGACTATAATGGCTAATGACTATTTAGATTATCCATTTTCGATAGACGGTCGTGGTCGGATTGGAACCACGAACGAAGATGACCATATTCGTGATATGATCCACCAGGTTCTCTTTACAAATCCCGGAGAAAGGGTAAACCGGCCGGACTTTGGCTGTGGTCTCTTGCAACTGGTGTTTATGCCCAATAGCGATGTTCTGGCCATAGCGACTCAGTTTACCGTACAGGGCGCGCTACAAAGATGGCTGAATGATCTGATTCAGGTCGAGCAAGTGCAAGTCAGAAATGATGAAGAACGCCTGGAAGTAACGGTAGTGTATGTTAAAAGAGATACCGGGAAGAGGCGGCTGGAACAATTTGTCTCCGGCGGTACCGTGTCTCAAGTATAATTTAAAAGGTTGAAAGCGAATAATGAGCAAACTTGCGGACATAACTTGTTATGACATTACCAGGCGTGAAAACATACTGGCACAAACTACTCTGAATGGCATTGACTATATCGAGGTCCCAAAAGATGATCAGCAAAATATTCGAGTCTATTTCATAAATCCGAATCCACCATCCCTTTCAATCAACGAAGTGCTGGTAAAAGGTGGTGTTCGTATTCAAAATATACGTGTAATAAGTCTTGATGATACAAAAACTGATTCAAATTCTAATCCTTATCTTGAAGTCCATGTTGATCAGGCGGGTGATTTCTCCACTTACACACTGGTTATCGAGAATTCTAAAGTGGACATTGCCTTTTCGCGTCACCCATTCAGCTTCAAGGCCGGATGTCCCAGCGACTTTGATTGCTATGGAAAAATTGTCTGCCCGGAAGAGCCTAAAAAAGAACCACTGATTGATTACTGGGCCAAAGATTACGCCAGTTTTCGTCAAGCTTTGCTGGATTTAATACCCTCGATTATCCCCGATTGGCAGGAACGTCACGAGGCCGATTTGGGCATTGCCATGGTCGAGCTTTTCGCCTATGTTGGCGACCAGTTGAGTTATTACCAGGATGCCGTTGCCAATGAAGCTTACTTGGAAACCGCCCGGCAGCGAGAGTCGGTTAAACGCCATGCCCGGTTGATTGACTACACCATGCATGATGGAGCCAATGCTCAAACCTTTATCCAATTGCAATTGACAATCGGAACGACCGGTACGTTTCCGGCCGGAACATCCGTTCTCAGTCGCATTCAAACTCCCCTGGGACAAAATATGATGCCCCCCCATGGCCCGGTGATTTCAAATATAGTCAGATTCAAGGCACTCTCAGCGGCTGATGTTGTCTTTGAAACCGTAGAAGATGTAGATCTCGATTCCGTGCTAAACGAGATCAAAATCCACACTTGGGGAAATAGACTTTGTTGTGTCCCAAAGGGCGCCACCACCTTGGAATTAGTGGGAGACCTTCCTCTTGAGCCAGGTAATTTTCTATTGTTTGAAGAAGCGAAAAGCCCGGAAACCGGTCTTTCTGCCGACGCCGATCCCAAACATCGCCAGGTGGTTCGCTTAGTGAACGTCGAAAAAACTGAAGATTCACTGCAAATCGATCCGAATACCGGTTTATCTCTCCCTCCCTTAAATCTGACCCGGGTAACCTGGCACAGGGAAGATGCCTTGCGCTTTCCACTGTGCATTTCCACCAAACTGGATAATGGAACGCCGGTGGAAGATGTGAGCGTTGCCAGGGGCAATTTGGTTTTGGCCGACCATGGGCAAACCATTGAGGAATGGCATCCGGCGGATCCAAATACCGATCCCGCCGTTCCTGGAATCGTATTAGGCAACACTGCTTACCGCTTTAATTTGGATAAGGGACCGGTTACCTTCAGCAAAAAATTTAAGGTTAGAGATTGTGATACTCCGGAGACATTAGATGATGAAGAAAAGCCCTCGGTGAGTGAATTAATGACAGTACCTCCGCGTCACGCAAAAGCCGCGGCGTTTCTGGAAATTTATGAAGAAGGGCTGCCGGATAATCGGCCAAAATGGTGTATTGTTCCACATCTTCTAGACAGCAAGCCATTCGACCGGCATTTTGTAGTCGAGACAAAAAACAATGGCAGGGCTATGATTCGCTTCGGTGATGATGAATTTGGCATGGAACCGTCGGAAGGATCACATGTAAAGATCACTTACCGGGTAGGAAACGGCACTGCCGGCAATGTGGGCGCCGAAACTCTGGTTCATATCCTGGAGCCCGATCCGTTGACGCCGAACTGGCCGGACATTGCTGGCGTACGAAATCCGCTACCCGCTTTAGACGGTATCGATCCGGAAAGCATTGATCAAGTGAAACTTTTAGCTCCCAAAGCTTTCCATGCCGAACAATTTCGCGCTGTAACTGAGGAGGACTATGCCTTGGCAACTGAAAAGCATCCGGAAGTGGCTAAGGCAGTTGCCAACTTTCGCTGGACCGGAAGTTGGCACACTGTATTTATAACCATCGATCCGCTGGGCCAGACTGAGGTAACGCCCGAACTGGAAGCGCGGGTACGGAGTCACATCACCCGTTATAAACTCGCTGGCTATGATATCGAGATCGATTCCCCGGTTTTCGTATCCCTGGAAATCGAGATAAACGTCTGTGTGGCGAGAGACCATTTCCACGCTCATGTAAAAGCGGCGGTGTTGCAAGCCCTCAGCAATCGCCTCTTTTCCGATGGACAGACCGGATTTTTTCATCCCGATAATTTCACCTTCGGTCAACCAGTTTACCTCAGCCACCTGTACGAAGCAATCGAACAGGTTCCGGGTGTCGATTCTGCGGAAGTTATCGTTTTCAAACGACACGCGAAGACAGAGAATAACGAACTGGCACAAGGATATATTTCTATGGGAAGACTGGAAATTGCTCTTTTAGACAATGATCCCAGCTTTCCGGAAAATGGTGTCTTGCGTCTCAATATGATGGGGGGAAAATGAAACCCAAAAGAATAAAAGAATGTGGCTGCTGCGAGGTTGGCATTTCCCCGACTCCCGAAACAATCAACAATAGACCGGGATTGACAGAACTTGCCTACCGGGTGGGTACCTACGCCAGTTTTCGGCAGGCGATGATCGAAACCATTGCCAAATCTCCGGAATTGAGGACCTGGTCTTCCCGACAGAGCGACGATTATGGAATAGCCTTAATAGATATGTGGGCTTATTTGGCGGATATTCTCACTTTTTATCAGGAACGGATTGCGAATGAGGCTTTCCTGCGTACCGCCTTACATCGTGATGCAATCATGAAGCTGGCTGCCATGTTGGATTATAAGTTAAATCCTGGAGTGGCAGCCACAGCTTATCTGGCTTTTTTAGCTGAGAAAAATAAAAAGGTAAAAATACCGCCGAGTCTGCGGGTTCAATGCGTACCTGGACAGGATGAAAAACCACAGAAATTTGAAACGGTTGAAGAATTTGAAGCTGTGTCGAATCTCAATGAGATTCGTGTCAGGTCTACGAGAAAGCAATCTCTT
>CAZIWX010000120.1:0-7450 GCA_964543125.1 uncultured Lentisphaeria bacterium | reverse complement strand
AAGTGATTTATATACGCATACTGGACGCTGCAGGGAGTGATCACCGGTAAGTATCCACCGCATGACCCGCTACCCGCCATTAAAGTCGAACTCTTAGACAATCAAATCCATACCTTTAGCAATGAGGATGGTCAATTCGAATTTTCACATCTTAAACCGGGCTCGTATGCCATCATGTTTTCAGCAAACGACTATGTTAGCCAGGCTGAAACGCTGGACGTGGTGAGCAGCGAGGTCACCAACTGCCTGATCCGGCTGAATGGCGCGCCGGAGATCAGCGGGGTAAGCCTGATCACCAAACACATTGCCCACTGGCAACCGGCGGAAGACGAATATGTCCTCGATGTTCACGCCGGAGTTAGTGATTTGGATGGTAACCTGGATATCGATTCGGTACAGTTTCAAATTCCAGGCTGGGGTTTCGACACGCTGCTGACCAGTGGCTCCGCCGCCGGCGATTTTACCGGCGTTTTCTTCAACGATGCTTTTGGGGCAAATGCTTTTCCCGAGCTTGAAGGTGAAATGCTCCGCTTACGCTGTATCGATAAGTCCGGCGACTGGGGAACATGGTTTATAACCCAGATTTCGAGATTGATTGTTTCTAGCCCGCAAATCCTGTCACCGGCAGGCCTGGCCACGGTGGATTCATTGCCTGTTTTCCGTTGGTCCCATTTCGATGCCGGTTTCCAGGTCCACTACCAAGTTGATGTTTTTCGGCTGGATGAGTCGGCGATTCCTCAGTTTGTACTATCAAGTCCGGTGCTGGCCGATACCACCCTGCAATGGCAAACCTCAAACCCCTTTGCCGATGCCCGGTATTATTGGACCATGTCCGTGATCGACCGTTACGGCAATATCAGTGTTTCCAAAGAGGCAGCTTTCCAGGTACAATAATTCGTATGACTTCACGCCGCCAGGACGATTTTTTTAACGCTTTGCTGAAGATCAGTGAGGCGGTACTGGAAGGTGCGGCCACACGCCCCTTGCTCGAGCGCATCCTGGATATTGCCATGGAGGTAACCGCCGCGGAACGAGGTTTTATGTTTATTAAAAGCCTGCAACACGCAGACGATATTGTCCCGGTTATTTTCCGCAACTTCGATCCGGAGCATTTTGCGGAAGAAGAACGCTATTCCATCGGCGTACTGGAGCAGGTGATGGCCAGCGGGGAACCGGTAGTGACCATTAACGCCGTAGAGGATGAACGCTTCCGGGACCGGGAGAGCGTGGTTATCAATCAGCTAACCTCAATCATCTGCGTCCCGATCCGCAAACAAAAGCAGGTTTTAGGATATATTTATCTGGATAGCCAGGAGCGCCGGGCGCATTTTAATCTGGAAACGCTCAATTTCATGCGTGTCTTTGCCACCCAAACCGCCATTGCGCTGGAAGCGGCTGACTTTGTGAATCGGTTGGCGTTGGAAAATGAGGCGCTGAAAGCCCAGTCCGATGCCATTTCACCTTTTACGGAGATCATCGGTCAAAGTCCTCAATTGAAGGCGATTTTTGAAATTACGGAGCGGGTTACCGAGACCGATGTGCCGGTCCTGATTCTGGGAGAAAGCGGAACCGGCAAGGAACTCATCGCCCGGGCGATCCATTATCGCGGACCCCGGCAGCAGCAACCTTTTATTGCCCAATTTTGTGGAGCGCTGGCTGATAATCTGCTAGAGAGCGAGTTATTCGGTTATAAAAAGGGCGCTTTTACCGGAGCAAGCAAAGACAAACCGGGACTCTTGGAAGCGGCGGATGGCGGCACTTTTTTCCTGGACGAAATCGCCGATGTTTCACTGGAGATTCAAACCAAGTTGCTCCGGTTCCTCCAGGAAGGTGAATTCCGCCGGGTAGGGGATACTCGGATCCGCAAAGTGGATACCCGCATCATTGCAGCCACCAACAAGGACCTGGAAGCCCTGGTCAAATTGGGCAAATTTCGTGAAGATCTCTATTACCGGCTCAATGTGGTGGGTATCCGGCTGCCCGCCTTACATGAACGGCAAGGTGATTTGCCCATATTAGCTGAACATTTTCTGGTCAAGTATGCTGATAAATTTCATAAGGATGTCCAAAATTTCAGCCGGGCAGCCATGGAAGCTATTTTACACCATGACTGGCCGGGAAATGTACGGGAATTACAAAACGCGATTCAGCGCGGCGTGACATTGTGCCCGGGCAAGACCATTGAGCCGGAACATCTGGCTCTGCGGCGAGCCGGGGCCGAGGATTCCGGAGAACCGGTCACACTATCCGAAATGGAACGTAAATTTGTGTTAAAAACACTGGCCGAAACCGGTAATAATCGAACTAAGGCCGCGGAACAATTGGGCGTATCCCTGCGCTGGCTCCAGTATCGCCTAAAGGATTGGAAAATTGAAGATTAGGGGTTACCGGATTGAAGAAATTCTGGCCCAACGTGATGACCTTATCATTGCCCGGGCGCTACAGGAGTCGCTGGATCGCCCCGTTTTTTTAAAAATCCTTACTCAATTGGGGACAGCCGCTGATATTCGGACTCAATTTGCCCAGGAAGCGCGGTTGCTGGCCAAATTGAACCATCCCAATATCGTCACGATTTATGAATTTAATGCTGACCACGAACCGCCTTACCTGGTTTTGGAATATTTCCCGGGCCGGGATCTGGCAACATATTTGGCAGAGCATCATCAGTTGCCAGGGGATCAACTTTTATCAATTATGCGGCAAGCTACGGCCGGCTGTACCCAAGCGCATGCGGCCGGCATTCTGCATCGTGACATCAAACCGGCTAATGTGTTGATCGGTCCGGAAGGACAGGTCAAACTCACTGATTTTGGATTGGCTGCGCTACTGGAAGCTTCAAATCAACCGGTCGCCGGTTCAGCCGGATACCTGGCGCCGGAATTAGCGTTAGGGGAACCGCCTACACCGCTTACCGATATCTATGCTTTGGGAATGACCGGCTATACCCTGGCCACGGGTGAAAACCCGCTGGTTGGAGCAAATCTAAATGCTGCTCTTAATCTCGCGGTTGGAACCCAACCCGAAGATTTAGTTACCCTGCGACCCGATTTACCCCGGGAACTGGTTGCGGTGATCAGCCGCATGATTGCTAAAAACCCACGGGATCGTTTTAAAGATTGCGGACAGGCGCTGGAGCGTCTGAATGATATAAAACTTGAAAAGCGGCCATCCAAACCAATCCAACGGGAACCACCGGCATTTCAACCGCGATATCAGGCTAAAACACAGGAAACTGCTGAGGATTTACTGCATCTGCCCTCACGGAAAAGCTGGATTTTAGGACTCATCTCTTTTGTGCTTCTTCTGGCGGTTATTTACACCTGGCGTACAAGCAAACGCTCTGATATTATCAACCCCTATCCGGCTTTTTCGGCTGATTCCAGCCATCTGAATCAACCGGCCAACAGCCCCTTGGTGGTCAAGGCCATCGCTGATTCACTTCCCGAGGGTAAGAGTGCTTCGCAAATAACGCCGCGAGATATATCGATCCTCGAAAATTCCGTTCCGGCTCAGCCTGCACGGGTAAAATATGAACCGGCACCGGCCAACGCCAACTCACCGCAAGGTCAAACCGGGATGCTCTTTCTTGCTGTAATTCCGTGGGCTGACATTCGCGTTGATAGCACCGGGATTGGAATGACACCCATTACGAAACCACTTGTTCTATCATCCGGATCCCACACCGTGCATTTTTTGCACCCCGATTACCCTGAAATCAGCCGCAGCATCCAAATTCAGCCCGGAGAAATGGATTCAATTCTACTGAATTGGAATTCCGTACTGGGATTTTTAGCTATTCGGGTTTATCCCTGGGCTGATATTTACGTCAATTCCAAACATATCGATATGACGCCACTTAAGAGGCCGATTGCCTTGCAACCCGGTGAGTATCAGCTACTTCTGAAGAATCCGGATTTTCCACCGTGGCACCGTTATGTCACCGTTACGGCAGGCGATACGGCGAATATTACCGTACGCCTGCGTAAATCGAGCCCACATTGAAAGTACACTGGCACCGGGTTTGATATATAGATCCATGATGAGAACGATAATTATAAATTTAATCCTGGGGTTATTCCTGAAAGGTACTGTCGGGGCGGTTGATGGGTATTGGGTCGAACGCGCTCAAATGCCGGAACCGCGAACTGGTCATGCGGCGGTTGTCGCGGAGGGCACCGTTTATATCACTGGCGGCCGGACCACCGGGCCTGCCATGAATGCCACACGGCAACAGCTCTGGGCGTACGACCCAGCGGCGAATCAATGGAATACGGGCTTGCCCGATATGCCGGAGCCGCGCGAAGCTCATGTCGCCGTAGCGCTGGGGGATACGATTTGGGTTTTTGGCGGACGGAATCATAATGACCTGATCCCCGAGGTCGATTTTTGGGTAGTCGGTAGCAATCAGTGGCAGTCTGCCGGAACCATGTCCACTCCGCGCGAAGGAATGGGCGTCGTGGCGCAAAGCGGATCGATTTACCTGATCGGTGGAAAAGCATCCCATTCCATGTGGGCGCCACCGGTAACCCGCGTTGATCGGTTCGATCCTCAAACCCGGCAGTGGACTGTTAGTGATACATTGAATCAGGCGCGGGTAGGATTTGCCTGGGCGGCCCAGGGCGATACGATTATATGTGCTGGTGGACGCTTTGTAGATCCACTGACCAGCGTAGAGCAGCGGATTGATGCTGAGGCATGGCAATCGGTAGTACCTTTGACCAACCCGCGGAGTGACGGTTCCGCTGTTTTTTTTCGGGGTGACTTTGTCCTTTTAGGTGGGATCGGCTCGGAGGGGCAAGCTGATGATAATCAATACTATGATGGAATTAACTGGCACACTTTCGAATCCAATCTCCTGCCGCGGTTTGGTGAAACAGGGGTTGTGGCGGGTGATGCGATTTATGTGATGGGGGGACGGAACGGTAATCAATTGTTACGCTCGACGGAGCAATTCATTCCCACAACCGGTTTGGCTTCGGTGCCTTTTACACCCGAAAAAAGCGGCCTTATCGAAGCTTTCCCTAACCCGTTTAACGGCAGCGTGCGATTGACATTCTCCCTGCCACCTGGCGTTACGGGTGTGCAAAACCTTTCGATATACAATACTTTGGGACAAATCGTTTACCGTCAGAATCTTCAACTTACTCCGGACAATCCGGCCATTCTGCTGGAAGGGACCGGCCTGGGAAGCTCAGGGGTATATGTGGCTGTTCTGCGCTATATGACCCGGAGTCATTCAAGTCGCTATATATCTCAAAAGCTGACCTATCTGAAGTGACATTTATAATCCTGAAAAAGTGTATTCTTATTCTACTGTTGACCGTGTATGCCGTTGGACAGGATAGTTTGTTAACCGAACCGCTCGCGCTGAGCCGGGTACAAGCCGGCTACGAAAATTTAAAGTACTCGCAAGTAGTTAATCTGGTGAAATCTGAGCTGGAGGCGCGCCCCCAACAGCCCCTTCCGCGCCTGGAAATATTGCTGAAATACATGGCTTTAGCGCAAGCTTCGCTGGGTCAGGAAGCTGAAGCGCGCGGCACCATGGCCTCCCTGGTGCTCATCAACCCCAATTTTCAATTTCAGCCGGGGGAAGTTTCCCCTAAAATCCAGGATGTTTTTAATCAGGTCCGTAAGCAATATATTCATTCACCGGCGTTGGCCTCGAATCAAGCCGCCTATCTGATTAAAACCGACCGGCGGGCTGAACTTATCCTGAAATCCATCTCTTTCCCCGGTTGGGGGCAACTGGCGGCCGGACGGCAGCGGGGATACTTCTGGGCGGCTGCATTCTCGGCAACGGTAATCGGAAGTGGTATCGCGGCCTACATGACCCAACAGACCCACGCCGATTATTTGAAAGCCTATGATCCGGCAACAATTCAGGACCGGTACAATACATACAATCGCTGGTTCCGTTGGCGTAATTCGTTCCTGACCCTGACGCTGATGACCTACACCGGTAATCTGCTGGATATTTCGTTCCTTTCTCACTGAAAAATCATTTAGTCAGACTTTCACATTCAAAGACCGTGCATAATTTGCATTGAACCTATGCAAAATTTGCGGCGTTCAGGGCTTTTGGTCGAAAGTTGATAAGCAATATACTATGTAATTATAGTATATATAGCTATTTACATGATTGGCACGACTCTTGGTGTGTACCGGGTGAAATTTGAAAATTAAAGGAGTTTGAAAAATGCAAACAAAAAGTAGAAAATCAGCAATTATGGCTCTAACCATCGCCTTTGCCATGACCAGCCCGCTTTGGGCCCAGGGAATGGGCGGTCCCGGTGGTATGGGTGGAAATGGCGGAATGGGCGGCCATGGCGGCGGCATGCATGACGGTGATGGTTGGGGTATGGATCATGATTCATTAACAACCGTGACGGTTACCGGTACGGTTTTTACCGAAATGATATTGGTGGATCCGGACTGTGATTCCAGCTTCGCCGGCCCGGGTATGCATCATGGTCCCGGCATGGGCGGACCCGGTATGGGTGACAGCCTGGGTTTCGGTCATTGGGACAGCACTTTTTTTGGTGGATTCGGCGGCTATCACCATGGTAACGAATGGAGTGGCATGAACGGCAATATGCACCAATGGCGCATTGAAGAACATGATTCGGTAGAAGCCGGTTATCATACGCGTGAAGAGGGCCCCGATAGCCTGGTTTACCACGAAATCTTTTTCCTCGATGTCGATGGTGATTCCACTATGGATTATATTATGAATTTTGGACCGGAATGGTATATCCCGGTTGATTCAACCCTGAGCCGTCCCACCGCTGGTGATGTCGTCACCGTAACCGGCATCGAAATGATGGAATCTCCGGTGTGGGATGCCAGTGTGCTGGTTGTAACTGAATTGAACGGCGGCATTTGGCGTGAGTTTGGTTTCATGGGCCATGGCGGTCCTCATTCGCCACGGATGAACCGGGGTAGAAACCAATATATCGGTGAAAATTGGAATTCCCCGAATCCGTTTAATCCTTCCACGACCATATCTTTCAAAGTCCTGGAACCAGGCAATATAAGTGTCACCATTTACGATATCCGGGGGCGTAATGTAAAAACCCTGGTTGGTAATCGTTATATGGCAGCAGGGCAATACAATATAACCTGGAATGGAACCAATGCCCAGGGGGCGCCGGTCGCATCAGGTCTTTACCTCTATAGTATCTCAATGGGGTCCGAGCGTGTGAACCGGGTAATTACTTTCCTGAAATAAACGAAAGATAATCGGGAGATTGGAAATAGAGAAACGGGGCGCCTGTCTGGCGCCCCGTTTTGTTTTAGCAAGGCTACGGCAGTTTGTGATAGTAATGGTTTGCGCTTTTAGATGGCCATATGCCGAATACGAGTACGAGTACGAGCACGAGGCAGGGTGGTTGCGCCGGGAGGGTTTAGCAGCGGATTTACACAGAAAACACAGAATTATCCGAGGTGTTTC
>CAZIWX010000119.1:0-7498 GCA_964543125.1 uncultured Lentisphaeria bacterium | reverse complement strand
GATGAGCTACTTACCCAGGCCTATGCCGGTGAAATTGTCGCTGGAATACAGAATGAAGTTGTACGCAACCACGTCGAAACAATCGTCCGAGCGCGTTTAGCATGATCCCGGGAAAAGAGCCAGTGGCGCCGATCAAATCAGTGAAGGCGGAAACTCAGGGGCGACCATTTAATCCGGCCCAAGCCCGTCTTGATTTTCCCGCTTTGCATCAGGCCGTGCATGGCCAGCCTCTGGTTTATCTCGATAACGCCGCCACGACCCACAAGCCCCAGGTGGTGATTGACGCGGTCAGCCGTTTTTATGCCCATGACAATTCCAATGTCCATCGCGGGGTCCATTATTTAAGTCAAAAAGCTACCGGGCAGTATGAACACGCCCGCCAAACAGTGAAGCATTTTATCAACGCCGCGGATGAGCGGGAAATCATTTTTGTTCGGGGCGCCACGGAAGGCGTGAATCTCGTTGCTCAGACCTATGGCCGGCGCTTTATCCACACTGCTGATGAAATCCTCATTTCCGAAATGGAACATCACTCCAATATCGTGCCTTGGCAAATTCTATGTGAGCAAGTCGGTGCAACCCTGAAGATTATTCCCATCACCAACAAAGGTGAGATCGATGGGGCGGCCTACCGGAAAATGCTCAATCCGCGTGTTAAGTTGGTGGGGATCGTCCAGGTATCCAATACCTTGGGAACCATTAATCCGGTGCAACAAATGATCGCGGAAGCGCATGCCCAAAATATTCCGGTACTCGTGGATGGCGCCCAGTCGGTGCCGCATCTCCCGGTAGATGTTCAGGCTTTAGACGTGGATTTCTTCGTGTTCAGCGGACATAAAGTTTACGGACCGACCGGGATCGGCGTGGTTTATGGCAAATTGGCCTGGCTGCAACAATTGCCGCCCTATCAGGGTGGCGGCGACATGATCCACTCGGTAACTTTTGAACGAACCACCTACGCCGAATTGCCGCACAAATTTGAAGCCGGAACCCCCAATATCGCCGGTACTATCGGACTGGGGGCAGCACTGGATTACCTGATGCGCTGGGATTTGCGTCAGATCATGGCTTATGAGAATGAACTCTTAGGATATGCCGTCAAAGTCTTACGCAAGATTCCCGGTCTATCCATTATTGGTGAAGCAGCTCACAAAACCAGCGTTATTTCATTCCTACTGAAAGACATACATCCCCACGATATTGGAACTATTTTGGACATGGAAGGCGTAGCCGTGCGGACCGGTCATCATTGCACGCAACCCATTATGGATCACTATCAAATTC
The DNA here is from genome assembly GCA_964543125.1 of uncultured Lentisphaeria bacterium. Lineage (GTDB taxonomy): Bacteria > Fidelibacterota > UBA8477 > UBA8477 > UBA8477 > CAZIWX01. The sequence goes on along the minus strand of CAZIWX010000119.1, from coordinate 6,214 downwards.
CGGCAACAACGCGGGCTTCCCTCTCTTTTTATAACAACCACGCGGATATTGACGCCCTATCCGCCGCTCTGCAACAAGTGCTTGAGGTCTTTCATTAATGTCTGAAATCAGAGAATTGTATCAGGAACTGATCCTGGACCACAACCGAAACCCCCGTAATTTCAAGCAGGTGCCGGATGCTAATCATACTTCCGAAGGTTTCAATCCACTGTGCGGCGATCACTACCATGTTTATATCAAAGTCGATGAAAATGATATCATCACCGATATCGGGTTTGACGGGAAGGGTTGCGCCATATCCAAATCATCAGCATCGCTCATGACTTCGTTCATCAAGGGAAAATCCGTCACCGAAGCACGGCACTACTTCGACTTATTTCTCGATGTGGTGACCGGCCGGATCGATTCGGAAAGAGGCCTGGCGGATATGGGTAAATTAGCCGTATTTGCCGGCGTTCGCGATTTCCCGGTGCGGGTCAAATGTGCCTCTTTGGCCTGGCATACCCTGAAAGCGGCTTTAACCGCAACCAACACTGTTATTAGTACCGAGTAGCCGCGTATGAACGAAAACAATCCCGCCGAAGCACTTACAGGCACGCAACTCCACGAGGAAAAAACGCTGGAATACGCCATCATTGCGGCGTTGAAAAGTGTCTACGACCCGGAAATTCCGGTCAACATCTATGATTTGGGTTTGATTTATAACATCAATATACAGGATGACCACTCAGTGGATGTGATCATGACCCTGACGGCTCCCAATTGCCCGGTGGCTGGTTCCTTACCGAGTGAAGTCGAACGCAAAGTTTCCGATGTGGCAGGTGTTGTGGAAGCCCGGGTGCAACTTGTGTTCGATCCGCTGTGGTCCAAGGAAATGATGTCCGAGGAAGCCTTGTTAGCTTTGGGATTACTCTAAACCGGTGTTTGTGTCGTGAAATTCAGTACCCAGGAAGAATACGGACTGCGTTGCCTGCTCCAGATCGCTTTAAACAAACAACCCGAGGGTTTAACCATCCCCGAAATTGCTAAAGCGGAAGGATTGTCGGTCCATAATGTGGGTAAACTGTTGAGAATTTTACGCATGAATGGATTAATACAAAGTGTCCGCGGCAAAACCGGCGGGTACACCCTGGCAAAACTTCCCGAGGAACTCATTTTAGGCGATATTCTCGAAATCCTGGGGGGACGTTTGTTTGACGGGCAATTTTGTGGGGCTCATGCAGGTGCCGAAACGACTTGTGTCCACAACACGAGTTGCACGGTACGCTCAGTGTGGTGCGCAATCCAATCCATCCTGGATAATGTGCTTCAGTCCACTACTTTGCGTGATCTGTTGGAACAGAATCAGGTGAGTTGGTGGATGCCAAGCTTGAGTACCTCTTTAATAAAGATTAATCCGGCGCGCCCACTGGCTCCCAAATCAGTGACGACCTGATCCGTTCCTTTTTCGGCTAAAACCATAATCTTCAAAAAATACCCACGTTTTTGTTGCGAGTTTGTTTTATTTGGATACGAACAAACCAGCCCACAAGTTTAGCCCCTAAAATGGAAACTAACGTGCATTACACTCAGAGATCGACCGACGGGGCAAGCAATTGAAGCCAGCTGGAGCAGCCAATGACTCCGGAAATAAATCCTACCGAATCAGGCATTTATCACGATTATCAGGTTTTGGTTTTTCAATATTAATTTTGGCCGGTTGTGCCGGTACGCTGCCCAAAGCCGAAATGCCTCCGCAGGTAGCTAAACAGAACCGCCAGGCCAGAATCGCTTATTCACGCTTAACCAGATGGCTGAACCAGATCGTTGCGGAGCAGACGATCCTCCCCTTTCCGCCCGGTACGGCTATCGACAGCCTGTGGGTGGATAAACCATCCCATCGCATCAGGGTGGCTTTGACGGATCAATTTTCTTATGTCCCGCTCCGGGAAGTCAGTGTGGCGGCTATTTATCAGCAAGCCCGAGCGGCATTGGGGTGGCGCTTCAGGAATTATCGCTTAACGCTGTATTCACTTCAGACACCGATTCAGACTTTAATTCCTAATATTTTCAGATCGGAGTCCGGCCACTATGATTATCGCCGAATGCCTGAACCAGAGCAGCGTCGTCCACGGGCGTTGGTTCGCAATGTGAGCACGGCCTTCACTCCCGCTAACGGATTAGCCGGACGCAACATTGTGGTTTGGCCCAGCCATGGCTGGTATTACAACCTGCAGGAGGATGTCTGGGAGTGGCAGCGCCCGCGCCTGTTTCAAACGGTGGAAGATCTGTTGCCCTACGCCTTTGTCATTCCCTACCTGGAGCCCATGCTGGAGAATGCCGGGGCGCATGTGTTCATTCCCCGGGAGCGGGATATTCAAACCCATGAGGTGGTGCTCGACAATGATGACGCAACCACGAGTGGCACGAATCCTAACTTCAAAATCTGGTCGGCAAGCGGTTCCGCGGGCTGGTTGGATGGCGATTCCACCGGCCTGGCGTACGGTTCGCCACCCTACCCGGCGAATTTCAATCCGTTTGGGACCGGTAGCCAATTGGTGACTACCACCGATTCCGTTGTATCGGCAATATTGCAATGGATTCCCAACATCCCGCAGCGGGGAGAATATGCCGTGTACATCACTTATTGGGCCACGGACAGCAACAGCAACGAGGCCCACTATCGTGTCAATCATTTGGGGGGGAGCACCGATTTTCGGGTCAATCAGCAGATGGGGGGCAACACCTGGCTCTATTTAGGAAAATTTGAATTTGACTCAGGCTACCATCCCCAACACGGATCGGTGGGATTATTGAATGATTCCGGCCAGCCGGGAAGCTGGATTTCGGGCGATGCCGTGCGATTTGGCGGCGGAATGGGTCTGATCATGCGCAACGGCCGCACCAGCGGACGCCCCAAATTCACCGAAGGCAGCCGCTATTATCTCCAGTATATCGGAATGCCGGATACACTGGTTTATAGCCTCAACGACAATAAGAACGATTATCAGGACGATTACCAGAGCCGGAGTGAATACGCCAACTATCTCTCCGGCGCGCCAGACGGTCCCAACACCGATCGCGCTGTCAAGGGATTGGGAATTCCCATTGACCTCTCGCTGGCGTTTCATACGGATGCCGGTATTGCCGGCCTTGACACGACAATCGGCACCCTTGCCATTTATAGTATCACGGACATGGATTCCGCCCGGATTTTTCCCGATGGCGTTTCGCGTCTGGCAAATCGCGATCTGGCGGATATCATGCAGAGCGAGATTGTCCATGATATTCAGGCAAAATATGACTCGACCTGGCATCGTCGAAATTTGATCGATGCCATGTACAGCGAAGCAGCACGCCCCAACATGCCGGGAATGTTGCTGGAATTGCTCTCACATCAAAATTTCACCGATATGAAATACGCCTTGGACCCGGCCTTTCGGTTCGATGTAGCGCGGGCGATTTACAAATCGATGCTGAAATTCATTGCCTTCCAATATCAGCAGGCCTATGTGGTAGAACCCTTACCTATTAAAGCATTTCAGGCGATTCTCACCGATACCGGCTCTGTTGTTTTGAGGTGGCAACCTGAAATCGATCCACTGGAACCCACCGCTCGGCCCGGCCGGTACCGGATCTATACCCGAATTAATGACAGCGGTTTTGATAATGGGCAGTTGGTGGACGGAACTCAGTTCGTACTTGCTGACCCGGATACGGGAAAGCTTTACGGTTTCCGGGTGGCCGGCGTCAACCGGGGTGGAACGGGATTTCCATCAGCGACTCTGGCCGTGGGGATTGCTGCCCGGCCGGATAATCCGCCGGCGCTCGTTATTGACGGATTTGACCGTGTTTCCGCGCCGGCAACCCTGGCGTTCCCGCATATGACCGGTTTTGCCGATTTTATGGATGAAGGGGTTCCGGATAAAGTCGATATTAATTTTACCGGCGATCAGTTCCAGTTTGAACCGGCGACCGCGTTTCTTACTAATGCTTTCCCCGGGTTTGGCGCCAGTTATGCCAATGCCGAGGTTCGGCCGGTAGCCGGTAATACGCGGGATTATGTGACCGTCCACGGCAAAGCCCTGTTGGCAAATGGAATATCTTTTTCATCCAGCACGCGGCAAGGACTCCGGATGAGCGGTCCGGCGCTAAATCAATATTATCTCGTTGATGTCATCTTGGGTGAACAGCGGACTGAAGGGGCGTATCACGGACTTTTGCCTGAAAGCCGGAAAATACGATTCAGCGTATTCAGCCCCGAATTGCGGGATTCCCTAACCTCGTTATTAAAAACCGGCGGCAAATTATTCCTATCCGGCGCCTATATCGCCACGGACCCGTTGACAAATCCGGGCGTGGACGATTCCACCAAATCGTTGATACGTGGAAACTTGAAAATGAAGTGGGTCACGGACCACGCTGCCCGGAACGGTAAGATCGTAGCCGCGGATTCGCTGTTTTACACCATCCTGCCGACGTTTGAATTCAACCAGGGGAAAAATCAATTGAATTACGCGGTGGAATCGCCTGATGCTTTGGCTGGGGGACAGGGCGCCGTTACCATTTGTCGATATGCTGAAAATCGTTTTAGTGCCGGATATGCCTTCCGGGGAGATTATCGCCTGGTGGTGCTGGGGTTTCCGTTTGAATCGATTGAGAAAAGCGGTCAAAACAGGGTATTTGAAGCAATATTAAGATACCTACAATAAATATTGTGTATTTTTAGTTTAAATAATTACTTTCCGTGCATGGGAATAAATATCCGGAGGTTTGGCATTTAAAAAACAAATACACTACAGGAGCTAACCATGGCAGGTTCAGAAGAAAAGGGTTTATCTTACCTCATATTCAAGAAAAAATACCCCAATTGGGTGTACGCTGTTTTAGCTGGGATTTACATCGTTGCTAACGCTATATGGATCATCAGCAATAGGTAATAAAGCTTCCTCTTTTACATGATTGTTCCATTATAGTACACTCAACGCCTTCAATCAGCACAATAAACTTGAGAACGATTATACCCTAACGGTTATAATTAACAATGATTTGTGACTTTGGCACGCAGATTGAAGCATATGGGTTACAATGACACCAAAAGACCACCACCAAAAGACCACCACCAAACGAGAGTAAGGACCCAAATGTTACCTAGCAACAAGACCCGTGGATTTACCTTGATGGAGCTGGTGATCAGCATGAGTATCATGGCGACCTTGGCCTCGTTGGCAATTCCTTATTACCTGAAACAACAGGCGGAATCCAAGACGGTTAAAACAGTTGATAATTTGAACACTATCGCGGGGGTGGTGAAAACTCATTATGATGCCGTGGTGTCAAAAGCATCCGGCGCGAGCCCCCTGCCGCAACTGGATGCGTCCCTTTCTACTGCTCAGGATATTACCGATTCCACCCGGGTTATCACCTACGATTTCAATGGCTCAACCATCATTGTAAAATTTTCCGACATGTTCGGGAAACAACCTCCCGTTTCACCTTTCGGTGATGTACCCTATAAGATTCAAAGTTTAAATCAGGCAAGGATTGAATTTAACCAGAATGCCGCCGGGACTGTTTATATCTCAGCCTTTACACCGGCCCGGATAAGGATTTGGGATGTCCAGGATTCTACCATGTTCAATATTCAGCTTAAACTATAACTAAACCAAAAAATCCTAAACGAAAGGAGCATAAAAATGCTTACAGGAAAAAACAAAGGCTTCACGCTTATCGAGCTTATCACAGTGATGGTTATCCTGGGTGTGTTGTCCGCCTATGCCGTGCCAAAATTATTCGACTTCAGCGCTACGGCACATGTCAAGACCAGAGATCAATTCAAAGTTGAAGTGCGTTCTGCTCTGCGGATGTACGGATTGCAGCAGCTTGCCTCGGCAGGCACCAAGTCTTATCCGGATCCATCTACAATGACCATCTCAACCCTTCTGGATGAAGAATCAAGCGAATTCACATACGCAGCGGCTTTGTCTTCCAGCGGTCATGGCGACTTTCGCTATAGTGGCGACACCTATTATTTCCCATATAGTACGAGTGGTTCGTCCTTCACGCTTGGGGCCTGGGCGTCCGGTACCGGCACTCCAGACTAACGCAGTTTTTTTCTATTGACTGCTTAACACTAAAAGCCCCAGCCCCCGATATGGGCTGGGGCTTTTTAACACCCGGACTTCGTAATGCAACCCTTAAAAAAATTCAACACGAGTTTCCCTTCGGCGTGCGT
>CAZIWX010000118.1:0-7512 GCA_964543125.1 uncultured Lentisphaeria bacterium | reverse complement strand
CTTGGTGAGCTGAACACAAGCGTCCGGTTCGTCGAGAGTCACTTTCTGGACATAAGAACAATTCTCAGTGAGCGGGAATGAAGAAATAAAAAATTGGGGCTAACAAATAGCTCCACCTGGCCGCTATTCCGATTCGCTTCAAAGCGGCTGGTTAAAAGCATCCTCTTCAGCGTAGCAGGTAATATTCTACTGCAATGGAATATACTCGCTTGCATACTCGTGCTGAATTAATGAAGAATCTAGCCCATGAGGTGGAACATGTCTAAAACCCTCAGCCTTTATTTGAGAGAAGATACTTGGTTAAAATTTCATATCTGCCCTTGAAATACGAAAAATATCTTACTTCGCTTGCCCAATTCCCCGGATTAAAATTATCAGCAGGGAATTATCATTTTGCCGCTATTGCTCTGCACATGATCTATCTAAGCATTGTCTGTCATTACATTTATGACATATTCAGGCCGAACAAGAAATGGTTTTTCCGGTTTTTTAACGAAATCAAAATAGAGACGGTGAGATCAAGGTTCCTGACGGGTTGACATTCAACATTAATTTATTTATGAGGATGATCCGCAAGAGCAACCGGTGAAAATTATGGGAAGGTGGTTCCAGTGCAAATTGAAGCCGTAAATTTAATTTGAACTCGGGTCAATTCCGGGTTTCAGGTGACGCAAAATTATCCGATAATACCCTATGATCTTGATAAGTCGTTGGAAACCACTAAAAGCACCCTGGTCCTCTTGAGTCATTAGCTTAATTGATGAAAGTCAAAACCCAGAAAAAATTAGGTGAACTTTCCGCTACCGCGATTTGCGGAAATGACATCAGTTCATCGGTTTTATATGTCTCGGCCCTGGCGATTGCATTTGCGGGGCAGTACGCCTGGATTACGCTGCTCATAGTTTCCTTTATCCTGCTGTTATTCCGTAAAATCTATGCGGAAGTGGTGGGCGCGCTGCCGTTAAACGGAGGTGTCTACAATGCTCTGTTAAATACCACCAGCAAAGCCACGGCCTCCCTCGCGGCGACCCTCACCATCCTTTCCTATATGGCCACGGCGGTGATCTCCGCCAATGAAGCCATGCATTACCTGCAGCACCTCGTTCCGGGACTGCCGATCATTATTGCCACATCCGTTTTGCTGTTGCTGTTCGCTCTGTTAACCATTGGTGGAATCACGGAATCAGCGAGAGTAGCCATTGGCATTTTCCTGTTTCACCTGGTTTCATTGATCCTGTTGAGCGGGTTCATCAGTGTTTATCTATTTCAACACGGGCTGGGTCAATTATTTCAAAATCATGGCGTCCCGCTGGCTCAAGGGAGCATCGGAACAGCCATATTTCTTGGTTTTGCCGCATCCATGCTGGGTGTCTCGGGCTTCGAAAGTTCCGCTAACTATGTGGAAGAACAGCAGCGTGGTGTTTTTCCAAAAACGCTCAGGAATATGTGGGTGATCGTTTCCATTATTAATCCGCTCATGGCCGTGTTTGCCCTGGCCTTATTTGCCATCCCCATGCTTCAAACCGATGCTTACCAAAATACACTGCTGGTGGAGTTGGGCCGGCGGGTGAACGGACAATGGCTCGGCGGCTTGATCGCCGTTGATGCCGTTCTGGTGCTTAGCGGCGCCGTACTTACCAGTTTCGTGGGTGTCACCGGCTTGCTGGAACGCATGACCCTGGATCGAATTCTACCGCAATTTCTCTTGAAGAAAAGCCGGCGCGGCAGCTCGCACCGGATTATTATCACCTTCCTGGTATTATGCATTTCCGTCCTGCTTATTACCCGGGGTAATGTGAAAACGCTGGCCGGTGTTTACACTATTTCGTTCCTGTCGGTGATGGCGCTGTTTGCGCTGGGTAATGTATTACTTAAGGTGAAACGCGCCGGTTTGCCCCGCCCGGTTCGGGCGCCCTGGGTATCGGTGATTGTGGCCCTGCTGGCAGTGGTGGCGGCTCTGTATGGCAACCTGATGATGAAGCCCCGGAACGGTTTACCCAGCAACATCCGGGTTTTCCTGGATTACTTCGTACCGCTTATCCTTTTGATCGCCATCATGCTTAACCGCACCCGGTTGTTAAAAGTGGTGCTGCAAGTTATTCAGGCCTTGTTTCAACCGGTTCAGAAATTTGTCCGCGACCTGAACCAAGCCATACTGAATACCATCGACAAAATCAACAGGCAGGAATTTGTTTTCTTTACCAAGGGTGAGAATATCGCACTGCTCAACATCGTCATGATGTACATCCGGGATAACGAACATACCAAGCAGATTAAAATTGTCCGGGTCCTGGCGCCGGGTGAATCGCTCCCGGCGAATCTTAAAAAGGAGCTTATGTTCCTGGACAAAGAATATCCCGAGATCAAAATCCAGTTTGTGGTAGAGCAGGGCATCTTTTCACCGGAATTGGTCCAAAAACTATCAAAAAAATGGAAAATCCCGGTCAATTTCATGTTCATCGGGTCACCCACCGCGAAATTTCCTTACCGGGTCGAGGAGTTTGGCGGTGTGCGGCTGATTATCTGATCCCGAACACTTTTAATTTTAAAAAAATCATAAAAATGATGGTCATAGCCTTTGATCGCCATCTTATCTTTACACCGGTATCGAACCAGTGCAAACGGAAAAAGACTAAATGCCGGTCAACGTCTGGTTGACGATCATTCAGTGCAAGTTAACACCATTTTTTAAGGAGGGATATTTCATGCGCGGAATACTGACCCTAATCATGTTGATTGCCACTGCAACGAGTCTATTGGCAACCGGCCCGGATTCCAGTGTTGCCATCTCACCGGGAACCTGGAGTTTTGGAATTAACTATGTACCGTTGTGGCGAACCGTCAACAACCTCTATTTAGATTCGAATTACGGCCCCTATTACGAAACTAATCTTCCGTACATCTATGTAACGCATAACGGTGAAACCGCCATCGATGCAGATTGGCAGTATGCCTATACATCTCGGGTACAATTCCTTGGCCGGTTGGAAATAGGGGGCAACCGGCAATTGAATCGTGAAAAAAGCCAGGTTATCACTCACATTAATTCACCACCCGACTCCTCTCATGCCGTCCAGGTTGATGACAAAGCCAGTACAACGGTCCGAATTGATCTGGGTGCAAAATATTACTTTCGGCCAACCCTAATAAAGCATGCGGTGCCGTACATCGAGTTAACGGGTGGGAAACAATTTGCCTGGGCTACTGTCCAACATGCAAACCCCGAGGCCATTCCCGATCCGACTGTGGTAATAACTAACAACCAGAACGAATTCTTGCAGAATTTACTTTCACCCTGGGTGGTGACGCTGGGTTTTGGAGCTGAATACCGGTTCGCTGAATGGCTCGCCATAACCGCCAAAACATCGGTGAGCTACAGTGAAGCCACAAGCGATTATTTCTATTACTCTTCCAACCCTTATGGGGCCGGTTCGCGAGATATCACGTATAAAATCCGTATGGTGAATCGCGATATCATTTCCCGCACCGGCGTGGGCTTGCGATTCTACTTTTAATTGACATGCGTGCGTCAAATTGACCTTTTGGCGCGCATCTTGTAATATATAAGGCGTCCTCGGCTAAAAATATTTTGCGAGGACAATTGGGCCGGGGGAAGTAAATGATGGATCATACGGATTGTTACGCGCCGGGTTTATTCCGACTGGGAAATTCTCTTCTCATACCATCCGGTCTACAACTGCTTCCCTTTAGAAAAAACAATTCAATTCAGTTCAATCAAGGAGGCGTTGCATGAACGATAAAAAAGCCGATCTGGCAGGTCCCGGCATTAGTACTTACGAAGCGGTGGAAAAAATTCTGCCTGACGACTACGAACCGTTACTGCCACCCAAGGAACGGATGCGGGCGGTTTATGCCGTGAAAAACTATATTGAAGAAAATCTGTGTAAAGCCTTGAATCTGCAAATGGTCCAGGTGCCCCTTATCGTGGATAAAAACAGCGGGGTTAACGACTATCTGGACCGGGACGGTTCCCGCACGCCGGTGGAATTTCCCTGTGGCCTGGGGCTGGATCAACCGATTACCGCGCAAGTAGTCCAAGCCGCCACCAAATGGAAACGTATGGCCTTGAAAGAATTTGCGTGCGGCGTTGGGGAAGGCATCTGCACGGACATGCGGGCTGTCCGGAAGGATTACTTTTTGGATCACGATCATAGTTCCTATGTGGATCAATGGGACTGGGAGCGGGTGATTACGCCGGCCGATCGAAATCTGGATTTTCTCAAAGAGGTGGTTCAAAAAATCTGGCAGGTTATGTATAGCGCCGGTAAAATGGCCCAGGAAATGTATCCCAATGAATTAAAAAACACCAGGTACCCTGATTTCCCGGAAAAATTGACCTTCCTGCATGCGGAAGAATTGCTGGAAATGTACCCGGACCTGCCACGCAAACAGCGTGAAACCCGGATTCTGAGGGACCACTACCCGGCCCTCTTTATCGCCGGCATCGGCTGGCCCCTTAAAGATGGTTACCCTCACGAAATGCGGGCCGCCGACTACGACGATTGGGTAACCGAGACCGTTGTGAAGAATGGCGAGCAATGCCACGGTCTCAATGGCGACATTCTGGTCTGGAATCCGGTTACCAAACGCCGCCATGAACTGACCTCCATGGGGATTCGGGTAACCAAAGACCTGCTGAAGGTCCAGTTGAAGCTGTCCGGCCAGGAAGATTTCCTGAAACTACCGTACCATCAGGCGATTTTGAACGATGAGATTCCCCTGAGCATCGGTGGCGGCATCGGCCAGTCCCGGACTTACATGTACCTGCTGCGGACGGCCCATCTTGGAGAAGTGAGTGTCACGGTCTGGCCGGAAAAATTGAAGGAAATCTGCGCCCAAAAGAATATTCATGTGTTGGAGTAGTTGTTAATGGGTTAATGTAGCCCGCGGGTTCGGATAAGACCGGTTCAAAATAACTCTGTTTAAAATCAACTGAGCAGGGCTCTTAATTGCTTGGCGCTTCCGGAACCAATTTTAATACATTATGTTCACAATGCATGAACACCATTAGATAATTTAGCAAAACCACATTGGAATCAATTGAACGCGATTAAACGCATCAGTCTGGTTATACTTATTCTGTGGGCTCGGATGGCATTCGGGCAAAACACTTTTCACGCACTGATCCAGGATGCCGAAAAACAGACGCCGTTGATAGGCGCCAATGTGATCATCGACTCACTCCGGGTGGGTGCGACGAGCGATGCCAATGGTGAGGTTTTTCTCAACGGAATTCCCACCGGCGGTTACACGATTCAGGTCAGCTATATCGGCTATGAACCCACCGCGGTAAGGGTTGCGTTTTCGCAAGTCAAGTCTGACCGGCTGCAAATTATCAGTCTGAAACCGATAGCGCTCAATGCCCGGGAAGTCGTAGTCACCACCACCCGGACCAACGGCGTTATTGAAGACACACCCATCCGGGTCGAGGTGTTGGGGCGGGAAGAAGTGAATGAGGAAACCGCCATTCGGCCGGGAAATATCTCCAAATTATTGGGCGAAACTTCCGGCATCCAGGTCCAGCAAACCTCCATCACCTCGGGAAATGTGAGCTTTCGGATTCAGGGTCTCCCGGGCCGCTACACCCAGCTCCTGAAAGACGGTTTCCCGTTGTATGGCGGTTTTGCCGCCGGTTTGTCGCTGCTCCAGATTCCACCCCTCGATTTGCAGCAGGTGGAGGTCATCAAAGGCGCCAATTCGACCTTGTACGGCAGTGGCGCAATTGCAGGCATCGCCAATCTGGTTTCCCGGGCGCCCACCGGCACGCCGGAGCTGACTGCCATCGTGAGCCAGACGCAGAAAAAGGGACTGGACATGAGTGCCTTCTATGCCCAGCGCGGAGATCTGTTAGGGCTTAGTTTACTGTTTAACCGTAGTCAGCAAGCGGCTTTCGATGTGAACCGGGATGGCTTTACGGATCTGCCTAAACATCTTTCGGTCACCTTCAATCCTAAAATATTCTACTATCCGGATCACCGGACCCGGGTGATGTTCGGTTTTTCATTGACCCTGGCTGACCGTAGCGGTGGATTTATGGACGCCCTTGCCAACCATCCGGATTCGAGTCGTACTTATTACGAAAAAAGTCAATCTCAGCGGTTGACGACCCAATTCAAGTTTACCCGGGACTATGAAAATGGCGGCCGCCTCGTTGCTAAAAACGCCATTAATCATTTTCTCCGCACCATTGACTGGCCAACCGGCCGGTTTGCCGGCGCTCAGACGGCGTCCTATTCTGAGGTGTATTACCTGGCACACTTAAAGCAGCATCAGCCGGTTGTGGGAATTACCGTGGTCACTGATCAATTTAAGGTTGGCCGGAATGGAAATGTCAACCGCGATTCCCTGAATTGCCGGCACGCGACGCCGGGAATGTTCGTTCAAGATGATTGGCAGGTAACTCCACGAATTTTAGTCCAACCGGGTCTGCGCATCGACTGGCAGAATCACTACGGAACCTTTGTTTTGCCCCGTTTGTCCCTGTTGTATAAGGGGACCAACCGGCTGCATTTCCGTTTGGGATATGGTACCGGGTACAGTGTGCCGGACATTTTTAACAGCGATGCCACCGAACAGCAATACTCCCGAATCACCGCTTTACCGGCCGGGCTAAAGGCTGAAAGTGCTCAGGGATTGAATCTCGATGTGGGCTACCGGTTTATCGTGGGTGAATTGGTCCTCAATGCAAACCTGGCGTTTTATCTATCCCGGATTGACCATGCGCTTGTCGCAACCCGGGTCAACGAACATATTCTCTACAGCAATGCTCCGGCTGAATTAACCGCCCGGGGCTTCGATTTGAATCTGAAAATGGCGTTGGATGAGTTGGAACTCTACGCGGATTACACCACCACCAGGGTTCGCAAAGCCTATGATCCGGTTCAACCATATTTGGCGCTGACGCCCCAGCAAAAGCTCAACCTGACGTTTACTTACGAATTGGAAGGCAGTTGGCGGACCGGTTTGGAGGCCTTTTACACGGGCCGGCAATATTTGGAGAATCAAACCCTAACCCGGGATTATTGGACGATGGGATTCATGTTGGAAAAAATGTTTCAGCATGTTTCCATCATCGGCAATGTGGAGAATCTGCTGGATGTTCGGCAAACGCGGTATGAAACGATGGTGAACCCGCCTTACGACACTCCTGATTTCCAACCGGTATACATGCCTTTGGATGGGATCGTGGCCAACCTAGCGGTGAAATACCAATTATAATTGCCACCGGGGAATTGACTTTTATAACAGACCGTGGAATCATTCCCGGGCGGCAACGGAGGAAGATTTATTTCGAGGATAACCTGCAACACCGGACGTTGGCCGTAAAACCATGATTTTAGCAGAAAACAAAACCCGTTGTCCTTGGGTCGATCTCAATAAGCCGGATTATTTGGCCTACCATGATCATGAATGGGGTGTCCCAGTGCATGACGATCGCCGCCTTTTTGAATTCTTAACATTGGAATCAGCCCAGGCCGGATTGAGTTGGTA
>CAZIWX010000117.1:0-7534 GCA_964543125.1 uncultured Lentisphaeria bacterium | reverse complement strand
AGACAGAAATTTCAAAAGTAGACGGCATAACTTGTTTATCACTAATGCCCATATATGGTTGTGGGAACCACCCAAATAGTGAATCAACCTGACTGGGAAGCCGGTTTTGATTCCCTGCAAAATCCTCAGCCCGCCAGGCGTACTGCCAGGAGCGGTTAGCCAATTGACTATCCACTGTCACCTGGTATAAATCACCACCGATATACCTTGCTTTTATTGAATCCAGTAACGTATTGTCCGCATACCGGTATAAAAAAACCTGTTTGATCCAGCGGGAGGCATCTTCCACAAATACCCGTAATTGGCCCTTTCCAGTGGAATCCTGCCACGTTCCCCGATTGGAATTATGCCGAATCACCGGTGGCAATGTGTCTGCCCAATTCCCGGTATTTTTTAGCAAGCGGTTTTGACCGTCTCCATCAGCGGCAAAATGAATGTCCAAATCGGCATCGTTATCCATATCAAACAGATTAACCGCATTACAACTGCTTAATCCCAGATCCGGCAGATAAGTAGCAGACAAATTAGTATAGACGTTAACACCATTATTCAGGAACAGTTGGTTGGGGTATATCCCATTGGCGAGCACCAAATCCGGATTACCGTCACAGTTAATATCACCTAACTGGATGTCTGCGGTGCGAAAGTTTGGAGGAAGATTAGTAGTAGTGACATTCGTATAAGCGTCGGCATCTGCACTCAGATATAATTCATTTTGATAAACCTGGGCGACGATCAGATCTAAAATGCCATCATGATTTAAATCATAAGTGTCGCCGCTTAATCCCGGATCTTCCAAATCCGATTGCAATATTTCCTCTTGACGAGTAAAAATCCCGTTACCGTTATTTTTCCAAATTTCCTCCTGCTGTGGATTGACGGTGGTAATATTCCAGGCATTGACTACAATAAGATCTAAGTCCCAATCATTGTCGATATCCACTGCAAGAGTTTTACTAGTATGTAATGTATCTGTGCCTAGTGGGATATGTGTTATTGATACATCTGTAAAATGACCCGTTCCATCATTTAAAAGCAGTTGGGATGGAGAACGAGCGATTATAATATCAAGGCTATTATCTCCATTTACATCGAAAAATAATGCGTTTCTACTATCCGTTTCTTCTTGTGGTAGTCGATCCGTGGCGTCCGTAAAAAAGCCAAATCCGTCGTTGAGATAAAGGTTATCCTGCCCTCCTCCTAACAATCCTTGTGGCCAATTAGCTAAGTACAAGTCTAGATCACCATCATTATCAATATCACCCAGTGTAATCCCATTGGTGTCAGCAGAATCTCGAGGTAGACGGGTAAGGGTTTCGTCGGAAAAATATCCGGAACCATCATTAATCAGAATGTGGGTTTGGCCACTCCAGCCCGGCCCAAATGGTGTGGAGCCAAGTACAATATCAAAATCACCATCGCTATCTATGTCACCAACCACAGAACATCCGCTCAGAACATTTTGGGTCGGAAGGTGGGTGGATGTGACGTCGATGTATACAGTGCTATCGACTTGTCCAGATAGGCCAGCGGAAAGTATGAGGATAGCAAATAAATTCCTCATTTTTAGAAGTGCCTGCTTTTTCATAATCCCTTGGATGGTAAAACCTTTTTTTACTCTTGGCAAGTATTTTTACTTGCTCTATTTCTAATAATTGCATATACATAGACTCTAGATCATACTTAGCGGGAATTCATTTTTTACAGAATGCCGGGATAGAACTGAACAGGTCTGGAATATTCTCAGCCCCACCCGTAATTGAGAATTATTCTTGATTACATCTAACTAAAGCCTATATTCCCGCTGTAATGGCTGCCGAATCGCACATTAAACAAACAATTCTTACAACAATATCGGAGAGATAATTATGCAACACAAACTGCCTGAACTACCCTATGCCATGGACGCCCTGGCACCCATCATTTCCAAAGAAACGCTGGAATATCATTACGGCAAACATCATCAAGCCTATGTGAATAACCTGAATAAGCTGGTCCCCGCCACCGAATTCGAAGATGCTTCCCTGGCGGAGATTGTTAAAAAAGCCTCCGGTGGCGTGTTTAACAATGCTGCTCAGATCTGGAATCACACTTTTTATTGGCATTCACTCTCACCCACTGGTGGCGGCGTCCCTTCCGGTGAGCTGGCCGCGGCTCTGAGCAGCGCTTTTGGCTCGGTGGATGATTTCAAGACTGAATTTTCCGCTGTAGCTGCCAAGACTTTCGGCTCTGGCTGGACCTGGCTGGTGAAAGATGGTCATGGCAAGCTGGAGGTGGTGAGCACTTCCAATGCTGGTAATCCCCTCACCGCCAACCAGACACCGCTGCTAACAATCGATGTTTGGGAACACGCCTATTACATTGATTATCGCAACGCCCGGCCCCAATACATCGAAGCCTATTGGAAACTGGTGAACTGGGATTTCGTTGTTAAAAACTTAGGCTGATGCAACGGAATGAGTCACCAAGTCGTCGTTCGTTTCTGTTCCACTGCTAATTACAACGGGTTAACGCCGATTTTTCTGCCTGGGCAGCGGAGGCGCAACCAATATCCGGCCCATACACCCCGGAGACGGATTCACTCCAAATTCCTGCCCTGACTCCGGAAACCCGAATCGAGCGCATGTCTGATCATTCCGCAGTTGCCGAAGAGTTGATGGGGCAAGCCCGGGGAATGGTGGAAATGTGTAGGTGAGGGGGTGTCCTTCGCTCCACCTCCTGCTATTTTGTTCAAACAACTCCGGTTATCACGAAAACCTGGTTTGGAGTCGGCGCCGATTCTCCATTTGAGCCGTTAAAAAGGTCTCTAATTCCGCATCATTTTCACTTTGCACATATTGAATGATCTCGGCCAATGTGGATCGGAAGTGTTCCAACTGGGATAAAATATTATGACGGTTGGTCCGGATTATATCCAGCATCATCTCCACGTCGCTGCCGGCTATGCGCGTTGTATCCCCGAAGCCGGACGCCATCAGAGCAACCAGCCGATCATCAACTACACCAGTTGCATGGACCATTGAAAAAAGGGCCGTGGCAATGAGATAGGGTAAATGGCTGGTTCGGGTGACAAGCTCATCATGGGTTTTGGCATCAAGAATTATCGGATTCGCACCGAGGACCGTCACCAGGTATTTTAACATTTTGAGTGTGAATAGATCAGTCTTCCGGTTGGGTGTTAAAACAAATGTGGCGCCCTTGAACAGGTCAGCCCGGGCGGCACTGAATCCACTCAATTCACCCCCACACATGGGATGTCCCCCAATAGCTTTGATTCCGGCGGGCAGATTATTCATCCGTTGAGTGACGATCACCTTGGTACTGCCGACATCCGTCACAACCGCAGCGGGCTTTAATAACGGACCAAGGGAATCAAGGACATTGCAAAGAGCGCCCACCGGCAGCGCCAGAATGACCAAATCCGAGTTGATTAAAACATCAGCTGCCCGGATCGATCCGTTATCAATAACACCCTGTGCCAGCGCTCTTTTAAGTGTGTTCTCGTCCTGGTCTATACCCTGCAGCTTTTGACCTAATCCAGCTTGCCGCAGAGCTAACGCGAGTGAACCACCAATTTGACCCAAACCATAAATAGTGATCACTAAGCGTTGAAGCTGTTCCCGGGTAAAGCCGGATTCACCCTTCACGGCAGCACCTCGGCCGGGACATATTCAGGAATAAAACTATCTTGGGTTACACGAACCGATCGGCCCACCGCCCGGGCTATTCGATCCACTTCGGTCATCAGGGAAGCAAAGCGTTTGGGCAGCAGGGATTGCCGTCCGTCCGAAAGAGCGATTTCCGGCTGGGGATGAACCTCGATGATCAGTCCATCGGCGCCCGCGGCAACCGCGGCACGGGATGCGGCGGCAATCCATTCCCATTTACCCACTGCGTGGCTGGGATCCACGATAACCGGCAGGTGCGTGAGCGATTTCAATACCGGTACGGCACTCAGGTCCAACATATTACGCGTATACTTCCGGTCGAAAAATCGTAACCCGCGTTCACACAACATTACACGCTGGTTTCCCCGAGCCAGAATATATTCGGCAGCTAGCAACCACTCATCCAGCGTAGCCGCCAGTCCCCGCTTCAGCAAAACCGGCCGATCCATCTCGCCTACCGCTTCCAATAGATTGAAGTTTTGCATATTCCGGGCGCCGACCTGGAGAATGTCGGCCTTTTCAGCCACCAACCCGACCTGTTCCGGAGCCATCACTTCGGTAATGACCGGCATTCGATTGGCCTGCCCCACCTCGCTCAACCAGGTCAGAGCCTGTTCGCCCAAACCTTTGAAACTATAGGGGGATGTGCGGGGCTTAAAAACACCCCCGCGCAAGATCGAAGCACCCGCTTTACGAACCGCACGCGCGGTTGTTTCTAATAATGCCCGGCTCTCGACCGCACAGGGCCCCGCCATGACGATCACTGAATTTCCACCAATCGTCACATCACCAACCTGAAGGGTTAATGGTTCCGGATGGAATTCACGACTGGCTAACTTAAAGGGTGTGAGGACTGGTACCACGGATTCCACATCCGGTAAACATTCCAGGGATTGGGCATTGATCCGGCGATCATCACCGACGATGCCGATAATGATTTTTTCAGTACCTTGGGAAAAATGGGCCTGTAAGTGATTCTGGCGAATCGTAGCGGTAATTCGTTCGATTGATGTTTTAGGTGCATCGGAACGCATGATAACAATCATAATGAACCTCCCTCTGAATGGTGTTCCGCTACCAGCGCCGGGGGCAGACTGCGCTCGGGCCGCAAACTTTCGGCACCCCGGATATAGACGTGCTTGATGGCAGTTAAAGGTTTAGCCGTGTTCCAATGCAGCAATACGCGGACGCACCGGTCCAGGCTGCCCGGTACCTGTATTTCGTGAGCGCACAGCAGGGCGTGGTCGTACCAACCCAACTCACGGGCAGCCAGGGCAGGATACTCGGCATTCAAATCGCGAGTCGTTGTAAAAAAAATACTAGCGATGTCTTCGACCTCCATATCATTTGCTTCTGCCATAGCCAGGAGTAATTCCCGGGTTCGCCCCAAAATGAGCGTGCGATCATTCAGCGGGACGGTGGTCGCCCCCCTCACGCCGCGGCATTGTTTTGATTCCATTTTCTGACTCCTTCCTTTACAAACATAAAAAAAAGCGTGGGAGCCATTCGACATCCCACGCTTTAAAAGTTCGGTATTTTGATCTGGTTAAGTTAGGTCAAGCACCTTTCCTGAGCATGGGGTGATCTGTAATAATAAAACCAATAATAATAGCTATCCGGCGCAACTGCTTGCGCGCGGGTGGATATTTGTCTGGTTTGGGTGGCTTTTTTCATGCTTTGAAGCGTGTTTTCCAGTTGTAATGATATTAAGGAGCTTATTTGTCCGTGTCAAGTAAATGTCAGTGTAGATATTTATTTGATGGAATTTTCCTGAAGCCGGGAACATCTGCTACAACGAATTGACCCCAAAAAGGCAGGGGTTACCCGCCGGGTAGTTCACCCTAATTCCGTCAGCGCGGGCGACAGCAACGCCCTACCGGTTCTACCTGTCTCCCAACGCCCTGACCAACCGTTTCACCAGGCCCGGTCCCTGGTAAATCAATCCGGTGTAAATTTGCAGCAGTTGCGCCCCGGCATCCAGCTTTTCCCGGGCTGACGCCAGCGAATCAATTCCACCGACACCAATTACCGGCAGGCGATTTTGGGTTCTTTTCACAATATTTCGAATGAGGCGGGTCGATTTATCCCGCAGAGGTCGGCCGCTCAAGCCACCGGCTTCCAAAACTTTGGAAGAATCAACGCTTCTGTTCCGGTCCAGGGTTGTATTTGTGGCGATAATCCCATCCACACCCCGATCGAGCAAAACGGCCAGCGCCTCGTCTAACTCCGTATCCTCCAAATCGGGTGAAAGTTTGACCAGAACCGGGAGTTTGCGATGGAGCCTGAGTTCTTCTACAGCGCGAACCGTTAAAATATCACACAGCAGATTGTCCAAATAGATGTGTCCCTGAAGCTGGCGTAGATTTTTCGTGTTAGGTGAACTGATATTTACGACCAGGTAGTCCGCCACCGGCGCGAATTTTTTCAACAATTCAGTATAATCGCCGCCAGCCTGCTCCAGCGGTGTGTCTTTACTTTTTCCGAGGTTGATACCCAGGATGAACGTCCGTTTGATCTTCGAATTAGAGATCGCTTTCAATACAGCATCGGCCCCGGCGCCCGGAAAACCCAAACGGTTGATAACAGCTTGTTGTTCAGGCAAGCGGAAGATGCGTGGTTGGGGATTCCCCGGCTGCGGCCGGAGCGTGATGGTTCCGATTTCAATGTGTCCAAAGCCCAGGTTTGCTAATCCCGGCCAGGCGGTTCCGTCTTTATCGAATCCGGCTGCCAGGCCGATCCGGTTGGGGAAATTGAGGCCGAAAAGTTTCACAGGCTTGGATTCCGGTGCGGCGTATAAGAGCCGCGTCAGCCAATTTAAGGGTGGATAATTAGATAGACGAGCCGTTCGAAGCGCGGCATGATGCATGGTTTCCGGATCAAACCGGAATAATGGGGGGCGAATCAGATGACGATAAATCCAACCACTCACGGCAATTGCCATAATCCAAAATCCGCCAGCACCCGGGCCTGCTCAACGGTAATGGCCCTTTTAGCATACCAATAATCCAGCAGTTCAGCAATTTTGAAAACGGTATGTAATTCCAGGTCCGCCACCCTAAAAGCATCTTGTCCCACGGGTTGTCGATCGATCAACACCACGATATCCCGCGCGCTTAGTTGCGCGGTGGCGAGTTTTTCAATGTTTTCAAACTTGCTGCCGCCGGTCGAAACCAGATCATCGATAATTACCACCCGCTCACCGGGCTGAAAAACCCCCTCCACCACAACCCGGGTCCCATAATCTTTGGTCTCTTTGCGGGGATAAAGCATGGACCAGCCACCCTGTAAGCTGACGGCCGTGGCAATGGGCAATGCCGCATAGGGAAGCGCGGCCAGGTGATCAAATTGCAATCCTTTTAAAATATCGTTGTAAGCCCGGGCCACATCGGTCAACAACTCCGGGAACCCCACCAGGCGTCTTAAATCGATATAAAGGGGCGATGGCTGACCGGATTTGAGTTTGAATTTACCAAATTTAACACATCCCGACTCGAGCAAACCATCGGCTATACGCTGTTTTAATGGCGGAAATTTGCGCTTGGGTTGATATTTCCGGCGTGTCGGCCGGGCGGCATTAATCGCATTACGCAAAGCTTCCGCGGCCAGACCCGGATTTTCCGCCCGGGCGATGCTGCGCGAGGCTGTGATCAACAACCCAACACCATCGGCCCGGAGCCCAGCCTGTAGCGCCGCTTTCAAATCGCCTCCCTGCGCACCCACCCCCGGAACTAAAAACCACAACCCGGGCGCGGCCGAACGCACACGGGCCAGCGCTGCCGGTTGGGTCGCACCCACCACCAATCCCAGGTTACCGCTGGTATTCCACTTTTGCGCCAATACGGCGACCTGTTCGTAGACGAGTCTAC
>CAZIWX010000116.1:0-7560 GCA_964543125.1 uncultured Lentisphaeria bacterium | reverse complement strand
TAAGCATGCTTTTAAGTCTATTTAACAACATGTTTTTCCTATACCTGTAATCGGATTTGACATAAAACCCGAAGGTGCTCATCTAAAGACTAAAGTGTTGCCCGCTACCTTCTTCTTGATTGGCCGGCTAAAGATTAATCGGGCGTATTGATTGAAGGAAAGAGTGGTGAGTAGGATCAAAGAACGCATCCATAATCCATTCGTAACCCGGGGGAATATTTGACTGATGAATCTACTCTTCCCGTATCGAAAACCCTGGATGACCGATTCCGGCGACCAATGAAATACTGCCACCGCGGCCCCCGCCCCAACCATTCTTTCGGATACCGGGCCGGGAATGCTGCCACGAAATTTTATTTTATTCATGACGGATGTATCCAATTATTCCTTCGCATCATTAAGATTGTTAAAATTTCTTTCTTTGCAAGATGTTTTCCCATGGACTCAAATCCGTTAGAATCCCCGGGGGCTTTTTGAGGATTATACCGCTCAGAAGAATAAAATCAACGGATACATTCTAAAGTTTGGCTAACTAGTATCCGTCGAGCCGTGGTTTAATTTTATTTAAAAGCGGCAATTCACCCATACAGGCAATAAAGCCATGGATCAGTTTATTTTCCAGCTTCCGGTGATCGGGTGTTTGGTGATAACAGATATTCAGGATATGGGAATCCATAAAAGTGCGAATATCCTCGGTATGTCCAAAACCTCTTAAATAGGTCAACAGGCGGGCCCTAATATTATTGGTCGAACCCAGGTAAACCACCGGTGATGAACCCAGAAGGTACTGGTGAGTAGTCTTTGTAAGACTGATTTCATAAACGCCACGGTCAGCAGGTAATTGGGGCATGGATTCGACGGTAAAAGGATAATAGCGGCTGAACACCGCCGGGCGTGCCGCCGGGATTCGTTTCTTCCGTTCTCGTAGCGACGGGATACCCATTTGTTGCCGGATGGTGGTAACATATCGGCGGGTGATTTCGATTTTAAAGTGTTGTTTCAACAGGTGTACTAGTTCCCGGTCTCCCGGCAAGGGGTCATACTTTCTGATAAATGCCATCACTTTCAGGCCAATCAGATAAGAGCGTTTGGGAAGTAAATCGGACACCGGAACCTCCTGCCGGTTGTGCAAAATGATCTGATGCCTGACAATCCTGCTGATAATAGAGGCATCCATGTAATCTCCAGGGTACCGATCCGAATAATCTTCAATTATTTTTTGATAAGGTAACCGGATCAGGAAATTGGAATCCCCGGTATCCAGAAAATCCGCCTGATGTTTTCCCATGATTGAGAGTAAACGGTAGGTGATCTTATTGCGGAGTGTAATGTTTTGTAATCGGAACCATATTTTATCTACGGGCATTTCCGGCGCCGGAGTATACAGGACCGCAAAATGACGACAGGACAACCTGAAACGGGGACCTATAAACGAACCAAGAATGCGGGGCGTGCAAGATTGTCCGATAAAAGGTAAATGGGTAACTCGAATCCAATTCCGGTGCCGGCAGTTTTGAAACCAGTCCGATGATTCCAAGCTCGGAATAAGGCGATGGTACCGTTCCGCTTTCATACTACTGACCTTTGCCATGATGATCTGGTAGAGGTGTGGGGTGATCATGATCCGTGGATTAACAGGTTAATGCAAGAAATGCAGGCGCAAATAAGTAAACAACTTTACTGTCAATTGCAAAGCCACCCTTCGATTTGGTCCAATCACGGCCGCCGGGTGATTTAAATTCACGCTCATGCCGCGGGGCTGCCCGCCAGGTAGGGCAGGCTGCATGGTAAATCAACACCCAAGGGTGATGGGCTTTAGCGTAACGAACTTTACCGGCCGGATGCTGCCGGAAACGAATCGCCGGAATATTAGTCTGGCCGTTAAAGAGCCGGTTGGAGAAATTTGGAATATAAAACATAGTCAGAGAACATTTGACTCGGCAGCCTCGCTGAATAATGGATAAACTCCCAGCCTGGTGGTTGATCCAATCAAGTATCCGCTTTCAGACTGACATCAACCACCCGCGCTACCGTTGAGCTACTCCGGAATTAGTAATAACCTAGTAAAAGCAGTCCAAGTCCGGATCGGGTCTTTCCGTCCGTCGGACTAAAATCGTTGATCCTTAGGAAAGTTTGTTAAATTCGGCTTTCAATTGGTCAAATGTTTCGGTCAGGCCCTGGACCATCACCTTGGTATGACCGGTTACCGGCATAAAATTAGTGTCGCCCGGCCAACGCGGTACGATGTGAAAATGCAAATGCCCGGCGATTCCCGCCCCGGCGATTTTCCCCTGATTTACACCAAGGTTAAATCCTTCCGCTCCCAGGGTCTCGCGTAAAATTTTCATCGTCACTTGTGACAAAGTCATAACCTCGGTCAGCGTATTCACGGGTAATTTTTCCAGGGAATCAACATGTTCATAAGGCGCCAGCATAAGGTGACCATTATTGTAGGGATACAGATTCATGAGCACAAAAGCCGTTTTCCCGCGATAGAGGAGGAGATTCTCACGATCGGTTTCAACTCGGGCTTTATCACAAAAGATGCACCCATTTTCTTTTTCAGAGAGAATATATTCCATGCGCCAGGGAGCCCAGAGTTGATCCATTGAATGCCTCGCTTGAAGTGCGGCGAGCGACGCCTTTCGATCCGCTTTCACTGTCTTACAGCGTGACCGGCAGGCTCGGGCAGGCGCCGCCCGGATTAATACCTTACTTATTCCTCGGCTTTAGCAGCTTTGACCGCTGCAATGATCTTTTGTTCCTCGTCCCGCGGCACCTCCTCATAATGGCTGAACTTTTGCCGATGGGAAGCTTTGCCCTGGGTTATGGAGCGCAACACCGTGGAATATTTATAGAGATTAGCCAAGGGCACTTTGGCTTTCAGGATCTGAAAGTGACCGTCGCTTTCCATCCCGCTAATCCGGCCCCGGCGAGCCGTGACATCACCCATCACATCACCCATGAATTCT
This sequence comes from uncultured Lentisphaeria bacterium, assembly GCA_964543125.1. Taxonomy (GTDB): domain Bacteria; phylum Fidelibacterota; class UBA8477; order UBA8477; family UBA8477; genus CAZIWX01. The sequence continues at coordinate 4,588 of CAZIWX010000116.1, read as the reverse complement.
TCGGGAACCTTGACTTCGATGTCAAAAACAGGTTCCAATAAATAGGGTCTGCCCTGCATAAAGGCCTCTTTGAAAGCAGCCTTACCGGCGATCTGGAAGGCGATATCCTTGGAATCCACCGGATGCATTTTACCATCATAAAAGGTGGCTTTTACATCCACAACCGGATAGCCGGCCACCGGACCTTCCTTGGAAGCGGCTTTTACACCCTTTTCCACCGAGGGCACAAAGACCCGGTCAACATTCTGACCCACCAGGGTAGCCGTAAATACCAGTCCTTCCCCTCGTGGCAGTGATTCCACCCGCATCCAGACTTCAGCAAACTGACCGGCGCCGCCGCTTTGCTTTTTATGACGATATTTTGATTGCCCGTTACCTTTGATGGTTTCGCGATAGGCGATCTTGGGTTCCACCATATCCACATCCACATGGAACCGCTCTTTGAGTTTGTTGAACGCAATTTGCAGCTGGAGCTCACCTTGTCCACTGATGATCGTCTGACCCAGTTCCGGATCAACTTCGTAGAAGAAAGTGGGGTCTTCGTTGTGAAGCAATACCAAACCGGCGCTGATTTTTTCTTCCTCGCCCTTGGCTTTTGCCACGATCGCCGACTGAATATTCGGTGGTGGATACGCCACCGGTTTAATGATCAGGCCTGATTTGGGATCGGATAGCGTATCGCCGGTGTGAGTCTCTTTTAATTTTACCGTGGCGCCAATATCGCCGGCAACCAAACTGTTGACTTCGGCTCGATCATGTCCATTGACCACATAAATATGACCCAACCGTTCGGTCACGTCCCGATTTTTATTTACCAGATCCATATTGCTGACGATTTTTCCGGAGAAGACCCGGAAGTAACTCAACTCACCCACATGCGCTTCACTGGAAGTTTTGAACACATACGCAGCCACCGGCCCGTTTTCATCGCACATCAGTTCGGTTCCGTCAACCGTGGTTTCCGGCAGTGCTTCGGCTGGTGAAGGAATATATTTTTCGAAAATTTCCATGAGCCGGGTAATGCCAACCATAGCCGCGGCGGCCGTGGTGAAAACCGGGAAGATCTGTTTTTGAATAATGCCATCCCGTAACCCGGCTCTCAGATCGTCTTCTGAAAGCGACCCCTCTTCAAAATACTTTTCCATGAGCGAATCGTCCGTCTCGGCGACCTGCTCAACTAATTCCAGGTGCAATTGATCCACTTCGTCCACCAGATCAGCCGGGATATTTTCCTGAGTATATTTCCCCGAATTAGTATCAAAAACGAGCACTTTTTTGCGAATAATATCGGCGATTTTATGGAAACCCACACCTTCCGCGATGGGGATTTGCATTAATGTCACATGATTACCGAAACGATCTTTCAAATTATCAAAAATTGAACGGAAAGCGACATGCTCTTTGTCCAGCATATTGACGACGAATAAACGGGGGATTTTGAATTGTTCGCAAAAATCCCACATCACCGCGGTTCCCATCTCGACCCCGGCGGCGCCACTGATGGAGATGAGGCCCACATCCGCGACGCGGACCGTACTCATGGCGTCGCCAATGAAATCCGGCGCACCCGGTGCATCCAATATATTAAATTTTGTGTTATTCCATTCCACCGTCAGCAAAGAGGTGCTGATTGAGTGCTGACGACTAATTTCCGCGGCCAAAAAATCAGACTTGGTATTGCCTTCACCCACACTCCCCAGACGGGTAGTTGCTCCCGTTGCATACAGCATCGCCTCCACCAGGGTGGTTTTTCCTGTGGCGGCGTGACCGACAATGGCAATATTGCGGATATCCTTTACATGATATTCTTTCATCGACTTTTTCCTCCCGGGATAATTTTAAATGGTTTTATCTGCAATTTATCGGCCTGGATCCCGATAATTATCCTGGCTTCGATGCGATGTCGGACCCCGATACCGAGGCGGATAATCGTGCTCTAGTCCCCGGCAACTGCCGGGCCGGCTTCCAACCGTCTGACGCAGATAGGTATTTTTTGGGGACCGCGGGTTTACCCGAGGAACTCCATTTTGATTGGAAAGTGAATCGGGTTTGTTTTTTTATAGTGATAATGAGCGTCATTTTACTGAATCATTTCCAAACGCGCTAATCTATGTTCTAAACGGCGCACGACGTTAGGAAAAACTAACTCGCCCCAAACCGGATACCGGGTGTATCCCAATGGCTTACTCATTCCAATCTTCACGCTTGGCACACTGCTTCAAAAACCGTTCCGTTTGATCGAATATTGAAAATGAAATCGGCTCCAACCCTAATGCAGATTCGGTTGATAGCGGGCTAAAATGACGGTGACATCGTCCTTCAGCAGGTTGGACCGGGTGAAACGATAAATTTTTTCAAGCAACGCGGCTCCAATTTCATCCGCCCGGGCATTCAGATGCTCTTGTACCAGGTCAATGATGCCTTTTTCATCAAATAATTGCCCCGAAGAATCCACCGCTTCAGTGACGCCATCCGTGTACAGCACCAGCAAATCTTCTTTTTGCAGGACCACCTCGGCTACCGGATAGCGGGAGCCTTTGTCGGCTCCTAATATTGGACCGCCGGCTTCCAATCGATCCCAGGAGCCATCCCGGTGGAAGATCATCGGTGGCGGATGGCCGGCATTGACATAGTGCATAACACCGTGTTCCGTCTCCAGTTGGCTCAGGAAAAAGGTCACTTCACGACTCACATTCTCATCTTTAGCCAACTGCTGGTTGAGAAAACTCATGATCTGCCCCAGGCTTTTCCGCGATTTGATCTCGCTTTGGTAACCGGCATAAAAATTCGACATGAGTAAAGCTCCGGGAATACCCTTGCCCACCACATCACCAATAGCCACCAGGAAGGCGTTTTCTCCCGGCTGACTCAGATCATAAAAATCACCGCCGATTTGCCTGCTCGGCACAAACTGGAGGTTGAATTCCATATCCGGCGGATTGGGAATGTCACTGGGCAGCAGTGATCGTTGGATTTGCTCCGCACGGTCCATGTCGTCCCCGAATTTACTCTCGATCATTTTGGTTTGAAGTTCCAGATTTTCCATGGTCACACCGGCTTGAGTAGCAATGGTTTCCAAAAACTGGCGGTCATCGTCGGCATACCGGGCAATCTGATTGGATTCCAGATTGATTGCACCCCAGCAACGTTTGCCGGCCACAATAGGCACACATAACTCGGAGCGGGTTTCATTCCGGCCGGCTATGTAAGTGGCATCCAGACGCACATCCCGGGTCATGAGGGCTTTCCGGCCCGCAATACACCGTCCCACGATGCCGCGTCCGATTTTCAATTTTAATGGATTGATTCGGCGCCGGTTATAACCCCGCTGGAGAAATTTATCAATCGTTACTTCATCCTTGGCGGTCAGGAATACTCCACAGGCGTCGAACTGCATCACATTTTCCAGTTGATCCAAAATAGTGTTGAACAGAGCCGCCCGGCTGGCGGAAGCGTTGATCCGGTCACTGATGTTGGAGAGTACTTTTTTCTTATCGGTTTCGATGGTCAGCCGATGCATCAATTTTTTCACATCTAACGCCACGGCAATCTGATCAATGGTCTGGAGAAAGATGAAATTCAGGCTCCGGGATGAGATGTCATCCGGAATCTTATTCACCAAAATGAAGCCGGTGAGTAAACCTTCGGTGCGCAGCGGAATTGCCCAACGGAATAATTTGAAGGATTGGTAGCTGATCGCGCCGCGGGCTTGATCGTCGCTGGCCAGGTCTTCAATACTGTATTTGATCGGGACCAGGTAGGAATCGGTCTTCCGCAGTGTTGCCACCAAAGGGTGTTTTAGTGAACACTGAATGCCATCCAACACAATCGGCGCCGGCGCGGCGGCTTTTTCGATGCGGTAAACAACCCCCTGTTTCACGAAAATCGCCAATACATCGATCTCAAAGACTTCCAGCAAAGTGTCCCGAATCCGCGTTAGCATTTCAGGATAGGTGTTTACATCGCGGATCTCGCTAACGAGGTGGCGCAACCGTTGATGACGATCGAAATAAACCGGCGCAATGAGACGGACTACAATTTTTTTCACGCGCGATTGAATGAATCGAAAGCCAAACACGATTCCAACCGCCTGCACCATGAGCGCCAAGACTAGATTGGTCTCGAAATCAATCACCCAGTCAACAGTAACCGTCCACGCGGTGAGAATTAAAATGAGGATGAAGTTGCTGATAAATTGCTCAGTCCAACGCATACGTATCCGTTGCCGCCCGGCGTTTATTGTCTTCGCTAATGTCTTTAAGAATGTTGGCCGCTTCCGCCGGCAGGTCAGTCCCGTCGAAAAGCGGATTGAGATTCACCAGCACCCGTGCAAAGGCAAAATTCTGATGACGGATGGGAGCCGCTGAATTGATGATAATCTGTTTATCGTCATTAATCCGGCAAGCGCCGCCGCGGAAGTCGCCTTTTTCGTACCGCACGGTGTATCCCAGCGTTGCCGCTAATTTTTCGAAGATGGTTCTGATCTCCTCGGGTTTCAATTACAACAAATCCTCTCGTTTCCGGTGCTCCAGTTCAGCCACAATATGTTTCACATCTTCAGAATGGTCACGGCGTACAATGAGCAGGG
>CAZIWX010000115.1:5875-7644 GCA_964543125.1 uncultured Lentisphaeria bacterium | reverse complement strand
ATTGCACCCCTAAAAATAATCATCACCAATGCCCATGTTGTTAGCGGAGCATATTCGGTCTAAATATTCACCGAGCCTGGTTATTACGACTCGATAACCATCTTGAATACAAGCTGGATTAACAACCAGAGCCACCAACCGTTAAGTGCATGATGTTATTGGATTAAATACCGGTATTGATCAAGCCGGTGAAAGTTTCCTTAAAAGATGTCCGCCATATCGCCAAATTGGCCCGGCCGGCACTTCCAGCCAGGCGCCGATGTTATTTCTGATATTTTCAATTTGCCGGTGTTTCCTCCGGGGCTCACCAGGTTACACGCTCCGTCAAACCTTAAAATGATCCCGAATCAACTTTAGTGCCAACCAGTCCGGCAACAAGCGCTTGCCCCAGGGCACGGCCAGTGAATCCGGTCCCGCGGTGTACCGCATTTTAGGGTGTTTGGCGGTGAGGGCTTTGTATATCGTCTTGGCGATAATCTCCGGTCCGGGAGCTTTGGGCAGGGATTCCCGGACGATCACCTCAGCCATTTTAATGCGCTCGCTATAGATTGAATTTTCCGTATCCGGCCAGTCCATATGGTCGTTGAAAGGTGTATTGATGTCGCCGGGCTCAATGAGACTGACTTTGATGTTTTTCCAGGGTTTCAACTCCATTCGCAGGGCTTGAGTAAACGCATCGAGAGCAGCCTTGGAGGCGGAATAGTGGGATTGAAACGGAATGATGGCGCGGCCACCGAGAGAGCCGACATTGACGATGCGGCCCTGCTGGTGTTCGCGAAAATGAGGCAACACGGCCTGGATCAGCCGCAGGGAACCATACACATTGGTATCCATCTGGGCGTGAATGTTTTCAACCGGGACCTCTTCCACCGAACCCCAAATGCTGTAACCGGCGGCATTTACCAGAGCCTCCAGACGCTTGACCTGTTCCAGCACCTGCCCGACACCGGATTTCACCGAATTAGCGTTACATACATCGATATTGACCCAGGTGATATCCGGGTTTTCAGCGGCGGCGTTTTCAACATGCCGGCTGGCCGCAATAACGCGCCAGCCCCGGTCAGCCAGATACCGGGCGGTAGCCAATCCGATGCCGGATGACGCGCCCACGATAAGAACGGAGGGTTGACTCTCCGAAACTGATGGTGATGCCATGTTTAGATCTCCTGTTCGGTAATGCTGGTCAATGCTGATTGATAAACTTTAAAATCATATTGCCCATAGGTCATCATGGTTACCTGTTCGGGATAAGCATGTATCTTGAGAAATACCAGAATAGCGGCTAAAGCCACTGGCGCCGCCCGGGTTAGAGGATACCCATAAGCTCCCGTGGAAATACTTGGAAAGGCTATGGTTTTGAATCGGTAACCGCCGGCGATTTCCAATGCCGAGCGGTAAGCACTCGCTAACCAGGCGGATTCGCCGTGACTGCCACCGCGCCAGACCGGTCCCACCGTATGGATTACATAATCGGCCGGCAACTCGAAGCCCGGCGTGATTTTGGCTTCACCGGTGGCACAACCCGCTTGTTTTCGGCAGGCTTCCAGTAATTTTGGTCCCCCGGCCCGATGAATTGCACCATCTACACCACCGCCCCCTAACAGGGATGAATTGGCGGCATTCACAATAGCGTCACCGGTAAAATGCGTGATGTCACCCAACTTGATGTGAACCCGTTTACCGGGAAAATTCTCAGGCATTCTAAAAAATCCAAACCGGATTAATGGTAGCCGGCTTTTATTCGGTCCCAAACTTCGTCCATTTCCGCC
>CAZIWX010000115.1:0-5775 GCA_964543125.1 uncultured Lentisphaeria bacterium | reverse complement strand
ACCGGATTAATGGTAGCCGGCTTTTATTCGGTCCCAAACTTCGTCCATTTCCGCCAGGGTCGCCTGTTCCAGCTCGCGTCCTTCCCGGCGAAAAACCTCCTCCACGGCTCGAAATCGCGTGTTGAATTTATCCACTGCCCGGCGCAGGGCTGATTCGGCATCCACGCCCAAAAAGCGGGATACATTCACCACACTGAAAAGCACATCTCCCAGTTCCTCTTCCACCTCTTCCGGACCCTGGTCCTGCCAGGCGGTCAACAATTCATCCAATTCTTCGTGGAGTTTATCAACTACGGGAGGCAATTCATCCCAGTCGAAACCAACCCGAGACGCCTTTTCCTGGATTCGTTGTGCCCGCAGCAGGCCGGGCAGTTTCCTGGGGACACCCTCCAGCCGTGATTGGCGGCCTTCAGCCATTTTGATGCGTTCCCAGTTGTTGCGAATGTCGTTTACACCCCGTTCCGGTTTGCCCGGTTCGCGCTGAAACACATGAGGATGCCGGCGCACCAGTTTGCCGCTGATCGCATTCAGGACTTCCGGGAGGTGAAATTTCTTAGCTTCACTAGCCATTTGGACCTGGAGCAGGACCAGAAACAGCATATCCCCCAATTCACCCCGCAAGCCTTCCGTATCATCCTCTTCGATGGCCTCAACGGCTTCATAGGTTTCTTCCAGTAAATAGGGGATCATGGACTTGGGAGTCTGTTCTTTATCCCAGGGGCAGCCATCCGGGGCGCGGAGCCGCCGGACAATTTCAAGCAGTTTTAAAAAAGCGTCAGCCGGCGTTTGACCTGAATTAAAATTTTGCGGGGTGTCTTTAGGAACGTTCATGACCCGGCCGATCCGGTTTCCGGACATTTTTTGATTTTGATCTGTTGAATACGTCGATTTTCGATGGAAAGCACTTCAAAACAATATCCGGCAAAATCAACCTGGTCGCCGATTTTTGGGATTTGTCCCCGCACATCATAAATAAACCCGCCCAGCGTGTCGTATTCCCGACCTTCCGGAAAGGCGATATGTAGAACCCTGGTCAATTCATCCAGATTGGCGCCGCTTTCCACCAGGTAGGCATCCGGTCCCAATACCTGAATTTCTTCTGTTTCTTCCACATCCAGCTCATCCTGAAGATCGCCCAGAACCTCTTCAATGATGTCTTCCACGGCCACCAGGCCCGAAACACCACCGTATTCATCCACCACAATGGCAATTTTCTGGCGTTCGTGCTGCATAGCCCGCAGCAATTCATCGATGGGTTGTCCTTCGGGCACAAACATTCCCGGCCGGGCCAGGCGCTCCAAGTTAATCCGGTTGGTGGAGCTATGGAGATAGGGCAGTAAATCCTTGATAAAGACGATCCCCAGGATATTGTCGATCCGGTCATGATAGAGCGGGAATTTGGAAAACCCGGTTTTGCGCACCAGGGTCAGGATCTCTTCGCGGGTCATTTCCGTATTGAATACCGCCATATCCGGACGGGGAATCATCACTTCCTTGGCCACCGTGTCCCCAAATTCGATGAGGGAGTGGATCATTTCTTTTTCTTCCGCTCCGATGACGCCCTTATCCTGCCCCAACTCCACCAGCGTTTTGATCTCGTCATCCGAAACAAAAGCTTCTTCGGGTCGAATACCGGTCCACCTGACAATGGATTGAACGAGCTTGTACATGAGATTGGCAAAGGGTGAAAGAAACTTGCTGATGACATTTACCAGCCAGGATACGCGGGCGGCAAAGTCCGGCGCATTTCGAATCGCCAGAACCTTGGGTGTAATTTCACTCAGCAATACGATAATGACAGCGAGTATGATGGTTTCCAAAGCTAAGGCCAACGCCTGATTCCAGCCCGCTTGAGCAGCCAGTTCAGCCGTGATTATGGCAGCCAGGGCGGCGATAATTACATTTACCAGCGTATTTCCGGTGAGAATGGTGATAAGCAGGCGTTTGGGGCGTTGCATCAGTTTGACAATCATCCGGGAGGAGGGCGCCAGATCGTGCTTCAACCTTTCCAGCTCGGAATTTTTCAGGGAGAATAGGGCGGTTTCAGAACCGCTGAAGAAAAATGACAGCAATAGTAATAGAGCAAAAATGAGAATTTGGAAGATTAAAGGAATATCCATTAGCTTGTCATGATTTCATCACCCGGTGCAATTTAGATCGATTCGGCACGGGAGTCATCTCGGAGCAAAGCCAGTTTACTCAAGTACCCGTTTTCCCGGGCGTGGATTATGGATTTTTCGGTTTTTGTTCGATCTTCGTATCCGCACAGGTGCAAACAACCGTGAATGAGTACCCGGAAAAATTCCTGTTCGAAACTCACTTGGTACTCGCCGGCATTTTCTCTGATCTGTTCCGGTGAAAGGTATATTTCACCTTCAATGATCGCGTTTCCCGGGTCATTGAGGTTGAAAACAATAACATCGGTAAACATATCTTGACCCAAATGGGTAGCTTTCATGGCGCGGAGATCATCGTTGGAAAGGAGAACTACGGAGAGTGATGACGACCGGCGTTTCTCACCGCTCAAAACCAACTTCAGGGCCCGTTCCACGGGTAGCGGGTCGGGCGCGTCCGGAAAATCGTCCTTAAAGAACTCGAAGTTCACGGGGACTAGGCCTCATCCGGCCGCATGTGAAGTTTTTCCCGTTGTCCCGGGTATTCGATACGCTTGTGCAGGCTACCAATGAGCACCGGTGTTATTGCCTGCTTGATGGTGGTAAGATCTCGAAAAGTGAGGGGACACTCATCCAGATCGCCATCCTTAATCCGGGTTTCAATAATACTGTTGATGAGAGTATCGAGGCGCTGCGGCGTGGGTGAAGCCACTGATCGGCTGGCAGCTTCCACCGCCTCGGAAATCATCAAAATACCGGTTTCCTTGGTATTGGGCCGCGGACCCGGATAACGAAAATCGTCTTCGTTGACTTCCTGGGGATTACCCGCCTGTTTCAAAGCTTGCTGATAAAAATATTCCACCCGGGAACGCCCGTGGTGCATGGGAATGAAGTCAGCCACGATTTGGGGTAATTTATATTCTTTAGCCAGACGAATACCATCTTTTACATGGGCCGTGATAATCAAAGCCGATAGACGCGGCGCCAGTTTGTTATGTTTATTCTCACCACCCATCTGGTTCTCAACAAAATAGGTCGGTTTGGTCACTTTGCCCACATCGTGATAATAGGCGCCCACCCGCGCCAGCAATGAATTGGCCCCGATGGCATCTGCCGCGGCCACCGCCAGGTTACCCACATCCACCGAATGTTTGAAGGTTCCGGGAGCATTTATGGCCAAATGATTCAGGAGTTTGTGATTGAAATCCAGCAATTCCAACAAGGTCAGATTGGTAGTAATTTTAAAAGTGCGCTCGATAATAATTAACAGCCCATACGTGAGCAGCGGCGCTAAAAATCCGTTGGTGCTGGCGAACAAAATTTTATCCAGCAATGAATTCCAGTCGGAAAATTTAATGAGTTCGAAAATGAGGATAATGCTGAAATAGCCTGCCACGATTGCAACGATGGACCAGAGTAACTGAGTGCGTTCCCGCAGCCGCCGGACAGTATATATCGCCAAAGCTGAAACGAACAAATTAGCGATGACAAACTGATAATTGTTACTAAGGATGATACCCGCCAGAAGATTAAGCGTCACCATGGCAATGAACGAAATTCGGCCGTCAAAAATAATGGTAAACAGCATGGCCGCGATGGTCATGGGGATTACATATTCCGACCAATGCAAGCGGTAAACAAAGGCATAAGTCATGGCAATATGGATAAAAAAGATGAGGCCAATTAAAATGAGTAATTTGATATTCCGGTAAATAGCCGGGCGATAGGTGAAGAGATAGGCAAAGAAGAAAAAGAGCAATACGGCGGAAAGCAGCATGCGCCCGATAAACGTTACGATTTGAGTTGATTGGGTGGTGCGCTGGCCACGACGCTCGTATTCTTTTTCCAGTGAATTCAACCTGCGTTTGATCTTCGGAGTGACCCGGATGTTGGCATCCACGATCTTCTCGTTTTCGAACACCTTGCCGATGCTGCGGGGCACGTCTTTACGAACAATTTGCTGGCGCTTCTCGGTGAGTTCCTGATTGAAGATCACATTGGGTTCCAGCAAAGACTGCCCAATCGTGACGGCGAGAGTATCCAGGCGGGGATCGTAGTCTTTGAAATAATCCAGCAGGATGGCATCAAAGCGTTGGCGCGCCTCCGCCAGCGAAAGGTACACACCGGGGCTTTGTTCGATTTCTTTCCCCCGCACGATTACAGAAATGGTCGGCGTGGGAATTTCCGCCACCGGCCGGTTCAGAATGCCCTGTTGATAAACATTTTCCAGCCCGGCGCCAATACTGGCTATGAAATAACCCGGCACCCTAACCGTGTCCCCGGCAATGATGCGCTGCTGCTCCATATTTAGGAAATACAACCATTCCCCGGTTTGCAAATTGCCGAAACCCAATTTTGCTATTTCTTTGCGCTTTAGTTCGATGCGCAGACTATCCTCATGCACCAATTGCCGTAGTGAATCGTGCAACACTGAATCGGTTTGCAGCAAAGACGTTTTTAACCGGAGATTGAACCGGTCCTGGTATTCACGCAACAAGCTCAGTTGCGTGTGCAACCGATCCAATACCGAATCCACCGAATCTATGATAGTGGTTTCCCAGTCGAAAACATAGGAAACCGCCTTGACCCGGTCTTCGCGGTCGCGGGTAAGTTCAGCCGCGGTCTTTAAAATATCGAAATCAAAGGGCGCGATGATGGGTTCGGTGGTGATCTGATCTACCTGATAGCTAAATTGAAAAATCCGGCCCTTGGGAAAGAACAACGCCGTGGATAACAAGAGTATCAGAATGATGACCACTCGAGTGGCATTCAACAACAGTCGTTTTTTACGGTGCAGCTTTTCGCCCGGGGTTAACGTTGATTGGGGTTTGATTGCCATAGAGAATTATTTATCCCGAAATAAACCTTTGCGAATGATGAGTTTTTGGACTTCCGAAGTTCCTTCACCGATAGTTAATACTTTAGCATCGCGAAAGAAGCGTTCCACCGGAAATTCTTTCAAATAACCATATCCGCCATGTACTTGCACGGCTATTTGGGTGGTTTTGACTGCCAATTCACTGGCATAAAGTTTGGCCATGGCGGCGGCTTGGGTGATGTCCCGGCCCTGATCTTTCAGAAAGCTAACGTGATAAACCAGATGCCGGGCGGCTTCGATTTCGGTCGCCAATTCCGCCAAGGGAAATCCGATCCCCTGAAAGGAGTAAATCTTTTTGCCAAAGGCTTCGCGTTCACTTGCGTACTTCACAGCCGCCGCCAACGCACCCTCGGCCAATCCCAGTGACAGGGCCGCCACACTGATCCGGCCACCAAATAAAGCCTTGGTGAATTGTTTGAAGCCTGCATCCAAAGGCCCTAATAAAGCATCGGCGGGGACCCGCAAATTGTCAAAGGTCAACGGGTGTGTATCCGATGCGCGCCAACCCATTTTTTTCTCCGGCGGTCCCACGATGAATCCCGGCGTATCGGTCTCCACCAAAAAAGCCGAGATACCATTGGTTCCGGGGAGATCCGGATTAGTGACGGCCGTGAGCACACAGGTTCCGGCATAAGCGGCATTGGTGGTGAACATTTTCGAGCCGTTGATAACCCACTCATCACCATCCCGGATCGCGGTGGTTTTAGTTCCGGCTGCATCGGAGCCCGCGCCGGGCTCGGTAAGTCCAAAACAGCCCAGTTATTCGCCCTCAATAAGCTTTGG
>CAZIWX010000114.1:0-7861 GCA_964543125.1 uncultured Lentisphaeria bacterium | reverse complement strand
CTCAGTTGATCAATTTTCGAGACCATTGTTTACCTGTTTTTATGATTTAATGATTTAATGATTTTCCCAGGTGCTTCGGTTAACGCTGTAATTTTAAAAATAATCACCCCTGTCAGTGCTCTGAACTTCTTTTTATCCGTCTATTCTTGCAATCTTCAGATCTTCAGATCATCTCAATTTTCAGATTCTCTCAATCTTCAGATCATTAAATCTATTTTTATGATTTAACGATTTAATGATTTTCCCAGGTGCTTCGGTTAACGCTGTAATTTTAAAAACAATCACTCCTGTCGGTGCTCTAAACTTCTTTTTACCCGTCTATTCTTGCAATCTTCAGATCTTCAGATCATCTCAATTTTCAGATTCTCCCAATCTTCAGATCGTCAAATCTATTTTTATAATTTAACGATTTTTATGATTTTAATGATTGTCTTTCCGATCTTCCAATCTTCAGATCTTCAAATCCTCAGATCCTCTCAATCTTCAGATTTATTCTTATGCTTTCACCTTTCGCGCGGTGTAGGCCGATTTAGCAAAAATAGCTGTCAATTACCGGCTTCTTTTAGTAAGGACTCAACACGCTCCCGTTTCATTAAACCACCTTCGATAATTAATTCCAACCAATATTCACATTCATCTGATTCTTCAATGACAATTGCCAATTTGGAAATAAACTCAGCCTTGCTTCTCCCCCGGCACGCCGCACGGTAATTGGCTCCTACAGAGGTTCCACTCCTGATTAACTGATTCCCGATAGCTCGACCGGTAATGGTTTTGGGTAAAGATTTTACCAAAGCAAGAATACGTAAAGCAAAAGCTTTTGTCCGATTTTTCAATTCCCGTTCATCCATTGAATTACCAAATCCATTTTTATAATCTAACGATTTAATGATTTTCCCAGGTGCTTCGGTTAACGCTGTAATTTTAAAAATAATCACCCCTGTCAGTGCTCTGAACTTCTTTTTACCCGTCTATTCTTGCAATCTTCAGATCTTCAGATCATCTCAATCATCAGATCCTCAAATCATCAGATCCTCAAATTTTCCAGAGATCTTGCTTTTCAAAGAACCTCGTTAGAACCCGGATCATCAGGGCTGGGTCGGCGGCGCCACAGGTTTCCCGTACCGAATGCATGCTCAACATCGCGCTGCCCACATCCACCACCGGAATACCGAGATTCGCCGCGGTGATAGGACCAATTGTTGAACCACAGGGCAAATCGGTGCGCTGAATGTAGTGCTGGAAAGGCACTTCGGCCTCGCGGCACAAAGTGCTGAAAACCGCCTCGGAGTCCCCATCCGTGGCGTAGCGCTCCTGAGCATTCCGTTTGATAACCGGCCCGCCATTTATCCGCACCTGATGTTGCGCATCGTGGTACTCGGCGTAATTGGGATGTACGGCATGAGCGCCATCGGCCGAAATACAGAACGATTTTGCCAAACCACGATATGTGGCCTGATTATCTGAAGCCCGTGATTGCAGGACTCGTTCAATAACATGCCGCGGGAACGGTGAAGCGCCGCCATTGCGGGTATTCGAGCCAACTTCTTCATTGTCGAACATGGCGATCATACTCGTGGAAAGTGGAGCTTCCGTAAGGTTCAGCAACGCCAGGAGAGCAGCATGACACAGAGCCAGATTATCGATCCTGCGGCTGAAGATGAATTCGTTGTTCAAGCCCCCAATTCGGGCCGGTTGGAGATCCACCGGTTCCAATTCCCAGCTAATGATATGACCCGGTTCAATGCCCAGTTTTTCACTTAAGAGTGTCTCTATAACTGCCTTACCGTCAGTAACATTCGGCGAATTAAGTAAAGCTGCAATTGGTGGAATATGCCGTTGTTTGTCCAACACCAGACCGTCGTCATTGACTTTCCGATTCAGGTGAATCGCCAGTTGCGGCATACGCAAAACAGCCTGCTTGATCCAGACTGGCCTGGCTATTAATTGACCACCTTCGGTAACCAGGACCCGGCCCGCTAACCCCAGATCACGATCCGTCCAGGATGCGATCAGTGGACTTCCATACACCTCGACTCCGAACTGAATATAACCCGCCTTGGTATAGACGGCGTTGGGCTTTAGCCGGAATCCGGGCGAGTCAGTATGAGCACCGATCAGTCGAAGGCCGGTTTTAACCGGTGATTGGGCGCCCATCGTCCAGGCCACGATCGCTGAATCCCCACGGGTGGTATAGTATTTACCGCCAGGCTTAAGTGTCCATTTATCCGCTTCATTTAAAAACTGATACCCACTGATGTCCAGTCGTTTACGGGTTTCCAAAACTGCGTGATAGGCCGTGGGACCGGCATCCATGAAGGCCATCAGATCCTGGGCGAGTTTCAATGGTTGAGGTGTTTGATGCATAGTTTTAGCCTTTGCGTACAAAATGTTTTCCCGGGAGTTGCTGGACAAGCCCTTTCAATTCAAGCTGCAACAGCACCCCCAACAAGCTAAAAGTGGTTGAATGGAGGGATTCCGCCAATTGATCTATATGCCGCGGGTCCGCGTTCAACGCTTCGAAAATTCGGGCCTCTTCCCCTTCCAACCCGATGGGTAAGGCCGTTTGTCCCGCTGATGTTCCCAGATTGAATTTCCCTCCCAGCTCTTGCAGGATATCTTCCACACCGCTAACCAGCTTGGCGCCCTGCTGGATCAATCGATTTACACCGGCACTCTGATGATTGAAAATGGTGCCTGGCACTGCAAATACTTCCCGGTTCTGATCCAAAGCCATATATGCTGTAATCAAGGCCCCGCTTTTGGAGCCGGCTTCGGTCACCACGATTCCCCGGGACAAACCACTGATAATTCGATTCCGGCGGGGGAAATTGGGAGCATCCGGTTTGGTACCCAACATAAATTCGGACAGGATTAACCCTCTTTCCAGAAGGCTCTCAAATAATTCGCGATTTTCGGCCGGATACACCCGGTCAACCCCGCAGCCTAACACGGCGATGGGCGATGATTCGTAGCGCAAGGCCGTTTCATGGGCAATGGCATCCACGCCGCGGGCAAAGCCGCTTACGATGGTCAAGCCCGCCTCGGCCAAGCCTTGCGTTAATTCCCGGGTGGCTCGTTTGCCCGCGCCGGTGGGGGTTCGAGTTCCCACCATGCCGATCAGGGGATTCTCCAGCAACGCCGGATTACCACGGTAAAATAGAATCGGGGGTGGATCGTAGATGGTCTTTAATGATCCGGGATAATTCTCATCCAAGATGGAAAGCAGACCGGCACTGAATTTCCTCAGGAGTTTGGCCTGTCCATCCAGCAGTTCCCGGTCGGGTGGTTCCAGAATCTTTTTCGCCAAAACGGGGCTGATTCCCCGAATTCTAACGAGTGTTTCCAGGCTTGCGGTAAAAACCGCGTTGGCATCGCCTCTGACCCGCAATAAATCCACAGCTTTGCGTGGTCCTACGCCATTTATGGCGAGCAAGCGCAGCAAGGCTGCCTGTTGGTCAGCCGGCTGCAATGATCCGTGCTAAATGTTTGATGAGGGCATCCAATCCCTGCTTGTTAACTGAACTGATCGGAAAGAGAGGTACTTCCGGTGGAAAATTAAGACCCGGCAAGGTGATCACCGTATCCATTTTGCTGATGGCCACCACCCGGGGCCGTTTGGCAAGCGCGGCATTATAATGCTCCAATTCGTATTGCAATTTCCTGAATTGATCCACCGGATCAGGATCGTTCACATCAATTATAAACACCAGGATCTGCGTGCGCTCCACATGGCGTAAAAACCGGTCACCTAAACCTTTACCCTGATGTGCACCTTCAATTAAACCGGGGATATCCGCCATGACAAAACTAGTGTAAGCACCGGATCTTACAATACCCAAATTAGGAACCAGGGTGGTAAAGGGATATTCCGCGATTTTGGGCCGTGCCTGGGAAACGGTGGCCAACAGGGTTGATTTTCCCGCATTGGGAAAGCCCACCAGCCCCACATCCGCCAATACCTTCAGTTCCAAACTGATCTTACGCATTTCGCCGGATTTGCCATCCTGGGCCATCCGCGGGGTTTGATGGGTTGATGTGGCATAATGTGAATTTCCCCGGCCGCCCCGGCCACCTCGTACGGCCACTACAAAATCTTCAACTAATTGCAGATCGGCCAATACATCCCCGGAATCTTCATCTTTCACCAGGGTTCCCGGCGGTACTTCGATAATCAGGTCGCGTCCACCGCGGCCATTCTTCAAACTGCCTCCCCCGTGCCGCCCGGATTCAGCTTTGTACAGGCGATTGTACTGAATATCCTGAAGTGTATGCAATTGCGGGTTCACACGTAAAATAACATCCCCGCCCTTGCCACCATCACCACCGGAGGGACCGCCTTTGGGAACGAACTTCTCACGCCGGAAAGCCACACAGCCGTTGCCGCCGTTGCCCGCTTTGACGGAGACCCGAACAAAGTCGATAAATACAAAACCGCCGTCGGTTGTCATGTTTTTTCACGGTTGCGATTGTTCATCGGATAACTGGTTCCGGTAAGAATGTAATCAATCAGGGTGATTTGATTTTTAATGGGAGTTCTCTATCACTGCTCAGACGGTCGTTCACCAATTTACGGGCTAGTTTCCGGTCCAGTTTCAGGAGAACATAGGTGGTCTTACCTCTGGAATAGCTATCCTCCACCTCTGTGTTGAGCATGATTTTGTCCATCATGGCCGGTAACAATTGCTTGAGATAAAACGCTTGCTTGTCAGTGATCAAACCCACCTGCTTAACCACATAATTCTCCATCCAGACCAGAATCCGCGGCTGCAGCTCTTGGCTTAGATCTTCCCGGGCGTGTTGCGCGGCCAGTTCACCTGCGTTTTCACCCCCCGTCTGCGTTCCGGTTGCAATAAAATAACCGGGCAAGACCGGCCGGTGTTCAATCCAGGCTGGTGGCGCCCGCAAGACTATACCGGCCGGGCTACAGCCAATAAAACCAGCTATAATCAATGTCGGAATCGCAATCCCTAAGCGTTGTAGCATGCCATCTCCTGTCAGAATCATATCAAAGCCCTAATATAGTCCGGCGGTTATTCAAATCCCAATCACAGCTTACTGTTACCGTACACGCAGGATAAAACCTTTTAAGTATTCCGCTTCCGGGAAAGCGAGGCGCACCGGATGATCGGGTGGCTGACCCAAGCGCTCCAGGATTTGGACATCGCGTCCGGCATCCAGGGCGGCATATTGAATAATACGCAGGAAATGGTCAGCCTTCAACGCACCGGAACAGGAGAATGTTGCCAGAATGCCGTCCGGGCTTACCAGTTTCATGGCCCACAGGTTAATGTCCTTATAAGCCCGTGCGGCATGGCTGAGAGTAGACCGGGCCGGGGCGAATTTAGGCGGATCCAAAATGATCAGCCCAAACGCTTCGGCCGCATCCCGGTAACGGCGTAAAACCTGAAAAACATCACCTTGCGCGATATGCGCCCGGTCAGCATCCAACTGATTGAGCGCCAGGTTATGCTTTAAAATATTTAAAGCCGGCTGAGAGTTGTCCAAAAACCGCACGGCCCCGGCGCCGGCCCGGAGTGCCTGCAGCCCGAAACCACCGGTATAACAAAAGGCGTCCAACACCCGTTTATCAGCCGCATATTGGGCCACTCGCCGGCGATTTTCAGACTGATCCAGGTAAAATCCGGTTTTCTGTCCCACCTCCAACCGGAGCCCGAACTTGATTTCACCTTCCCTAATGGTGACTTCACCGGGATCACTGCCCGCCCACCATGCCACCCGGGGTTCCAACCCCTCCAGTTTCCGCACTTCCGCATCGCTGCGCTCCAAAATACCCCGAGGCTTCAATAAACTCTTCAGGTGGTCGAAAATGATGCCGCGATCCCGTTCCATGCCCGCACTCAGAATTTGTACCACAAGATATTCACCAAAGGCATCCACGATGAGGCCGGGCAGCCGATCGGATTCGCTATAGATCAAACGCCGTGCCCGGCCGGGAATGAGTTTACCCGCCGGATACCGCAACCGCAGCGCCTGTTCCAACCGCCGGTGATACCAATCCGCGTCGATTTGCTCTGACTCATCCCAGGCTAACAGACGCAAGGTTATCTTGGACTGGGGTGAATAATGCGCATACGCCAGAAATTGGCCGGTAGCACCGCACACTTTGACGATTTCGCCCGCGTCCGGGCCGGCCGGCCGGGCGGCGATCCCTCCACTAAACACCCACGGATGAAAATACCGCACCTGAGCGGCGGCTTTCGGTTTTAACTGCACTTCAATCATACAACAGCTATCTTAATGTGCGATGAGAATTTCCATACACTTTTTATCAGCCAAATTTCAAACCGGGTAGGAATCGGTCAATGGGAAAAATTGCGTTTGCCGTGCATGGCGGAGCCGGCGTGCTTTTGAAAGAAAAAATAACTCCGGATCGGGAAACCCGGGTTCGGAGTGGATTACGCCAAGCTTTGGTAGCGGGCCGGGAGATATTGGTGGAGGGCGGTTCCAGTCTCGCTGCCGTAACCGCGGCCATTGTGGTTCTGGAAGATTGTCCTGAATTTAACGCCGGGCGGGGTGCGGTTTTCAGCCATAATGGCAAACACGAAATGGATGCCGCCATCATGTCCGGGCGGGATTTATCCACCGGCGCGGTAGCGGGCGTTGCCGGGGTCCGTAATCCCATCCAATTGGCGCGAGCGGTGATGGAGCAGACGTCCCATGTTTTACTGGCCGGGACGGGTGCTGAAGCCCTGGCCAGGGAATTGGATCTGGCGTTTGAGCCAGAGGCCTATTTCTACTCCGAATATCGCCGGCGGCAATATCAGCAGGCGCTGGAACGCACGGGAACCCAATTGGATCACGCCGATGACCATGAAACCGGAGGGAAATTTGGAACGGTGGGGGCCGTGGCATTGGATCAAAATGGCGATCTGGCGGCCGGTGTTTCCACGGGCGGCATGACGAATAAAAAGGCCGGCCGAATCGGCGACTCCCCCATCGTGGGCGCCGGATTCTATGCCAATAACCGGACCTGCGCGGTTTCCGCCACCGGCGAAGGTGAGTACATCATTAGGGGTGTGATTAGTTATGATATTGCGGCTCGGATGGAATATTTGGGAGAAGACCTCGCCACGGCGGCTAATAAAGTAATCATGGAAAAGTTAGGCGAAATTGGCGGTTCAGGCGGCGTCATCGCGGTTGACCAAACGGGCAAGGTTGTCCTGCCCTACAATACCGCCGGAATGTATCGCGGTTTTATCGATGAAAATGGTGCCGCGGTGGTGAAGATTTGGGGAAACTGAGAATTTTATACTTTCATCTTGCGCGCGGTGTAGGCCGATTGAGTGAAAATAGCTGCTAATTCACCCGTTTTTTTTAACAAGGGATAAGTCAGTTTTTAGAATTTCATTGCCATGAGCTTCAGCTCATGGTTTGATTTCAACCCGTAACCGATTTCCGTCCGCCACGCGGACTAAATCGGTTATGGGCCCGTTCCTTGAAGCGGAAACCAATTTAGCCCAATTAAAATCCCGGAGTAAGGGGCTGAAGCCCGGGGCTATGGATAAATCAGCTTTTAAGAATTCCATTGCCACGAGCTTTAGCTCGTGGTTTGATTTCAGAAAAAATAGCGGGCTTTAGCCCAATATTCTTTCACTTGATCCGCGTGCCGTCCCTCCGGGACTCAGCATCATCATTATCGGGTCGATTCTCCCCGGCACTCAAGTGCCGCGCTATTCTCGCCCGTCCCGGACGGGACTTACCCAAGCAATCGGCCTCAAGCCCATAACCGATTTCCGTCCGCCAGCTGGCGGACTAAATCGGTTCTCGACCTGCTCCTTGAGACGGAAACCAATTTGGCCCAATTGAAATCCCGGAGTAAGGGGCTGAAGCCCCGGTT
>CAZIWX010000113.1:0-8027 GCA_964543125.1 uncultured Lentisphaeria bacterium | reverse complement strand
TCCGATCTGATTGAAACGGAATTCGAGCGATTTTACCCTGAAATCGTACGGCCTTGGAAGTACCTATTATGTAATGCCGGAATACTTTGGCGCCGGCTATACAATCATGAGTTCGGATGAATCAGGTGGATACACTTCCACGATAAAATTCGCCGAAGTCCATGGCGGCTTCCTGCATAAGTTGTCTGAAAATGTTTTCCTGGATATCCAGGCATCCTATTACAAGGGCGTGGGAGACATCGAATCCGGTGGGGGGACTTCCTCACATTCGTATAAAAACGAAAATACACAAATTGTAATTTCGGCTGGCATCAAAGCATTTTTCAATCTCAAATAAGCAGTTTAAGAGTCAATCCCGAATAACCGAAAATCCGGCCAAAAGATAAAGTTCGATTTCATCCCCAGCGCACTTCGAGTATATCAAGAACCCGGTCACAACCGTTTGGTCAAGGAGATCTCTCATGGAGGCACAGGGTCTCGCAGATGCACTGCTCTTAATTTTGTTCAACCCCGTCCGGCCGATTCCGGTGCAAAAGCCGGCCGGCGGACTGCCCAATATATCACCGTTTCATCCCAGAGATTGCTAGAGCGAGAGTGCGCGCCCTGATTGACCGGCAAAACCTGGCTGGCTTTCAGAGGCACTGATTCGCGAGCAACTAAAACCTGCAGCTGACCGGACAGCCTTATTGTAAATTCATCAAATTCAGTAACCTGTAAATTCAGGAGTCCGTGTCGACTCACACCCCCCGGGACTTGTTTCAAATAGTCCAATCATATCAATTCATTTCCAAGCCACACTGACAGGGAATTAAAACATTTAACAAGATTATGCCATATGGACGCAATATTCATCCAGCCCCGGCTGACAATTAGGTAAATATCTGTCAAATGGGCGTAAAAATCCACTTGGCACGCTTCTGGAGATAGTATGGGGCGAAATGAGAAAAAGAATTGAAATAGCAGAGCAAATGAAACAACACCTAAACACCATGAACACACTTTTTAAAATAAGGAGGTTCCAACCATGACTTTAGTACGCTATAACCCCAGCATCACATTACCTCGAATTTCAAAGACTTTTGACGAAATGTTCAAATCTTTCTTTGACGAGAGCGATGACAGGGGGCCGACCTGGCGGCCGGCTATGGATGTCATTGATGAAGGCAAAGCCTACCGGATCTCATTTATGCTGCCGGGTTTTGACAAAAAAGAGATCAATGTTTCATTTAAAAAGAACACACTGATCGTCAAAGCTGAGCGTGGCAAAGAGCAGAAAGAGGACAAGCAGGAATATCTAATTCACGAAATCAGCCGGGGAACCTACATGCGTTCCATCGAACTCCCGGATGATGTGGCTGCGGATAAGATCAATGCTGACTACAAAGCCGGTATCCTGACCCTGACCTTGCCCAAAAGCAAGCAGGAAGTGGCCCGGGAAATCGCTATTAATGTGAAATAACACGGCCGGGTAACGGTGAATACTGATTTCACAATTTTTCTGAACAAACTCGCTATGGGGATGGTGGAAAACCATCCCCTGGCGGTTTGGCTGACCGGGCAACAGCAGATTGTTGACCACTCGCCCGGGGAGCCCAATCCGGTTCAAATGGATTTAGTGCAGCAGTGGTTTATCTACCAACTTCAGAACGCCAAGACCTGGGGCAATGCTTAGCGCAAGCTGACCCTCCGGCTTAATTATAGATGTGAAACAGGGACTCAAAAGGAGTCCCTGTTTTGCGTTTATCGTTTAAAGGGCCGGTTGGTTTTAGTAAATACGCCGTTTGTACTTCGGTAAGATCCATTTGCAAGACGCCTGGGAGCTATTTAAAAAAAATACCCTGCTACTAACCGTCTCTCTGCTTATCGAAGAGCCATTGGATTTAAAGCTCGATTTCAGCGCCGGTTGATTTTGCCAGCATGACCATAATCGCTTTTTGGGCATGCAGCCGGTTTTCGGCCTCGTCGAACACCACGGATTGCGTTCCGTTTAAAACTTCGTCAGTGATTTCCTCATTGTAGTGGGCCGGCAGGCAATGCATGACGATGGCATCCGATTTGGCATGTGCCAGCAATTCAGAATTGATCTGAAATGACGAAAAAGCGTGCCTCCGTCGTTGTTTTTCTGCTTCCTGTCCCATGGAAGTCCATACATCGGTGTACAGCACATCCGCATTTTTTGCGGCTTTGAGGGGATCATGAATGACTTCGACTTTACTTTTTCCGGCGGCTTGGGCGCGTTTCATGGTTTCTGCATCCGGCTCATAGCCTTCCGGCGTTGCCAGTACAAAATGATAGGGAAAGAGTGTTGAGAAATTCAGAAAAGAGTTGCACACATTATTTCCATCTCCAATGAACACAATCTTCTGTCCATCGATTTTACCGCGATGTTCCTGAATCGTGAGCATATCAGCCATGATCTGACAGGGATGGTTGTAGTCGGTGAGGCCGTTTATCACCGGCACAGTGGCATATTCCGCCAACTCGAGCATGTATTTGTGATCAAACAGTCGCGCCATAATCCAATTGTTGTAGCGCGAGATCACCCGGGCAATGTCCTTTACCGCTTCCCGCTTACCGATTCCAATATCATTGGGGCCCAGATAGAGGGCCTGTCCACCGAACTGAAACATTCCCGTTTCAAAGCTGATTCGGGTTCGGGTACTGGGTTTGGAGAAGATCAGGGCCATGGATTGACCTGAGAAGTAATGGTGCTCTTCACCGGCTTTAACTTTGGCCTTTAGCTTTTTTGCTATCGCAAACGTTTCCAGAATTTCCGTAGCCGTAAAATCAGTCACCTGCAGAAAATCGCGTTTCACGGATTCTTCCTCCTAGCAAAATTTTGGGTTGAAGTTTTATGGAGCTGCAAAAAACCGCCAATGAAGATCCCGGCGGTTTTAATTGAAAAGGTTTTGGAAAAGCCGGGTACCCGGGGCCGCGGAAAAGGGGGGAATACATTTCCAGTTTACCGCCTAGAGAATGTAGCGGCTCAAATCCTGGTCTTCGATGTAGTCTTTAAATATCTTAGTGACCTTTTTTCTGGTAATCCGAATTTTCTTTGCCTTTACATGATCCGGCAAGTCAAACATGATGTCATCCAGCAGGCGGCTCATGATAGTATGCAAACGCCGGGCGCCGATATTTTCAGTGGCTTCATTCACTTTAGAGGCCACAGAGGCAATCTCCGTGATGGCCTCCTCCTGAAAACTGAGTGACGCACCGTCGGATTCAACCAAAGCCTGATACTGTTTGATCAGCGCTGAGCGCGGCAGGGTGAGGATCTTTACAAAATCTTCTTCGGTGAGGTTATCCAGTTCCACTCGAATAGGAAACCGTCCCTGTAGCTCGGGGATGAGATCAGAGGGCTTGGAGGTGTGAAAAGCACCGGCTGCAATAAACAAAACATGGTCGGTTCGGACAGTGCCGTACTTGGTTTTTACGGTACTACCTTCAACTATGGGCAAAATATCGCGTTGCACACCCTCGCGGGATACGTCCGGACCCGCACCGGAATTTCCGCCGGCGATTTTATCGATCTCGTCAATAAAGACGATGCCCGCTTCAGCCGCTCGGCGAATCGCTTCAGCTTGAACCTTGTCCATGTCGATCAGTTTTTGGGCTTCTTCAGCGATGATGATTTTTCGGGCTTCGGCTATACTGGCTCTTTTAATGCGATTTTTCTTGGGCATGGCGTTACCCAACATGTCCTGAAGATTCATCCCCAGATCATCCATTCCGAGAGGACCAAAAACCTGCATCATGGGCAGGGCATCCTGCTGTACTTTGAGTTCTACCTCACGGTTTTCGAATTCGCCGGCCATGAGCTTTTGGTACAGCTTGGATCGTGTTTTTTGATAACGCTCAACTTCCGGGTCGGCGGCAGCAGTGGAGGGACGCTTGATAGGTGGAAGTAGCAGATTCATAATCCGGTCATTGGCGTTTTCCATGGCTTTAGAGTGTACAATTTCTTCCTGTTCAAGCTTGACGATGTTGAAACTCACCTCCACCAGATCCCGGATAATGCTTTCGACATCACGACCCACATAGCCCACTTCCGTGAATTTGGAGGCTTCCACCTTGATAAACGGCGCCTGGGCCAGGTTTGCCAAACGCCGGGCGATTTCGGTTTTTCCCACACCGGTTGAACCGATCATAATGATGTTGTTGGGTAAAATTTCTTCGCGGATTTCGCTGGTTACCTGTTTTCGCCGCCAGCGGTTACGCAATGCGATAGCAACCGCGCGTTTAGCAGCGTCCTGACCGATAATATGTTTATCCAGTTCGGTAACGATTTCTTGGGGAGTAAATGCTTTTATGTTTGTTGCCGTCATTTATGTAGTAAATCCTTTTTTATGACTTAAACGAGTTAATTTTTTTGATTCAGTTCTAATATGGTGATATGGTGGTTGGTGTAAATACAGATGTCCGCGGCGATTCCCAGGGACTTCTGAACGATCTCTTTGGGGTTCTTCTTCCCGGCGGCAATAAAAGCCCGGGCGGCGGCGGTAGCGTAGGAGCTTCCGGAACCGATGGACAAAACACCATCATCAGCTTCCAGGACATCACCGGTGCCTGAAATAATTAATCCCTGGGATTTGTCCATGACCACCAACATGGCTTCCAATTGACGCAGATATTTATCCATGCGCCATTCTTTGGCCAATTCCACAGCCGCCCGAACCAAATCGCCGTTGAATTCTTCCAGGCGTCCCTCGAATTTCTCAAACAAGGCAAATGCATCGGCGGCAGCGCCTGCAAAGCCGGCTAAAACGGAGTCATTGAAAAGCGTCCGGATTTTGGTGGCGGTATGCTTCATGACCGTCTCGCCAAAGGTTACCTGGCCGTCACCACCCAAGGCGACTTTTCCGTTATGCCGCACCCCCAGAATTGTCGTAGCATAAAATTTTTCCATTATGGACCTAGATACTTGTTTTATATAATATTAAAGTGATAGTAACCGCGCTAAATAACACGCTGTAAATATAGAAACCGAACCCCACCGCGCAATATAAATTGGAGATGGGATTCGGTCTGTAATCACTCGCTTGCTACCACTTCGGATTCTGGCTTTTTAGATATTTGAAAAGATCGGATTGGGGTGTAAGGACAACCTTGGTCTTATTGTTGAAAATCTTTTCGTAAGCCTGTAGTGACCGTACGAATGCATAAAAATCAGGATCCTGCTGAAATGCACTGGCATAAATCTTGATTGCCTGGGCTTCACCTTCACCGCGAATAGTTTGTGCTTTTTTATAAGCATCGGCCAGAATGATTTCCCGGTCACGGTCAGTCTCAGCTTTTATTTTTACGCTTGCTTCACCACCCTCGGATCGAAATTGCTTGGCCATGCGATTCCGCTCGGCCCGCATACGGTCGAATACCGCCTGCTCATTCTCCGGCGGCAAATCTGCCCGTTTCATGCGTACATCCACAATTTCGATACCGTAATCCCGAGCGGACCTATCCGACGCAACCACGACTTTGCGCATCAGTGAATCACGTTTGGTCACCACGATCTCGTGCATGAAGTGCTTGCCCAATTCCACCCGCAGACTGGAGTAAATGATATCATCCAAGCGGCTGTGCGCCTGGTTTACGGTGCGCATGGATTGGAGGAATTTAAGTGGATCGATAATGCGCCATTGGGCATAATTATCAACAATTAGATTCTTTTTGTCTTCCGTCAGGATTGTATTTGGCGCCGAATCGTATTCCAATAAACGATTATCAAACTTATTAACACTGCGCCAAAACAGCTTAAAATGCAATCCGGGGGTCTTCACCGTGCGAACCGGTTTCCCGAACTCAAGGATAACGACTTGTTGCGTTTCATCTACCGTATAGGCGCTACCCCAGAATAGTCCCAGGGCCAGGACTAAAACCAAGATCGTAATGACGCTTCTCATTTTGTCCTCCCTGGCGCCGCTGCCGGATTGATTTGACCGGGTGAGACACCCAGAACATTTACCATACTACCTGCATCCTTACCGTCAACGATATAATTTTCCGTCTTGGATAAAACCTTTTCCAAGGTTTCCAGGTACATCCGCGTACGGGTTACATCCTTGGCCTGCTTATATTGGGCCAGAATCTTGGTAAACCGGTCGGCGTCACCCTCGGATTCTTTCACCCGCTTTTGCTTAAAAGCTTCAGCCTCCTGAGCAATCTGAGCGGCTTCACCCCGAGCCTGGGGGATGATCTCATTCTTATACCCCAATGCCTGGTTGATCATTTTTTCTTTATCTTCCTTTGCTGATTGTACATCCTTGAAAGCCGCATCCACCTCATTAGGGGGGGTGACATCCTGTAGTTTGACCTGCTGGATAAACACACCGGCTTTATAAAAATCCAGGATACTCTGCAATAGATCGCGCGTTTCGGTTTCCACGATCGCTTTACCGGTGGTAAGCACATCATCAATCGGCTTGGAACCGACGACCTGCCGAACCGCTGCTTCGGAAGCATGGAAAACAATTCGTTCCGGATTTTCCACCCGAAATAGAAATTCCGCTGCATCCCGAATCTTATACTGCACCACGACTTCCACGCTTACAATGTTTTCATCGCCCGTGATCATGGTGGCTTCCTTAGGGATTTCACGATATTGCGAGTCGGAAGTACCTGCTCCCCTCACTGTGCGAAATCCCAATTCCAATCGCCGGACCTTCTCTACATTGACCAAATCCACAGTCTGAACCGGCCAGGGAAGTTTAACATGAAATCCGGATGTCGTTATGCTTGTGAATTTGCCGAAGGTCCGAATCACACCATTTTGTTCCGGTCCGACCGTATAAAACGGTCCTCCGAAAATGAACCAAATAAATAATATCAGGGCAATCGGTAATAAAACGCCACGTAGTGAAAATTGTGGAATTTCAATTTCGCGATCCCCAATGATAATTCGCCGAACTGCCATAAAATCATCTCCTTTGTGAACGGCCTGAATATAGGAACTTCACCCGGTGTTTTCATAGTTAATCAGGATTATTAACGCAGGTTTTTTTAAAGGGCTGAAAATCAGCGTAAACGATACGAAATGTCGAGCATGAATTGGGAAATCGTGTTACCGTCCTCTACTTCAGCAGAATAGGATCCACTCACATAAAAATTCTGTTTCAGACGCCAGTACAAATCCACTTCCGGTGATTGTCGCAGGTGGGCGTTGGTTTGGGATTTATACGCGTAGCCGTAAATATCGTAAGCGCCGGATAAGGTAAGCTCACGATTCAGATTCCAATCCAGCGTTGGCCGTACACACAAAGCCCGGACATATAAATTGTCAAAGTACTGCAGGCTCACATTCAACGGTCCGTTAAGGTTGGGAAGTTCAGCATACCGAAAACTGAATCCCGCGATATACATGGTCTGGCCCTGGCCGTCGTTGGTGATATTGCCATTGACACCCACCATGACCAGGCCCCCCAGGCGGAAATTAATATTACCGTAAAACCCCTGACGAAATGCTTTCTGGAACAGGGAATCCGGTGTGTCGGCCTGGGAAATGAGCAACTTGACATTCTTCCGCTGGGTATAGCGAACCACAATTCCAATACTGCGAGTGGGCGTGATGCGGCTGGTCAGATAAATAGCGGTGAGATCCGACGCGCCACGAGTGGTGGTTGCATTTTGCAGATTCAAATCAATTTCGGCACTCCCGGTGAACCGCATCCAACGCCATTTACTGTAATCGGCCGACAAATACATATACTGCCGGTCATTTCCACCGTTCTTGCTCTCCGTGATCAATGCCGCGGTAGCGAGATAACCATGGGATTCGGGAACCAGACTTCCGGAAAGCCCCCATTTGAACGATTTGGGGTCCAGGGCCAGACTGTCATACACCGGAACAAATCCAAAAATGGCGCCGGCCTCCAGAGATTTCCAGCGATAGCTGGCGCCCAGTCCGTCCACGGTACCCACGCCACCCAGTAGGGGATGATAGATGCGTCCAACCGCCGCCCATAAAGGTTTTAAATCATTTTGATAAGTTACCCCGGCGCTGTATAGCCGCACGCTGTTGTACTGAGTGG
>CAZIWX010000112.1:2278-8135 GCA_964543125.1 uncultured Lentisphaeria bacterium | reverse complement strand
CCCTGCTCCTGGCAGGAGTATTCGCCTGTGCAAACGGGTTTTCCCTGTTTTTCAGTCATCGGGGACATTTCAAACGGTCCGGGAGTGGTACAAAAGGTGGATTCGCGAATAGATTCCACGGACCGCGAACTACAATCATTACAAAGGCCGCCGGAGCGATCGAAATATAGCCGGGCATCCCGGAAAAATGCCTTTCCCCGGCTTGTCCCGGTAGTTACGGGAGTTGAATTAGCCATCAAAAGGGGGCCTGAAATCGGGGAGGGTCTGTTTAAAGGACGGATCACTCATGCAAGGGCAATTTTCAGCTGCGAAGCTTTAGGGTCATTTGCTGACTTATGCACATATTATACCAATATGCCCTTTAAAAGATAGGTGTTTAGTAATAGTTATTACTTTCCCGGGAACCGGTATGCGGCGCGAATTTTGCTACTTGCCGAACCGGTTTGGCTTTCATTTGTAACCCTCCGTCATTTTCAACCACTGGTTGCCGGCCCTTAGGATCATACGCTTATGTGTATCTGGATGCCCGTTATGAGAATGTCCGTCATGGGGGTAATGTTCGCGATCTGGCAACATTACTTGCTGTCGGTGTCAATCCGGGTGAACCCAGAGAGGTATTGGGTGCCTCTGTTTCGTTATGGGAAGCTGAGGTTCATTGGCGCAATTTCATGGAGAGCTTGTGAGGGAGAGGCTTGAAAGGTGTAGAGTTGATCATCAGTGATGATCATTCAGGACTGAAGGCTGCCAGAAAAGCGGTCTTCCCCTCTGTGCCCTGGCAGCGGTGTCAGTTCCATCTGGCTCAGAATGCCCAGAGTTATATCCCCAGAATCAGCTTGAGGAAACCTCTGGGCGGTGTCCTCAAATCAATCTTTAATGCTCCCACGAAGGCTGATGCCATGGTGCTGAAGACCAGGGCGTTGAAACAGTATGAGAAGATCGCTCCGGAGTGGTGTCAATGACTGGATAAAAACCTTGAGGAAGGGCTGACGGTGTATAGTTTTCCAGCGATACATTGGCGGAGGATCCGAACGACAAATGGCCTGGAAAGATTGAATCGGGAGATTGCCAGAAGGACCCGGGTAGCAACCTTATTCCCCAATAAAGAATCCTGTCTTAGGCTGTTAACTGCCATCCTGGAAGAGGTACATGAAGAATGGATGGTTGGGAGAAGCTATCTCAGCATCCCGGAACCAAATGAGAACTCTGATTTACCAAATTACAGAAAAGATGTTGCTTAACCGACAGTTGCTAAATTGTCTTCTTACAAGGATATGTTATAAAGGGGACACTTTTTGTGCCGTTGGATATTCATTATTACCACAAGGCATCGTGGTGCGAGGGTACAGATGACCAGTAAATAATCCACGATTTTGGGTGATTTAACTTTTTACAAAAAGGAGAGTTTATCAAATGAAAAAACTAATTGGTATAATTGCTCTACTTTCCCAATGTCTATTCGCACAAACAATTGATCCTTCAACAATCGTTGATTGGAGTCAAGCAGGCTTGCTGGAGGAACCTACTGTAGCGGCGGATAATACTTTGAATATCTTAGATTATACAGGCACGGCTGATGAGCGAATCAGCAACGCTATGACCCGGGCCGCCATCCTGAACCAGGGCCAAGTGGTGGAAACCGTGGGCGACCTGGCCCGGCGGAAAGAGGACTACTCTGCCACAGTTCCCAGGACCATGTTGGAGATGGAGCATTTGCGAAGGGAAGCGCCTGATTTAGCCCGGCACGCTGTTGAAAAAAAGTTGTACAGTACTTGCTGAACCATGATCAGGGTAACGTGACTAGGGCCGCACAGGAAGCGGGCATCAATCGAACCAGTTTTCATAAAATGATGAGACGCTGTGGAGTGACACTTGGTAGTGACTGAGTCCGGCTTCGTTCCAAGTCAAAGCATACACTCATTCGTTTTTCTTTCTCCACTGCTCACCGATTTATGCCATGGATCTTGAGATTCAGGATCTACAGTTTATTACACTTACGATGACTAGATGGTGTTTCACATAGGGTGCGTGAAATCCACCGGCTCGAGATTTGGCTTTTTCAGTGAGGTAAAGTAGATCCGGGCTTCTTTCATCACTCGTGGAGCCAGTAGTAGCGTGGCTGTCATGGTAGGAATAGCCATGAGCGCATACATCCCGTCGATAAAGTTAACAGCTACATCGATGGTCACTATAGACGCGGCTGCGATGGTCGCAACATACACGATGCGGTAGTACTTTTTATAACGGCTCCCGAACAGGTAAGAGGTGCATTTGCTGCCATAATAGGAATAGCCAATCATGGTGGACATGCTGAAGATAATGACGCAAATCATTAAAATTATTCGACCGATTTCACCCAGTTGTTGGGAAAAAGCCTGTGTAGTGAGGGTCACGCCGTTGCTTTCACTCACTTGCCACATGCCCGAAAAGAGAATTACCAGAGCAGTTACGGTACAAACGATAATGGTGTCGATAAAGGGGCCGATCATAGCCACCAGACCTTCCCGCACCGGTTCCTTGGTTTTAGCCGCGCCATGGGCCATGGCTTCCGTACCGATACCAGCTTCGTTGGAAAATGCGGCTCGACGGATACCGGTAATAATGACAACGCCCAAGGCGCCGCCCATCATGGCATTCCCGGTGAAGGCGTCTTTAAGGATGAAACCGAGCATTGATGGAATTGCCGTATAATTCTTGAACAGAATGGCCACACCCGCCAACATGTACAGGACTACCATGACCGGTACCATCCGGGACGCCACCAAACCGATCCGCTTGATGCCGCCAAAAATTACACCGGCGACAATCAACGAAACAATTACTCCCACAAGCAGATTGCCCGTAGTTGCTGAACCTGCAAATAAGCCCTGCTGCTTAAAAACTTCATCCCGGATGATCTGGGTCAACTGATTCGACTGGAAAGGCACCAAACACCCGAACAGACCGGCAATACTGAACCAAATTGCCAGGGGTTTAAATTTTTTTCCCAACCCGGTTTCGATGTAATACATGGGACCACCCATAATACGTCCCTGATCATCCTTTCCCCGATACAAAATGCTGAGCGTGCAGGTGAAAAATTTGGTGGACATACCCAGGATGGCGCTAACCCACATCCAGAAAACAGCACCCGGACCACCAGTATGAATGGCGATGGCCACGCCGCTGATATTTCCCATCCCGATGGTACTGGCTAAAGCACTGGAAAGGGCCTGGAAGTGTGAAATGTCGCCAGGATCGTCATCAGAATCGTACTTCCCCATGAGGATCATAAAAGCGTGGCGAAAAAACCGAAAGGGCGTAAACCGACTGTAAAATGTGAAAAACAGGCCACCTCCCAGTAGTAATACCAGAAGCGGTGTACCCCACATGAAATTTGAAAAATCTGCGACCAAAGAATCAATCGATGACATGTGTACTCCCTCAAAGTCTTTCGCTGTTTTTCGATCTAACCCGGAACTTCAAAATGCAGTGGATTTAAGCTTAGGTCCTGACCACCTACCTAATATTAACCCACACAGGATATTGTGCTTATTATTTTTGTTAAATTTTTCTATCCGTTATCGCGGAACTCAGAGTCGAACCCTTTTTGCTGTCGATTCTGCAGGCCGAGGGGACAACGATTCTTCTATACAATAAAACAGCCCACTTATTCGGGCTGTTTTATTTATCGTACGCCAGGAAGGATTTGAACCCTCGGCCTTCGGAACCGGAATCCGACGCTCTATCCAACTGAGCTACTGGCGCAGCTTTTTATCCGGATTATTGCCATTTTTGTCAAAACCAGCCGGTAGCGAAGTTGCGGGCCTGACCGAAACCCGCTTTTGCGGGTTGACGGAAGGGTCGTCCCGGCTGAGCATCGCGAAAACCGGGACGACGGCTTGCAGCCGGGTAAACAATCATGCATCTGAAAAAAAGCTCGCAAATGTAACCGGTGGAGTACCCGGCCCCAAATAAATTGTTAGCCGGCAATTCCCGCAAAGCGTTCCGCACTTAGCACCGTATTGTGCATCAGCATGGCAATCGTCATCTTCCCTACGCCACCCGGAACCGGTGTAATCGCGCTCACGACGGTTTTGGCCGATTCAAAATCAACATCCCCCACGACCCGATAGCCTTTTTCGGTAGAATCATCCGGTATCCGGTTAATGCCCACATCAATTACCACGGCGCCGGGTTTGAGCATTTCGCCAGTGATATATTCTGCCCGGCCAAGCGCGGCAATGACGATATCCGCCTCCCGGGTGTATTTTGCAATGTCCGGGGTCCATGAATTGCAAACCGTCACGGTGGCATTTCCGGTGTCGGCTTTCCGCATGAGCAGGTTTGCCATGGGTTTGCCCACAATGGCACTCCGGCCCACCACCACGGCATGCTTACCGGAAGTCTCGAGGTGATAAAATTTCAACAGCTCCAGAATACCGGCGGGAGTACAGGGAATGAAGCCGGGAATTCCCCGGACCAGCTTGCCCACATTCACCGGGTGAAAACCGTCCACATCTTTTTTAGGGTCAATGGCTTCAATGATATTATGCGCGGCGATCTGTTCGGGCAACGGGAGTTGCACCAGGATGCCGTGTACGGCGTCATCCAGGTTGAGTTGCACCACTAATTCCAACAGCTCCGCTTCAGTGGCTGTGTCCGGCAAGCGGAGCACCTTGCCGTTCAAACCCAACCGTTCACACGCCCGGGCTTTGTTACGCACATAGATTTGAGAGGCCTTGTCCTCCCCGGCCAGGACCGCCGTCAGGCCCGGAATAATGCCGACGGCTTTCAATACGGCAATTCGCTGCTTTAACGAATCATTCAGACTAGCCGCCACGGCTTTGCCTTCCATGATGATGGGATCAGCGGGCAAAAGCGATATTCCTAGATTCGCGGATGACTACTACCTTGATCTGTCCGGGATAAGTCATCTCCGATTCGATACGGCCCGCGATCTGGTTTGACAACTCGCTGGCGCGGATATCATCCACATGGTTGCTCTCCACCATGACGCGCAGTTCGCGGCCGGCTTGAATGGCGTAGGTCTTGGTAACGCCGTCATAGCCATTGGCGATGGTTTCCAAATTCCGCAGGCGTTTGATGTAGGATTCCAGCGTATCGCCGCGGGCGCCCCGTCGGCTACCGCTAATGGCATCCGCCGCTTGCACCAGGGCGGAGAGGGGTGATGTCATTTCCACTTCTTCATGATGACTTTCAATGGCGTTGATGACTTCGGCGGGTTCGTTGTATTTACGAGCAACTTCACCCCCGATGAGAGCGTGTGTTCCGTCGGTATTACGGTCAATCGCTTTACCAATATCATGCAGAAAACCGGCCCGGCGCGCTAGCAGGCCGTCTAATCCCAATTCCGCGGCCATCAGTCCCGCTAACCAGCCGACTTCCACCGAGTGTTTCAAGATATTCTGGCCATAGCTGGTACGGTATTTCAGCCGGCCAATCAACTTCATCAAGTGGGGATGCAACGGTGCAATCTGAAGTTCGTTTAAAGCTTCTTCGGCGGCAGCCAACATCAGTTCTTCAACTTCACTGGTGGCTTTTTGGATCATTTCCTCAATGCGGGATGGATGAATCCGGCCATCTTCAATGAGATGGGTCAGCGCCACCCGGGCAACCTCACGTCGCACCGGATCGAATCCGGACAGCACGACGGCTTCGGGTGTATCATCCACGATGAGTTCAACACCGGTCAGGTGCTCAAAGGTGCGGATATTTCGGCCTTCACGCCCAATGATGCGTCCTTTCATCTGATCATTGGGTAATTCCACCACGGAAACGGTGGACTCCGCCGTATGATCGGCAGCCGACCGCTGAATGGCGGTAATCACGATCTTCCTTGCTTCTTTATTGGCGTTAA
>CAZIWX010000112.1:0-2178 GCA_964543125.1 uncultured Lentisphaeria bacterium | reverse complement strand
GCCGACCGCTGAATGGCGGTAATCACGATCTTCCTTGCTTCTTTATTGGCGTTAAATATAGCCGTTTCACGAATCTGTTTAGCTCTGGCAGCGCCTTCGATTTTGGCGGCTTCCAGCATATTATCCATGAGTAGCTTTTTAGCATCATCCTGAGTTAAGCCGGCCAACTCTTCCAGTTTGCGATTCTCTTCCGCCACGATTTTTTGATAATGCTCTTTTTGGGAATCAATTTTCTTGTGGTCTTCCGCCAGTTTCCGTTCCAGGCGCTCCAGGTCCTGGCTTTTACGATCCAAAAGATCGGCTTTGTTCTCGATTTTTAATTCCCGGTTTTGAAGGGTGCGCTCGGCGTCACGCACTTCCCGTAATTTTTCCCGGGCTTCTTTCTCGGTATTTTGCAGAATCTGTAGAGACTCATCTTTGGCTTCTACCAGTTTTTCCCGCTTCAGAGCCTCCGCTTCCTTACCGGCATTGGCAAGCACCTGTTGAGCGGTTGCCTGGGCTTGAAGAATTTTTTGCTTGTACAAATATAGAGCAATGGGCGCCGCGACCAGCGCACCCACGATAAACGCGCCGATCGCATAAAATAATTCCATCATTTCAAACTCACTTTCATGAACAAAAACCTCGGGCGCCTCATATTTCGGTTGTCAAATGGCCGAAATAGGAGAACCCCGAGGCTTTGTTAGCCGGGTCGAATCTAAACTGTTCTTATGTGCTTAGTGATTCGTCAATAAGATCAGACATGCTCTGAATCCGGTCGTCAAACTGATTTATTTTTTTTTCATAATTACGGCGCAATGTAAACAACTCGTCGGTCACGTTCATGGCCGCTAAGATTGCGACCCGGTTTTCCGATTGGACATTGGCCAGACTCTCATCAACTTCACGCATTTTCGTGTCGACGTAATTGGCAACATTTGTTATATAGGATGGATCCGCCATTCCCTTGACGGTATAAGGTTTGCCAAAGATGGTGACCTGTACTTGGTTGTTGCTATTGTCGGCTTGCATGGTTCAGTTCATATCCGTTTTTTCAAGAATCATTTCGGCGCAGTTTAGCTTCATACATAATCGGTTACAACGCCCCTAACTCCACATCGATCGCACCGATAATGTCGTGAATCTTGGAAACAATTATCTGCTTATGGGGGAAATCAGCAAATCCACTCGCCCCCTGAGACTGTTTGCGGAGTGTAAGGTTCTCTTTCTTTAATAATTGCAGTTGCGTTACCAACAGCTTGATTTTTTCTTCCAGAATGTTCAATGAATCTTCAGCCATTGGTACTTTTCCCGTCAACGCAATTTCGCTTCAAATTCGGTTTTCAAGGATCGTACGATTCGATTAAAGGCTTGATCAACTTCAGGCTCGGTAAGCGTCCGATCCGGGTTTTGAAAAACCAATCTAAATGTAAGACTTTTTTGGCTCTTTGCAATTGTATTCCCCTGGTACAGATCGTATAAGTAGCTTTCTTTTAGGAAGTTACCGCCTTTCCCCTCAATCACTTTCTGAATTTGCGCATGACTTATTTGGTCGCTGATTACAAGGGATAAATCTCGCTCAACTACCGGATAAGGCGAATATTGAGTGAACTGTTTTTGACGATCCCAGAAGGCGTGCTCCAGATCCGCTGTCTGGAGTTCAGCATAAAATACTGACTCGAAAA
The DNA here is from genome assembly GCA_964543125.1 of uncultured Lentisphaeria bacterium. Lineage (GTDB taxonomy): Bacteria > Fidelibacterota > UBA8477 > UBA8477 > UBA8477 > CAZIWX01. Next base: position 514 of record CAZIWX010000112.1, on the reverse strand, counting down.
TATCCAATTTCGCCAGTCGCGGGGGAGCTAATTCTCCCATAAATCCGATGGTCTGCCCCTGTGATTTAATGGCAAGTGCATGGTTTAATTCAGGGTGCTTGGCGGGCTCTAACCCGGGCCTTCGGCCGGTCAAGGAATTCCAAAAACTGCTGATGTCTCCCTTGAGGTGAAACAAGGTGGATTTTACGGGTGAGACATTCCACTGCTTGGTTTGAACTAAGCCCTGTTGCATAATTGCAATATGCGTGCGCTCCTTAGCTTCCGTGTCGGAAGTTGCATCATACCGGCTAACCTGGCCTACTTCGAATAATCGAATATTGGTCTGACGATGACGCAGATTGAAGGCCAGGACTGCTTCAACACCGGGCAAAAGGCTGGAGCGTACGGTAGTCATTTCCCGACTGCCGGGATTCAGCAAGCGGACAGCCACTTCGTCACCGAAAATCGCTGGGTGTTGCTTTTCAGTGACCAGACTTACGGCCATGATCTCGTGATATCCCAACCCCACCAATGA
>CAZIWX010000111.1:0-8165 GCA_964543125.1 uncultured Lentisphaeria bacterium | reverse complement strand
CCACCGCTCCGGCCAAGAGTTGTGAATTCGCCACCCGGGTATAAAGCCTGTTGGACGGTGGACCCGTGTTCACAATGTTGTTCCAGAGCACCTTGGCTTGATTTTTTTGATCCAGGTTGTACAGGACACCGGCTTTTTCCAATCGCAGGTTAATATCCCGGGGATTATACTTTAATCGCAAATCAATAATTTTCAGGTAGTCATCGAATTGTTTCAAACGCCGCAGTAACCCGGCTAAACGCAGATAATAAATCTGGTTTGTGGGGTTATCGGTTACTAATCCGGTATAGATGTCAATGGCCTCTTTGGTGCGTCCCATGCGTTCCAATGCCTGAGCCCGGGTGTAAAGGATTCGATTCTGGTTCCGTTCCGGAGCAGCCTGCATGCCCTGTGCCGCCAGAATAGTCATCAAGCCGAAAAAAAAGAGGGAAATGGTTACTGCTTTCCGCATGCTTTACACCGAACCAGGGACTGAAGCCCCATAAGCGTTATGTACCGGATACTCCGGGTTCAAGGCCGGTGATCCCCAACCAATTCCGAAAATCAACCTTTCCAGTGTGCTTCTCATTTCGGGATCTCCCGAACCGGTTGGTTTATTTCATCCGACAAGGTCTCAAAATAGGCCCGGATAAGCGCTTGATCCTCCCGGGAATACGGCTGTTTCAAGCTGTAGAGTAACTCTTCGTAGAGAATATTCCGTGCTTCTCCCAAGTCAGACGGCAGGCCGTTGGGACCTGTCCAAAACGGCTTGTTTTCACCGGTTTTGGATGTGCGTTGCTTGCTATAGTCCCGCTCATGAGCGGATCGTTGGGCGTCCAACAGCCGGCTTAAAATCCGCCGCTGCTTCTCGATCAGGTCCCGCCGGGGATTTTTTCGGCGCATGGATTTGGCTACTGCTTCCATTTCCTGACCGATTTTTCCCAAATCACCCATCATGCGCGGGTCGTTGCCCACACCTTGCTGGATTTGTTGCAAATTTTGGCGCAATGCCATTTGACGCTCGGCCAGTTGCTGCATCACAGACATGTTTCCCAAGCCTAATTGGGTCTGCTGATTCAGCCCTTGTTGTTGACCGGCCATATTCTGCAACTGCCGCATATACTGGTCGAATCCGCTGCTCTGGCCGCCCTGTTGGAGATTTTGCATGGCGCTTGAGAGTTGTTCGGCGGCCAGGTTCAGCGCCTCCCGGGCCCGGGCTTGGGCCTTTGCGGCTTGAGCTGGTGAGCGATTCTCCATCCGGGCGATGGCGGATTGCATCTGCGATTGGCTGCGTCCCAACGCTTGTCCCAGTTTAGGTCCCACTGCGAAAGTCTGGTTGGATAAAGCATTTAAATCGGCGGCGATTTTTTTCAGACCTTCCGTTAGCGCCATTTGTTGATCCGCCCGGTCGCGAATCCGGCTGCTGTGCCGGGGAATATCACGGGTTTGATTTTCCAAGTCTTCCTGCATCTGAGACAAACCTAAGGTCTTCAGCATAATATTGCGGAAGGCCGACAGCACCTCCGACATCATCTGCTGTTGCAGGGCCTGCTGCATTTTCAGGGCTTGTTGCGCCAATTGTTGCAAGGATTGCCGGGCCTGCTGAGCAGGCGTCCGGGACTGGAGCACTTGATTCTGCTTCAGCATGCTTAATGCCTGCTCTAGATTCGTATCCGTCTGAGATGCTTGCATGGCCTGTTGAAATTCAGAGGCCGGCCGGGGGTCAACCTCCTGCTGATCCCGGAGCAGAGCATTTAAATCCCGGGCTGTTTTCTCGGCGGCCCGGTATTCATCGGAAATTTTTTGTTCTTTGATTGCGTCGGTCTGAGTCCTGGCCGGATCGTTGGATTTTAGATCCTGCACCAGCTCCTGCTGTCGATTGGCCAAATCGGTGAGCCGCTTACTCAATTCGTCCAGTTTCTGCTCAATCTGCACTCGCTTAAATATTTCCAGGGTCCGTTCCACGCTTTGTTTAAAATTTTCCATGGATGCCTGAAAATCCTGCATGGCGTTTTGAATTTGCCGGGGATCGTTGGCATCCATTGCCTGGCGCAATTTCTCCATGGCCGCCTTCAATTCCGGGGTCAGGAGTTCCTGAAATAGATTCTGGAGTTCGCTGTATTTATCCAGGGTTTCCTGGTCGAACAGATCCTGTTCCCGGGAAGCCTTGATCATCTGATCCAGTTTTTCACTGATATCGTTCAACTGCTGCTGGAGCGTTTCGGTTTCGGTGATAGTTTGTTTGGCCTCCTGCTGTTGTTCCCAGGACATTTGGGGATTTTTAGTCACCTCCAGGGCCAGTTCATCTACTTTTTCCTTGATGCTCTTCACCGCCTCCAAAACATCTTCAGTCTGGCTTTTAACCTGATCGTTGGCCTGGTTTACAGCCTGGAACATCTCCACCAGTGAAGGCAACCGGGCACTCCAGATCCGGGTCCGGGTGGATTTGGGTCCGGTGATGCGATCATTGTCCCAGACCGTGAACCAATAATCCACGCCGTCTTCCGGATTTAAATTCAAACCGGACAGAGCCCAGTTGTAAGCGGCTTCCAGGGTTTTTTCGTGCACCCGGGGCAATTTGATTGTTTCCGAATAACGGGTCGTGTCCGGTTGCAGGTAGTCCGGGTGACGGATTTGATAATTCAGGCTTAAGCGCGAAAAGCCAAAATCATCGTCCAGTTTAACCCGCAACGGTAACTGCAGGGCCTCATTGAGCAGTACATCCCGGGCCGGGACCAGAACTTTTGCCAAAGGTGGCGCGTCCGCACCGGCATACACCGGATATTTCAGCGGATTGAGGTTGGAGACACCCTCATCATCCACAACCTGTAACCAGAAAGTATCATTTCCCTTCAGCGTAAACGCTCCCTGAAATTGCTGCCCGCTCACCTGGAGAGGCAGTGAATCACCGGATTGAAAAACGGCTATTGCCTGCGTCACCGGTTTCGAGGCGAGCCCGTTCAGACCGATTTTCGAACCACGCAGGGCATTAATCTCCAAAATATCCCGGCTATGGACGGAAACGGGTAATTTGGTATAGGCGGGTGGCCGGATTTTTACCGTCAACTGCTGCACCACCGGCCGATTAATCACGGTGATGTTGAGTAAGTTGGATTTTTGGTTCCGCCAGGGTTCCCAAAAACGCTTGTTTTTCACTTGACCCAGGATACTAAAACTCCGGCTGACATGGGGCAGATTCAAGCGGAAAACATGGTGTTTTACCGGAACCGTAAACTGACGCTCACCTTCCTTATCGGTCTGGATCAAGCTAACCTGATCAAAGTGACGGCCACGCAATTGACCGGCTATTAATACCGTATCTCCGGCCAGAAACTCGGATTGATTGGCATCCAGGGCGAGGTCTACGGGAACGGGGTAGGGAAACACGGTGCGGGGTTGCCATAAGCGGAGCGCGGCGGTATTCATGGCGGAAAAATTGAGCGCATATACAATTAGCACCGGAATCAGGACGAGCAGAAATCGGCGGTTCCAGCGGTACTGCATCTCGGTGGGATAGAGCAAATCGACCGGTAGGGTTGCGGCTATTTTCGCGCCCCGGGCTACCGCCGCGGTGGTGAGAGTGGAGGAAATGCCCAGCCTGGCAAATGACTCTGATTGCTCGACCAATTGAACCGCATTGAGAATCGTATCCCGCGCCGAATTCCGGGTGTGAATCACAGCCCGGGCCAACCGGAGGGGCTGGGCCGCGGGCAGCCGTTGGCTCTTCAGCATAAAATAGTATCCGGTTAGCAGGACCAGGCTGCCCAGCCCGGCGATCACCAAAATCAGGTCCAGGACCAAGCGGACCGAGGTTGGAAAATAGCGCCAACTTTCCAGCCAGGTAAAGCCTGCAAAAGCAGCCGGCAGCACCGTACACCAGATCGTCAACCCGATCAACAGCCGGCCTTTAGCCAATTCCTTGGCCTGAGCTGTAAGTTGGAGGGTTTCCGGTAAACGGTTGGACATGTGTTTAAGTATCCAAAGTGGGTTAATGCGTCATGGCATAGACCACAATATTGGTCCCCATTTTTAATGCGGCGGCGTGTTTGGCGGGTCCATCCTGATGGACTTCCAGATCCTCCCAACCATCACCCAGGTCGGTTTGATAGGAATAAACCACAATCAGGCGGCCCTTATCGAACAGACCGAGGAGTTGGGCCGGTTTACCATCGTGTTCGTGGATCTTGGGGCTGCCTTTTGGAAAGTCATAATAACAATGAAAAATGGGGTGGTCCCAGGGCAGCGGCACCAGTTTCTTTTTTGGGAAAACGCGTTTCATTTCCCGGCGGAAGGATTCGTCCATTCCGTAATTGTCATCCGCCTGGAGAAATCCACCGGCGATCAGGTAATCGCGTAAGATACGGATTTCTGCATCGGTAAAGCGCACATTGCCATGACCATTCATATACAGAAACGGGTGGTTGTATAGATCACCATCGGTGAGTTCCGCCCGATAGGCTTTGGGATCAATGGGAATGTTGGTGTTCCGGCCGATAAACTCGATGAGGTTGGGTAGCGAGCTGGGATTAGAATACCAATCACCACCGCCGGGATATTTCAGCCGGGTAATGTGAAATTCCTGACTCCACACACTGGAAACCAGGCCGAGCGAAAGCAGGACCAGGCTGAAACGCATTATTCGATTAAAATTTACCGCCGGCATAAAATGAATCAAATCACCTGTTGAATGAGCCAGCCACCCATGACCACGGCCGCGGCCATTTTGATGGATTTGCCGGCAATATTTCCCATTAAGGCTCCCAGGGCTGCCCGGCGGGCGGCTGATTCGGATTTTCCGGCGGAGAGTTCACCGAGATAGGCGCCGAGATAGGCGCCGGCCAACAAGCCCAGCAGAGCTCCGAAAAACAGGAACAGACTTGCCCCAACGATTGTTCCGAAGAATCCGCCTAAAATCGCAAACCACATGGATTTCCTCGTCGCACCATATTTTCTGGCTGCCCAGCCGCCCATAAAAATTTCCACACCTTCCAGACCGATTGCGATGAGCACGACCGTAAAAACCTGGCCCCCGGAAATAGTTTGGAAATGGCTAAAAATACCCCAGAGCAAGGTGACGCCGGCCAGAATCAAAGGGCCTGAAATTCCAAACCAGGTGGTAATGGCCGCTACGAGAGTGAGCAACGCCAGGCCGATTCCAATCAAGATACTCATCCTGACTAAACCTAATCCGTTTTTAACGGCTGAAAACAGGAGATTCGTGCAGAGAAACATTTTTATTCCTGCCCGGCCGACCTAATTGATTCTTGGATTGGCAAGACTATTGCCAGGGAAATGAGCAGCGGGTTCGTTAAGCGCTTGTGAGAAGAAGTGAGGCCGGATATATTTGCCGGCGATGAAAAGGATGAAAAATTTTAATTCTAAACGGTGTAAAGGAGATACGATGAGAAGTCGTTTTCCCATCGCTTTATTAGGGACTGTCCTGGTAGGCCTGATAGGCTTTAGCGGGTGTCAATCCACGGAATTGACTTCAGCCAAGCTCTATATTCAGCAACAGAACTGGGAAAAAGCCGAAGAACAATTATTGTTGGCGGTTAACAATGAGCCGGCTAACGCCGATCCGGCTTATTTGTTGGGTTCAGAGATATACAATCGCTCAAAAAATTGGGTAGCGATGGTCAAATATCTGGATTTGGCAAGTTCCATCAGTCCTCAGTATGCCGACAAGGTAAAACAGGTTAAGAAGAAGTATTGGATCGAAAATTTTAATAGCGGCGCCAATAATTACAATGCCATCCTCAAGGGCACTGCCAAAGACGCCGAAGCGGCGCATGCCGTGGCGGTCAATGCTTTTAAAACATGTATTATCATCGATCCGCAAAAAAGTGATTCCTATACTACCCTGGCTCAGGTTTATCTCCAGCATGGAGATATCGACAGTGCCAAAGCCACCATGGAGGAAGCTATCAAGCTGGATACCCCGGATATTGCTAATTTTATCAACCTCGGTGCTATTTACTACAAGGAGAAGGCTTATGAGCGGGCCCTCACCTATTTCGACCGGGCTTTGGAAATGGACTCCAGCAATGTGAGTGTCATCAAGCAGATTGCGTTTGTTTACGATGCCATGGGTGACAAACTCAAAGCCGTCGGGGCTTATAAGAACGCCATCGCGGCGGATCCGGAGAACCCCGATCTGCTGTATAATCTCGGCGTGCTGTATTTTCAACAGAAAAACTTCAAAGCTGCCGCTACACATTTTGTTGCCGTTTCCAAGCTAACACCGGATGCCTCCGACGCCTTCTTCAATGCCGGTTTAGCTTATGAACGCCTAGAAGACTACAAAACCGCCCAAGGGTATTTGGAACAGGCCTACGCCATTGATCAATCCAATAAAGAATTGGTTCATGAACTGAAACTCATCTATTACCGGCTCGGTGACACTAAAAAATACAAAGCGTTCGAAAAACTGGAAAAGAATTTGTAAGTCTTTTCTCAGCCAGCCAAGGCGTTTTTAAGCCCCTCGTATTCCGAGGGGCTTTTTTTGCCAGGCAGTGCTAAAAAAAAGAGGTCCGGGCGTAATACCTTTAAGGTCGTTTTTATATGGCCTCATCCAGATCCAGAATTTTTGGGGTTTATCCGTGTTCGTCCGCGTAAACTTGTCCGCCCGCTGACGGATCTGTGGTAAAAACGCTTCTACATCCCGGAAGACCCGTGGAGACGACGAGAAGCACGCCAGATATTTTTTAGAGCGAGCTCATCGAAGGCAGCTCACCTGCCGCCGCCGGGCCATTCCGAACGGCGGGAGTGGTTGCCTGAATAAAACCGGCTCACGTTCTGGCTAAACCGGCAATAATCAGCCAGCTCTCGGCGGTATAGGGTTCATTGGTTTCAATCCTGAAACCCCACTGTTCCAATTCCCGGGTTGCGGTTCCCAGACCGACCCGGTGTTTAACCGGAGGACCGGAAAGACTTTCCGCCACGGGCGCCCAATCCAGAACCATAACCTTGCCTCCCGGTTTCAAGACCCGCCTGAGTTCCGCGAAATTCGCTTTACGATCGGAAAATTCATGGTAAATATTGATCAATACCGCTCCATCCACCGACCTTGTATCTACATCCATTTCCACCTCATCCACCTTAAGAATCTGAACATTGTCCCGGGGATTCCGGTCTCTTAATAATTGCAACATATAGTCAGATGTATCCGCGGCGATGACCATGCCGTCTTCCCCCATGGCAGCCGCGGCCGGAAAGGTGAAAAACCCGTTACCGCATCCCAGATCCAAAAGGGTACTACCCGGTGGGATACCTAACTTTTGCAGTAAATTATCCGGCTTGACCAGGTGATATCGATTGGGTTCCAATAATCTTGCGGCGCGGGCCGGATCAAATTTATGCATGGTTCAGTTCCTTGCTGTAAAGCGTTTTTCCAATAATTTCCGTAAACGCCGGGTGTGATGATGCCGAGAGTGAAAGCCTTGCCACACAACGGGTAAAATACCAATTCCGGTACTGGACAGGAAGGCTTCATCAAACTGATTCACATCATCATACTGAATATAGGTTTCAAAAATTGGCAGCCCTTCACCGGCTGCTATTTCCAGAACAGTCTCCCGAATAACGCCTGGCAAAACCCCCAGTTCCAGCCCGGGGGTATATAGCGCCCGATCCCGGATGAAAAAGACATTACGAATGGCGCCTTCTGTAATTATTCCGTCCCGGTTCACAAAAACCGGCTCGAAGGCACCCTGTTGTTGGGCATCATGTTTGGCCAGCATATTTCCCAAATAATTTCCGGATTTGATCGCTGGATAAAACCGGGCGATGGGATAGTCTTCTTCCCGGACGAATACAATTTTGGCTGGCTGTTCCGGCAAGGGTGAAAAAGGCCGCCCGAGGATGTAAAGATTGGGTGCACCGGAAAAATCCCAGGGTACTCCGGTAATTGTCCCCCGGGTCACGATGATCCGCAGCAGTCCGTCTTGCAGGTCATTTTTTGTAATAAAGTTCCGGCAGAGGTTCGAGAGCGCGGCGGGGGTTACGGGCAATTTCAAACGTGTAACAGCCATGCCCTGTTCCAGGCGCTCCAAATGTTTGGCGTACCGGAAAAGTTGCCCCTTGACCACCCGGACCGTTTCAAACAGACTATTCCCATACAAAAATCCACCGTCCTGAATGGGAACCCGGGCTTCATTCTCATCCACCCATTTACCATTGACGTAAAG
>CAZIWX010000110.1:0-8233 GCA_964543125.1 uncultured Lentisphaeria bacterium | reverse complement strand
GTCCATGCAAACTAAATTTCCTGCCGGACTCGCCTGTCCGGTTCCTAAAACGGATTATGATACAATCCAAATGGCGCATGGCGCCGGTGGCCGTTTGTCGGCCGAGTTGATCGAAAAATTTTTCCTGCCGCGGTTTAGCAATCCGCTGCTGAACAGGCTCGAAGATCAAGCGGTTATTTCGGTTCCGGCGGGGCGTTTGGCGGTTTCCACCGATACATTCGTGGTGGACCCGATTTTTTTCCCCGGCGGAGATATCGGCGATCTGGCGATAAACGGTACGGTGAACGATGTGGCCATGTCCGGCGCCCGCCCCTTGTATTTGACCACCGGTTTCGTTTTGGAAGAGGGTTTACCCCTGGAAACTCTGCACCGGGTTTTATTGTCCATGGAGCGGGCGGCTGCCACGGCAGGTGTTACCATCGTCACCGGAGATACCAAAGTAGTTCAACGGGGACAGTGCGATAAATTATTCATTAACACCACCGGTATCGGAATTGTACCCGCCGGGGTTGATATCTCCGCCGCCAATCTGAAACCGGGCGACCGGATAATCCTGTCCGGCACCCTTGCGGATCACGGACTGGCGGTACTGACGAGCCGTAAGGGTCTCTCCTTTCATAGCCGGGTTACCAGCGACACAACCGCACTTCATGAGCTGGTGCAAACCATGCTGGGCGTGACCCACGAGATCCATGCCCTGCGCGACCCAACCCGGGGCGGTGCGGCCATGACTTTGAACGAATTCGCCAAAGCTTCCCAAACCGGTATCCGGATATTCGAAGAAATGATACCGGTTAAACCGGATGTCAAAGGCGCCTGTGAAGTACTGGGCATCGATCCGCTATTAGTCGCCAACGAAGGTAAATTAATCGCGGTGGTTCCCGCTGAGTTCGCTGAAAAAATGGTCCAGGCAATGCAAAAACATCCTCTGGGCCGGGCAGCGGTCATCCTGGGTGAGGTCACCAGCGACAATCCGGGATTGGTTGTCATGCGAACCCGCCTGGGAACTCACCGGATTGTTGATATGCCTCTGGGAGAACAACTTCCAAGAATATGCTAACGAAAGGAGCCGGATCTTTTGAATTCAGAGCTAACCATTTTGTTAACCACTGCCGTGAGCATCGGATTTATCCACACCGTGATCGGACCGGACCATTATCTGCCATTTATCGCCATCAGCCGGGCCCGGAGTTGGACACTGAAAAAGACGCTCTTCATTACTTTTTTATGCGGAATCGGGCATGTACTGGGATCGGTCATTTTAGGCTTGATCGGAGTAGCCGGTGGGGTGGCCGTCGGGCTCATGGAAAATGTGGAGTCGGTACGGGGGAATGTGGCGGCGTGGTTGTTGATCGGTGTTGGCGTTGCTTATGGCGTTTGGGGCCTGCGGGTGGCTTGGCGTGCTAAAGAACATGCCCACACTCATTTACACGATGGCCGTGAGCACACACATACCCATTCGCATATGGGAGCTCATGTTCATCTTCATGGTGATCCAAAATCCGTTACGGTCTGGGCATTATTCATTGTTTTTGTTCTGGGACCCTGCGAACCACTGATTCCCATCCTCATGTACCCTGCCGCGGCCGGTCACTGGTCCGATCTGATATGGGTTACCCTTGCTTTCGGCGCCGTCACCATCACCACTATGACCACAATTGTAGCAGTGGCAGCCAAGGGATTAATGCAGTTGCGGCTGGAATGGATGGAACGCTATGTCCATGCTCTGGCCGGCGGCATTATCGCCATTTCAGGCCTCGCGATTCAATTCCTTAAATTATGAGAAGACCAGTATGTTACCGCGGTCCTTCAAGATATATTTAATCAATCCAGCTTTGCGAATCATTTACCGAAGTTGACTTGGATCGTATAGGTGGAAGGGAATCAGTACTCGTGTTCAAAATAAAACCGCATATCCTCGTTGTCGAAGATGATAGTGCGATCCGCGAGCTATTGGCCCAGCTTTTTACTTTGAACGAATATCGCGTCTCAACCGCTGAAGATGGTGTCTCCGCCTTGGATATTTACCAGAAACACGGAGCGGATATCGATTTGGTGATTACCGATCTGGGACTGCCAAACATGGACGGTTTGCAATTGGGAATCCGATTGAAAGCGATCAATTCAAAAATAAAAATGATTTGTGTAACCGGATTCGTTTCACTGAAAAAACAGCATGAACTATTTGAGGCCGGATTTAACGAAATTATTAACAAACCATTTGATATCCGCAGAGTCATCGAACGAGTTCAATTGATCTTGGGACAATAGGGCTCTTTCACCCGTAAGGGGGTATTCAGCGCTGGCCCTATTTATCAGGGAGCCGCACGCTTTAACTCGCTACCGCAACACAGACCATTCCGTAAGTATTTGCATAATCCTGAGTCAATGCCATACTCACCAGAACCAGTAACAACAGACCTGCGATCATTTGCAGGATAAGCTCAGAGGACCTTAGCCAAGTCTCAAAAAATCGATTCAAAGCCGACATTTGGAGCTGTGCTGCGGGTTGGGGCGAATAGACTAAGATTGCCGTCTGAGGTGGAAAATATGGTTGCCCAGGCCGTGACTTTCTTCCGAGATCCCGGATGTGGATTTATTCCGGGTAATTCAGCGGTAATTCGACATAAAACCGAGTCCCATGAGTAACATCAGAGGTAAATCCAATCTTACCTTTTAGGTAGCGCTCACTCAATATTCTCATGCTGTAGGTGCCCAGCCCACGCCCAATCCCTTTAGTGGAGAACGACCGTTGAAACACCTGCAACTGTACCTTTCTGGGTATATACGCCGGATTCTCGACACTGAAAATAAGCTTCCTCTTCTCACAGAAACAATTGCAGGTAACTATTTCAGCGGGTTGGCTAGCCTCCAAAGCGTTTTTAAGCATATTGCCTATAACTCGCCCCAGGATCGTACGATCCGACTTAAGAATAAGGTTCGAATCAATTGTATTAAATTCAATGTGTTTGTTTTTGGCCACCGGATGGGCCTGGTACAATTCGACGACCTGCTGCATAAGTTCGGCCACATTGATCAGAACCGGCTCCGACTTCAATTCACCCTTTTCAGCTTGAGTCAGCAGGCGTTGCATTTTAATCTCGTTAATCAGTTGTTCCGATATTTTCAATAATTGATCTGCGATGGGCGGCATCTCATCCTGGTCCACGGCTTGGAGCATCACGGTGTAACCAAGGATACCACCCGCCGTATTTAGCACATCGTGAAAGAATGTTTGCTCCAACGCTTCCCGGCGTTTCTCATCACTGATATCGGTCAGTCCAAAAATCGTATGGATTTGATCCCCGAATTTGAACTGAGAAGTATTCACGCGGAAATCAAGAGCCACGAGACTTTCCCGTTGGACAATTCGGCACTCCTGAACATCTGCACCGTTCCTCTGGCTGTTCAAAATAGCCTTCGTGGCACCGCATTCCCGGCAGAATTCAGTCGTCCCACAACCGGTTTTGTTTTCGTCGGCATGAATGCAATTTAAAATCTCACCAGCTCTTAATCCGTACATAGCCTCGGCCGAAGAAATGTTGAAATAGGTCATAAATGCCTGGTTCGCGTACACCATCTGCCTTTGATGATTTAAAACCAGGGTAATGTTCGGAACCGCGTCCAGCATTCGCCCCATGGCGCTTTCGCGTCGAATGGACTGGATTTGCTGATCCAGGAGCTGGGGTGCAAGGCGTTCTGCTGGTGCGAATTTTGTCTCCATAATAATAGCTTCCTTGGTTTTATTCACAATTCAGAGCCGGTTAATCCACTTGTAGCAATATAAGTGCAGCTCATTACTGAATTGTAATGAGTTTTTCGTTCGATATGCGATTTGCTTTTCCTTAATTAAAGCGTCATAACCAAGAGGTCCTCATGCGTGTTACCCGATTACTGATTAGCTCGATGGGCCTGCTCTGTACCCTGATGTTCGCTCAGACTAATGTCGCCGGAAATGTGTCCGGCGTGTGGAGTAGCCGCAACAGTCCCTACCGTTTAACCGGCAATGTTCTGGTGCCGGTCGGTGATACTCTCCGGATTGAGCCCGGCACCCTGGTTCGGGCGGCGGGCGCCTATGAATTTCGGGTCGCCGGCGTGCTGTTGGCGAGTGACAGCAGATTGACCGGGGGCAGCGGTTTTTTCATTGATGGCGGACAAGCGTTTCTGTCACACAGCCGAATCGATTCCGTAACGGACGGGCTGAAGAACCATGGCGGGCAGGCGGAACTTGAAAAGTGTACGCTTGAGTATATCAATCAAGTGGGAGTAACCTTCAGTTCGGGCAGCGGATCCGTGCGCAACAGCACCATTCAAATGTGTGGCAAGTATGGCATCAAGCTTACCACCTCACCGGCCGTGGTGGTCACGGGCAACACCCTGGTCCACAATTCCCAATCCGGCCTTAATTACCCCGCCCTGTTTATTGACTCCTGTTCCCCCGATTCGATCTTTGGTAATCAGATTACCGATAACCGGGCGCAGGGCATCGGCGTCTGGGTTCTGACGGAGGCCGCTTCACCCCGGATCACCCGGAATTTGATCCGCTGGAATCTCACCGGTATTACTATCGTGAATGCCACACCGTACCTGCGGGACAACATCATTGTCGCCAATTATGTGGTGGGAAATTCCAATTCCGGCGCCGGTATCTACATTGGTTTTCCGGCTGCAAATGCGGTTTGCACCGGGAATCTGATTGCCGGTAATTTTTACGGCATTTCCATCATCAATAGTGGCCGGATCAACCTCGGTGACCTGAACAGCGCCACCCACACTGATGACGGTGGCAATATTCTGGCGAACAATACATTTGGTGGCGCTACCTGGGATGTATGGAATGGGACCGGTAATGAGATTTTAGCTCAGAATAACACCTGGCTCAGCGTTCCGGCCGATAGTATTGATTATGTCCTTTACGATGACAATGAAGATGTTGCTAACGGTGCGGTAACCTACTTGCCCACGGCCGGCGTGACCTTGACCCGGGGGGATGCGAATCAGGATGAAGTCATCAATGTGTTGGATGTCGCTCAGATCATCGATTCCATTTTAAACGACTTTGTGAGTGATCCGCGGGTATACTATCAGAGTGATGTTAACAGTGACTGGGCGGTGGATATTCTGGATGTGACGCAATTAATCGATGTGATCTTGAATTTGGACGAATAGGACCTTACGCGTCTGGCGGCGCATTCCCGCCACGATAAAATTTCACTTCAGCTTTTTCCAAGGTCGCATCAATCTCCAATCAACTTACCGGTTAGCCGACCTGCCCGTGGGCAATTAAGGTTAAAACAAGATGGAGGCCTGGATTGAGGAATGCCAGGTTCGTTTCGGTATCCCGCGGCAGTGGAAAAGTATCCTTGCCAAATGTGGAAAAGGTCGTAAATGCACCCAACGCCCCGATGAAAAGGATTAGCCGCCATTCGGAGCTGATAATTCCCCGCGGGAAAGGGTTTGGGCCCACCCACTGATAAGATTGCACAGACTGGCGCCAATGAATCCACCAAGTCCAACCAGAGCGGCTTTCAAGAATATTCCGGATTAATTCCCCTTCTTAGACTGATTTGCATGTCTGTACAATCAACACTTGGGCGGAGGCTTATCAATTGATGAATGCCCTCACAAACTCCTTGTATCTTTTAAACGGAATTTAAAATTACTCTAACCAACCCGGGGAAACTCATGCCGAACATCAAACGCGAACTTTCCATGCAACACGTCCTGGCCATCATTATCGGGACGGTCATTGGGTCCGGTGTCTTCATCAGTCTACCCATTGTCCAGCAAGCCACCGGGTCGCCCCTGCTGGCTGCGATTGCCTGGCTCATTGGCGGACTTATCTGGTTGCCTCAAATCTATATTTTGTCGGAGATGGGGACGGCTTATCCTAAACAGGGCTTTGGTTACCTCTATCTACAAAAAGCCGGCAGTCCCATGCTGGCTTTTCTCTATGTGTGGACCGTATTCTGGACCAGTGATACGCCTTCCATCACGATTTTGGCCGTGTCGGCGATTGCCGCTCTGAAAATCTTTGCGCCGGTTCTGGCTAATTCCATCTGGACCAAATTATTCGCGGCACTCATTATCGTTCTACTTACCTGGGTCCATTATCGTAGTGTACGCCAGGGTGGCCGGATGCAAATCGTTTTGACCATCGCCAAAATCTCACCCCTGATCCTGCTGGCATTCATCGGAATTGCTTTTGTTGGATCGCCCAACCTGTTTTTAACACCGGTGCGGGTCGAAGGACATTGGATTGTTTTACTTATGGCCGGTGTTTCGGCCACCGTGTGGAGTTACGCCGGATTCCCCAATATCCTTTACATGGCCGGGGAAATCAAGAATCCGGCTAAAATTCTCCCCCGCGCCCTCATCGGAAGTACGATTTTCGTTACCATTATTTACACCTTGGTTGCCTTCGCCACCGGCGCCATCGTTCCCCATGCGGTACTGATCGGGATTTCCGGCGGTTTTGCCAACCCATTCGAATATCTCCCACTGTTCGCGGCGATTGCCGCGCCTTTTCTGGCAATTGCAGCTTTCACCTCCATGGTTGGCTGCGCCAGCGCCTGTATCATGGTCCAACCCCGAATCGAGTACGCCATTGCCAAGGATGGCCTGTTTTTCAAATCATTCGGCTCTCTACATCCCAAATACGGGACGCCCGGTAATTCCATCCTTTTTCAATCCGGACTGGCGATCATTTTGATCTTCTTCGGCGGCCTGGAAGATCTACTGGGCTATTTCACGCTATCTTATATCCTGCAAAACCTGCTGGTCTATCTCGTGATTTTCTGGTTGAAGCGGCGAGAAGATTATCAACCGGCCTACCACTCGCCAGCCTGGCAACTCATGGCCGGATTGGCGATTATATTTCAAATAGCGTTACTCTATGGGACTTTTATTGCCTTTCCCCGGGGCGGTGTTTTATCCGCGGGTGGCTTGATTGTCACGGGCTTGCCGGTGTATTGGTTCTTCAAGACGCACCGAAAATGAAATTAGTTGCCTAAGCTCCGCTGCTTGAGCCTTTTAAATCTTTTTTTTTCGGGAAATTCGTTAGCATTTTTCCCCTGCCATGAGCTTCAGCCCGGGGATCACGAATTAACCAATATTGACCGGGCTTTCGCCCCATTTCTGATTGTTATCCTTCCACCGCGTTAAAACCCGGCCTAAACCGAGAGGAAGTGACCGCCCTGGCGAGGCGGACTCCCATGAATATCGAAGGACGGGGCGAATGGGTTGGCTTACACCAAACATTCAGGACACTTCCGTCCCTACACACACCTAGCCCCTCTCTAGAGGGAAAATAAGCCTGGTAATCTTCAAGCTGAGATGAATACTCAAATCCATGAAAACATGATTATCTATTCAATCCGTGTTCCGGCTGGATGGAAAATAATTCTCCGAGTCGTCCGTTGTCTCCGTGTGAACCCGGTGGTATTATAGGTTGCCTACCCCCTTATTTCATCAATACCAACTTACGATTGATCTGCTGATACTGACTGCGCAGCTGAAGTAAATAAACGCCTGATGAAACCGGTACGCCATTAAGATCATTCCCGTTCCAAATAAGGGTTCGTAAACCGGCATTCAAGCTTCCAGGCGATTTATAATTCCAAATTCGACGACCACTGATATCGTAAATTTCAATGTCCACTTCAGAACGTGGTAACGCCTGAAATTCGATCCTGATCGACGCGTTAAAGGGATTAGGATAGACCCGGTTCAGCTTGAATCCGTTTGGAATCGTCGCATTATCCGGTAAAACATCCATGAAATATTCCGCCGTCAAGTCATCAAAATAGATGGAATCCCGGATAGTCTCGTTTACCTCTCCGCCACCCAGATAAATATCCAGATGATGGAAAATAATGGGGAAGGTTAGCTGAGCACCCGGGTTTGACCAATCTGCTTGAGCGTAATTCCAGGGGAGTGTGATAGATTGCCAATCCGGATTGGATGGGCTGTAGGGAATTAACAGCCGAAATAATTCGTTGTCAGCATCGGTCAGATACCACATCAGGGTGTGCTGATCAGTATTGCCCCGAAAACGCAGCGTCACATAATCGGGACTGCCGGAAACCAGAATATCCTTGTTCAGCGAAACCATACTGGACCCGCCGCTGCGAGTGAATCGGTACCGAAGCTTGGCTGCCTCGGGATATTCCTCGGCGGGCACAAAGTGGGTCTGGAACAGATCAATCTCCGTCCCGGTTATTATCCAAGCATT
>CAZIWX010000109.1:0-8269 GCA_964543125.1 uncultured Lentisphaeria bacterium | reverse complement strand
GTTTCTGATTTTGAAATGACAAGACCGGCTCAAACCGGGATCGTTCCATGATATAGGCTAATTGTACGCCAAAGCTCCATTTCGGCCGCCAATAGTGATAATACTGCACCAAGCTGATGTCGTGCTGACTGAAGGTTCCCGGCCCCGTGACCTGCTGGACCTGGAGCGCCGTACTCCACTGATGATTCGCAGCCGATTTCCAAATATAATTAGCACCTAAGCCCACACCATAGATCCGGTTTTTACCAGGGAAATGCCACAAATTAGCTGAGAAAATCCACTCCGGCAAGGGTTGCAAATGAAACCCCAATTCCGTGCTGCTCGATTCAATCCGATTTGCGCCGGGCACCCATGACGCTTGCCAGGTCATCATTCCGAAATGTCTCAGGATGGAGGCTTCCGGTGTTGAGACCAGCAGGGCCAATTGCCTGAAATCCTGGTAGATTTGGGTCGTGTCCTGCCGCTGATCAATGTCCAGCCACGAAGTTGCCCAACTTGGAATCGAAATTAAGAATACAATAAAGAAAATCGCACGTTGCATAACTTGAAGAAGATAATCCATTTATTTCGTAGTAAAAAGGTATCCTTGTGGGCCGGGAAATCCGGGGTGAGAAATCAGATGATACCGCGGGTGCTATTTTCAATGAAATTCACGATAATCTTGATCTCCGGTGTTTGGGGAATAGAATCCCGAATCGCTTCCAACGCCTGAGAAACATTAAATTTGGAGCGATAAATCAGGTTGTAGGCTTGCTTGATTTGGGAAACGGTTTCGCTGGAAAATCCACGACGTCTTAATCCCACCGTATTTAAGCCATTGAACTTCAAGGGTGTATTCGAGGCGCGAATATAAGGCGGGACATCTTTGGATACTCGAAACCCACCGCCGATAAAGCTGTGCTGCCCGATGGTTACAAATTGGTGAATCGGCACCATCCCTCCGACGATTGCACTTTCCTGAATCGTCACATGACCCGCCATATTACAGGCATTGCTGAGAATAACATTATCACCAATTGCACAATCATGTGCAATATGGGTGTAAGCCATGATCAGACAGTTCCGGCCAAGGGTTGTTTGCAATTTGTCCGCGGTTCCCCGATGGATGGTAACATATTCCCGGATGACCGTTCCCTCACCTACCTCCGTTGTTGTTTCTTCGCCCTGGTACTTCAAATCCTGGGGCGTACCACTAACAACGGCTCCTTTGTAAACCTGGACACCTTTGGCAATTCGCGCTCCCCGGCCGATTTGGACACTGCCGTGAATGATGACGTCATGGGCGATTTCCACATTTTCCTCGATGACGGAAAAAGGACCGATAGTTACATTATCGCCAATTTTCACATTTTTAGCGGCGATCAGCGCAGTGGGATGAATTTGACTCGACATGCTTATTTAGCGATCCACAACGGCGGCCATGAGTTCGGCTTCCATGACAAGGACACCATCAACATAGGCTTTCCCCTGAATCTTGGCGGTACCCAGCCGATATTTCAGCATTTCCACTTCGAAAATGATTTGATCGCCGGGTTCAATGGGTTTCCGCCAGCGCACCTTATCTACCGCCGAAAAATAGATCAGTTTATTTTCATGATCCGCAACGGTATTCAACAGTAATACTCCGCCGGCCTGAGCCATGCTTTCCAGCGTTAATACACCGGGCATCACCGGTTTTCCCGGGAAATGTCCCTGAAAAAAGGGCTCGTTCACCGTGACATTTTTCACAGCAACGATGCGTTCCATAGGCACTAAATCAATAACACGATCGATGAGCAGAAACGGATACCGGTGTGGTAAAATGCGCTTAATGGCCTCAGCATCCAGAAAGATTTGGCGTTTGCGTGGCCGACGCTGATAGCGTTTGGATAAAATCTGTTTTTCGAGCTCTTTCTTAAGCCGTTTAACCAGCGCAACATTGGATGCGTGTCCGCTACGGGCCGCAATGACATGTCCCTGAATCGGCATCCCCAGTAAAGCCAGATCACCGATGAGGTCCAACACCTTATGGCGCACCGGTTCATTGGGAAACCGCAGTTCCTTGCCGTTCAATATTCCATTATTGCCCTGCACGATATCATCTTTGATGTCGAATAATTGTTTCAACCGTTGCAATTCGGAATTGTCGATCTTCCGATCGATCATGACCAGCGCATTATGAACAGAGCCACCTTTAATTAAACCCTGGTCTTTTAGCTCCTCCACTTCATGCAGAAAACAAAAGGTCCTGGCCGGTGCAAACTGTTCCACGAAATCTTCTTCCAGCGAATAGAAAGAGGTGTATTGAGTCCCCAAAGACTGGAGCTTATAGTCGATCATGAAGGTGGCCCGGAATTGGTTGGATGGAAGAACATGAATGTCCACGCCCCTATCCGGATCCGTATAAGTGATCGTGCGTTCCACGGTTAAATAATCACGGAGTGCATTTTGCTCGACAATTCCTGCTTCCAGCAGTTTTTCTACAAACGGCATGGCACTGCCATCAGCCACCGGTGGTTCCTTATTGTCCAACTCAATGATAATATTATCGATCTCCAAACCACTTACGGCCGCCAGAACATGCTCGGTGGTGTGAATTCGGACACCGAATTGCTCCAAAGTGGTTCCGCGGGACATGTCCACTACATGCTCGATATCCGCTTTGATCATGGGTGAATTTTCCACATCCACCCGGCAAAAAACATACCCGGTATTTTCCGGAGCCGGTTTGAATGTCAGGGTGGTATGGACCCCTGTATGCAATCCCACGCCTGAGATAGAAATCGGCTGGGCAATGGTTCTTTGATTTTGATTCTCCATGGGATTCAATGCCTTCTATGCTTTCTCTGCTTTTCCTAACTGATCCTCAACCGCTTTAAGGCGTTTTACAAGTTCCGGGATTTTTCTGATATAGGCATCTTTTTTCAATGCTTCTTTGTGTAGCCGCGCCGGGAAACCACTAACGGTTTGCCCATCCGGTATATCGCGAGTAACGCCACCCCGCGTGGCAATACTGACGCCCTTACCGACCCGCACATGGCCAATAACGCCACTTTGTCCCCCCATTTGAACAAAATCACCCACTGTCGCACTACCGGCAAGACCTACTTGCGCGGTAATAAAGCAGCCCTTGCCAAGGCGGACATTATGGGCAATATGGATCAAATTGTCCAGCTTTGTCGATTCACCAATAATAGTGGGACCAATGGTTCCCCGGTCAATGGCACAATTGGCCCCAATTTCCACTTTATTTTCGATAATAACCGACCCGGTTTGGGGGATTTTCAAAACACCTTCGGGAGTCGGCAGAAATCCGAATCCATCACTGCCAATAACCGTGCCGCTGTGAATTTCAACCTCATTTCCAATGGTTATCCCGTGATAAACACTTACGTGGGGATGTATCCAAC
Source organism: uncultured Lentisphaeria bacterium (assembly GCA_964543125.1). GTDB lineage: Bacteria > Fidelibacterota > UBA8477 > UBA8477 > UBA8477 > CAZIWX01. Next base: position 4,880 of record CAZIWX010000109.1, on the reverse strand, counting down.
ATTTGTTCCCAACTGTCGTGTGGGCACCTACCGTTACCTGACTCTCCAGAATAGTATGAGCGCCAATTTTAGCGTTGGGTCCCACCACCGCGAGCGGTCCGATTTCCGCGGAATCTGAAATCTCGGCAGAATCCGCAATCACTGCCGTGGGGTGAATTCCCGGTATTGCTTCCCGGGATTCATGGTTCAGGAGATATAGTGCCTTGACCATACCGGCATAGGGATTGTCCATCCGAATCAGGTTTGGGAATTTCACATCGAGGTCATTCCCCACGATCAGGGCCGTGGCCTGGGTCGAATCGGAATAGTGCTTGTACTTAGGGTTGGTGATAAAGGAGATATCACCCGGACCGGCGGCTGTTATTTCATTCACGCGCCGGATAATTTGAGTCCCATCCCCCTCGAGTTTACCACCCAGGGTTTGGGCTAAGACCAACAACTCAATGGCCAATATTTATTTTGCTCCACCTTTACGCAACTCGTTCAGAACCACATTTGTGAGATCATAGGTGTCCTTGGCGTACAGAATATTCCCGGCCACGGTGTCGAAAATAAAATCGTACTGGTACTCCTGTCCCACCTTTTTGATGGCTTTGTTGATCTTATCAAGTATGGGAGCCGCCAAGGCCTGTTGTTTCTGGTAGATTTCACCCTTTGGTCCCAATTTTTCAACCTGAAATTTGCGTAGTTGATCACTCAATGTTTTTATTTCATTCTCCTTGGCTTTGCGATTCGCCTCGGTCATGATGAATTTCTGACGCTCATATTCCTGTTGGAGACTATCCAGTTCACCGGCCATTCCGTAATATTGATCCTGGATACGCTTGCCTTCAACTTCCAGTTTACTTTGAGCCTCACGAAACTCTTCAAAATCATTTAAAATGACTTCCGAATTGATATAGCCAAATTTCTGAGCGAATAATCCTGTCGCTAAGAGCAGTCCAAGCGCCAGGTAAATTGATTTTCGACCAAACACGGTCCCTCCTTCTTATCCTTTAAAATTGCTGCCCAAAGATGAAATGTACCTCTGGTGATTTCCAACTTGCTTTGGGTAACCCCAGCGAGGGCCGGTCAAAACCCCAACCCAAGTCAATCCCTAATAATCCGATGGGTTGCATGATGATTCGGCCACCAATCCCGACTGATCGTTTCAGGTCATACAGATTGATTTCGTCCCAATCCCGCCAGGTATTCCCCGCCTCTGCAAAGACCAGTAAATATAAGAGCGGATTGGGCGATAGTTTAAACCGAAGTTCGCTGGTAACCTTAAATAAACTCTTGCCGCCAAACCAACTCGATGAACTGGTGTAGACCGGTCCCACGGAGCGCTCGGGATACCCCCGTAAGGAGGTTCCCCAGATCAAACCGGCGCCGCCCATGAAAAAATATTCATTATACGGGATGATATGAGCCGGATTCTTATCCAGCGGGCTCAAATATCCGAGCTCGGAATAATTCCGCCAGGTGATATTGTCATTGCCCAAGGGGCTGAACCACTCCAAATTGCCTTCCTGTTTGAAATAACTTTCATTGCCACCCAGTAAACCACCGCTGTAGGTGGTGGTCAGTGACAGAACCGAACCTCCCGTAGGAAATTCCGGCGCATTTCGTGAGTCACGGGTGATAATCTGACGGAGACTCAGTCCGCCGGTTTTTTCCAGATGCCGGGGATTCACTACATCGAAAATAGACCAATCATATACCCGGTTGAGATCGTAATTGTTTTTTGCAGCCTGAAAAATCCAGCGACCCTTAAAATAATTATCCGGCCAGCGGAAGCGGCGTCCAAAAGTGAATGATCCACCAGTGGAATGCATATAGTAGGGCGTGTACGAAGAAGACGATTGAGAGCTGAAAAGGCTGGAAGTATTGCCCAGGGATCGATCCGTATCAAACAAGGATACGCCTAATAGATTGGGTGTATCGAATAACCAGGGTTCCGTAAAACTAACCGAGTAAGACCGGTAATTGTAAGCGCGTTGCAGATTGAATGATAACTGCTGACCATTGCCCAGAAAATTGGGAAACTGCATACCAACCGTACCAATTAAGCCGTCTTGTTGACTGTATCCGGCGCTGGCGGTAGCCATTCCAGTCTGTTTTTCCTCTACCGTAAACTCCAGATCGATGTTTTCATTGTCCACCGGGATAACATCCGGCGTCACGTTGTTGAAATAATTCAGGATCATAATTTCCCGCTGCGACCGCATTAGGGCCGAGCGGCTAAATTGATCACCCGGGAAAACCAGCAGTTCGCGCCGGATAACATTTTCCTTGGTTTTGTCATTACCTACAATATTGATCTGGCGAATCTTGACCGGATTATATTCCACGATATCAATTTTCAGATCAACCGTATCGGCCGCTACCGGAATTTCTACCGGATTTACCTGCGCATACAGATAGCCCCGATCCATATAAGCGCCACGAATATTGTTTTCAATCTTCTCATTAAGCTTTTCAGCATCATAAACATCGCCGCGTTTGATATCCAGCGCTTTCATCAATTTATCAGTGGGAAAGATCGTATTACCGGTAATGACCACACTGCCGTATTTGTATTTTGCACCTTCATACACATGTACATCGATAAACATGTGCTTCAGGTTTTTGCTGTAATAAACGCTGTCCCCCAAGACTTCCGCATCCCGATACCCCAGTGATTTATAGTAGTCTACGATTTTACCCTCATCAGCATGGAGATTATCAGCGCTATATTCGGCTTCCGACCAGAATTTCCACCAGCGTTCCTGTTTGATCTTTTCCAACTTACGCCGGAGTTTGAAATCACTGACTTCCTGATTGCCTATAAAATCAATACCGTAGACTTTGACTTTCTTATTTTCCAGAATTTCAAATTGCACACCGCGGGTGTTTTCTTTCACACCCTTAAAAGTTGTGGGGGTGACCTTGGCCAGCAGATATCCTTTTTCAAGATACATGTCCCTGATCATCCGTTGAGCTTCATACACAGCCGCGGGTGACAGGACCTGCCCGGAATACATCTTGATCTTCTCTTCGATATCTTTCTTCTTTAGCTTCTTATTACTCTTCAGAACGACTTTATCCAATCGCGGAAATTCTTCCACTGAAATGATGACATACAAGCCATCCGGAGTTTGCTGATCAGCAATAATCTTGATATCGGAAAATAAACCTAAATTCCACAATTGGCGTACCGCATCACCAAAAGTATCCGCATTGACTTCGGTACCCGCGCGTAGTCCGGAATTTTGGATAATGACATTAGGCGAGGCGGTTCTATTTCCCACCACGCTAATGCTGAATATTTTCACCTTGGCCGTCTGCGCGAATAGCGAGCCAACCAATACTAAGCCGATGCTAATGACAAGTAATCTTCGAGGGAATTTCCACATAATCCGCGTGCGCTTTTCCGTAATTTTATGAGTGTCGGAGCTGTTCGCTCACTTTGCCAAACCGCCGTTCCCGCCCTTGAAAATCTCGAACTGCGAGAAGTAATTCGGTTTCCCGAAACGCGGGCCAAAACACGGGTGTTATATACATTTCGGTGTAGGCCATTTGCCAGAGCAAAAAATTACTGATACGGGCTTCGCCACTGGTACGAATCAGCAGATCCGGGTCCGGCATATTCGCCGTGTAAAGACGCCGGCTGATATCCGCGGCGGTTATTTCTCCGGGGGTCAATTTCCCATCAAGGACATCCTGACCAATCTGATTGACTGCTTCCATGATCTCCTGGCGTGAGCCATAACTTAAGGCGAGATTCAAACCGAGGCCGGTATTATGGGAGAGGCGTTCAAGCGCGGCTTCCATCCCCCGGCGAGGCGCCTCCGGCAAATCCATTAAGCGTCCAATGACGGACAGTCGTACATTGTTCCGGTCTAAATCTTCAACTTCGCGCTTGATAGTGTCCAGTAGTAAATGCATTAAGGCTGAAACTTCCAGCTTCGGCCGCTGCCAATTCTCACTGGAAAAAGTAAACAGAGTCAGGAATTTGATACCAATCTCACCACAAATCTTAGTGACAACCCGAACTGATTTGATTCCTTCGGCATGTCCCGCCACCCGGGGTAAATTTCGCTCCTTAGCCCACCGGCCGTTGCCATCCATGATAATCGCGATATGCTCGGGGAGGTTCCCAGCCGCCAGAACTTCGGCTTTTAATGCTGTTAAATCTTGACTCATACGACGCTACTCATGTTCAAAGCGCGCCAATATAGCCGCGGGCTTCAGACCTGTCAAGGTCGATGGATACCCCGAATTTGCGGGGTGAAATGGTGGGCGGAGTGCCAGGTTATTCCATTCCCAGTGTTTTTCGGCCCGCAGTTGAAATCATCTCCGGTGACCACCGCGGTTCCCACACAATATCCACTTGGGCATGCTCAACTCCTTCGATTGCCTGAATTTTATTCCGGGCATCTTCACTGATCTGGGCTGACATCGGACATCCCATGGCAGTCAGCGTCATTTTGACATTCACCCGAGCTTCATCGACGTGTACATCATAGACCAAACCCAGGTCTACAACATTTACCGGGATCTCCGGATCGTAGCATTTTTTTAACGCATCCATCACTTTATCTTCAGTAATCATCATTCATCCTCAATGTGCTGAACTGATAGCAGCGGAATTTAATGTGCTACAGTTTTAATAAGTTGCTCCGCCAGGTGGCTGAATTCCCGGGTAATTTCTGAATCTTCCCGGTAGATCGCCAAAGGTTCACCATGTTCACCGGCTTGCATCACCTCTTCATTCAGAGGAATGCGTCCCAGCAACGGCACCTTTAAGCGCTGACTCTCACGTTCACCGCCGCCCCGGCTGAAAATTTCCGTTTCATGGCCACAATTGGGACATACATAGTAGCTCATATTTTCAACGATGCCGAGAACGGGTGTAT
>CAZIWX010000108.1:0-8317 GCA_964543125.1 uncultured Lentisphaeria bacterium | reverse complement strand
AAGCGGGCTGGTACACTCTGAGCTGGGAGGGCAAGGATATCAGCGGCCAACAAGTGCCCAGCGGCGTGTACATTATTTCCCTCCGGGCGCTGGGGACCGAAATTAGAGCAGGGTATACCGGCGCTATGAGCTTCGCCCACACCGAGAAGGTGATTCTGATGAAGTGACCGGATTCGCAGCGGAAGTTGGTTTAAAAAAAGGCCCCGTCTATCCGGCGGGGCCTTTTAACAGGGCTGACGCCTTATCATGCCGTATATCAATTGGTGAATAGAACTGCCGGGCTTATGTTAACAGCCTAATGCAGGAGGAAATATGCCCGTGCAAAACACCGGAAATGCAGTTATCGTGGGACTTGCACTGGCTGCGCTCCTGGCTTGTCAGCCGGTCCCTACAACCGGTACGGCAGCAGCCGCACAAACAGGAACGCCAGCTTTGACTACCCCGCTTAATGAATTACAGTCCGCTAAACCCATGGGACTGACTTTTACGGATACTCAAGCTGTGTTCCGGGTTTTTGCACCCCACGCCACCCGGGTTGCACTGGTTCTGTTTCAGGATTATACCACTAAAACCGGCCATGCTATTCCCCTGCGCCGGGCTGGAGATGGCGTCTGGGAGGTGAGTCTGAAGACACCTTTGGACTGGCGTTTTTACGGATATCGTCTGGACGGTCCGAAAATCAACGCCAATATGTATGACCCCACGGTAGTGGTGGCCGATCCGTACAGCAAAGCGGTGGTGCGCTACAACCATTACACCTATCCGGCTAAAACCATTATTATGAATGACAAACCTTATGACTGGCAGGGCGACACCTGGATCCGGCGTCCCTGGGAAGATTACATCATCCAGGAAGCTCACTTAAAAGACCTAACCGCCGACCGGACGGCTGAATGTGCGAATCCAGGGACATATAAAGGTCTCGTACAGGAAAACCAACAGGGCGGCATCCACTTTATCAAATCCATGGGGTACAACGCCGTGGAATTTCTCCCGCTGCAGGAGTTCGGTTATCTCGAGGTGGACTATAAAAATCCCCGGGCCCCAGTTTTCAACGACTGGAATCCCTACGCCAAGAATCACTGGGGCTATATGACCTCCTTTTTCTTCGCGCCCAGTTCGCGCTACGCTTCGGACGGATCCGAAACAGAAGGTGAATACACCGGAACCGGCGGTAAAGCAGTCACCGAAATGAAAGACATGGTGAAAGTGCTTCACGAAAATGGAATTGCGGTCATCATGGATGTGGTTTACAACCATGTTTCCCAGTACGACGCCAATCCACTCAAATACATCGACAAGCAGGTTTATTTCCGCCTGGATAAAAACGGTGATTTTCGGTCCAGGAGCTGGTGCGGGAATGACTTCCGAAGCGAAAGTCCCATGGCGCGGCGGTTGATTGTGGAAAGCGTGCTGTACTGGATGCAAGCTTATCATATTGATGGTTTTCGATTTGATCTGGCGGCCATGCTGGATATGGAAACGGTACGAGCCATAACCAGGGCTGCCCGGTTGGTCAACCCGGATGTTATTCTCATCGCCGAGCCCTGGGGTGGCGGGGGTTACAACCCCGGTGAACTGGCCGAGGCCGGCTGGGCGTCCTGGAACGATGATTTCCGGAATGCCATCAAGGGGCGCAACCCCAACCCGGCCAATCACGATACGGGATTCATCTTCGGTAACCTGTGGGACAACCATGACCTCAAGTTTTACCAGGCTTTAATGTCCGGCTATACAAAGGATCAGGGTGGTCACTATGTTGATCCGAGCCAGAATGTGAATTACCTGGCCGCCCACGATGACAACACGCTGGGGGATTTTATTCGCTTGGGATTGGGTGACGTGGGGCTGGAGCAAAAAGTTCAACGCCAGGCCGTGGCCGAGCTCACCCGGCGGCAAATCCGGATCAACAAGCTGGCTGCGGTGGCGCTGCTCACCGCTCAGGGGCCGGTGATGGTGCACGAGGGCCAGAGCTGGGGCCGCGCCAAGGTTATTGCGCCAACGGCGGCCGACGATCCCCAGGCAGGTCAGTTAGACCACAATTCCTACGCTAAGGACAATGAAACCAATTGGTTGAATTGGTCCGAAGCCAATGTCAATCATGAATTGGTGGACTATTACCGGGGGTTGATTGCGATTCGCAAGGCCTACGCGCCGTTACGCAACGCCACCCGGGGAATTCGTCAATTTCTACCGGTGAAAAATGATCGTTGTCTCGCCTTCATGATCTCTGACGAAAAACAAAATCCGTCCGTGGTGGTGATCTTAAATGGTCATTTGCAGCAATCAGCCGAGGTCGCTTTGCCGGAAGGGAAATGGTCGGTATTAGCCGATGCGAAACGCGCCACCCCGGAGCCATTAGGGACGGTTAGCGGTAAGGCCGTTGTACCGCCCCAATCCGGTCAGATTTTAACGCGGCAATAGTTCGTGGAGAATAATCATCACAATAATATCAATCCAAAGTTTTAGGCTTTAACGGCGGGAGACAGCCATGAAATCCTTTAGAGAATACTTGTATCTTAACCTTCCCACCCGGATGGATCTTATTAATATCACCCCCAAGGTGGAGGAAGTGGTCGCCCATAGCGGAGTGAAAGAAGGCTTATGCCTGGTGAACGCCATGCATATCACGGCCTCCGTTTTTATCAATGATGACGAACCGGGGCTGCACGAAGATTACAAACGCTGGTTGGAGTGGCTGGCGCCCTACGATCCGAGTCCGGAGAAGTATCATCACAACCGTACCGGGGAAGACAATGGCGATGCCCACCATAAGCGCCAGATCATGGGGCGGGAAGTCGTTGTCGCCATCACTGAAGGCAAGTTGGACTTTGGTCCCTGGGAGCAGATTTTCTATGGTGAATTCGACGGCCGGAGAAGGAAACGCGTAATGGTAAAAATCATCGGAGAGTAAAAACAGTAACCACGAATTACAGGAAGAAGACAGGCTTCACCACAGACCTGTCCGGCTACTGACGAAGTAAGCGGATTCAAATTTAATCCTATTAACCTGAGCTCCAGCAGCATGTTTATCACCTCGCTGGTACAAAAGTCGCGATGAAATCATACAAATTAGCTTTCTGCGTCATGTGGTGGAAGCAGAATCAAGGCGTTGTGAAAGCTGCCGATTTCACCGGAAGGCACCCCAATTGGCCTATAGCATATCCCCCATCCACGCAATCATCCAATCTTCCAATCACCCTTTCACCCCTTTGGTAGTTAATTCCAACCGATCTTTCCTTCGACAGCTCCGGGCTTCGGCCCCACAGTTATAGCAACAGAAATTATCTCTCGCCAGGCCGCCGGAAATGTAGCGGAATTGGCAAACCCCTGACGGGGTTGATCTATTCATTGGTTGATTGTATCTGCTACAGATAGGAAACCCCTAACGGGGTTCATCTCGACCTCGTCAGGTTGCAGGGAAACCGCAACCCTCCAGCCATGCAGCCATACAATCATTAGATTGCCCAATCAACGTCAGCCAGTTAAAAAGCTCAAAACCAATTGCACAAACGCTTCCGATGCAGCGGATTCATTTAAATTGGCGAAATTTTCCCGCAAGGTGGAAAAGTTCAGCTGATAGCAAAATTTACCTGCGGTATTGCGTCTGACATTTTTCGAAAGGAATTAACGGAGGATGGGTTTAGGAATGTCACGGGCTAAAGCGCGATCTAATCCGGCCCGGTTGGTAAAAGTTTCTGACGCTAAATCCACTCAGAGACAAACCCGGCAAAACCATTACACCTTTATGACCAAACAGTTCAGCCTGTTGCCTCTATAAATCGCTCTTTATATTTACTGGCCGGGTTCGTAGCAAATTGACATCCGGGAGTTACTGAATAAATTCATGAAAAAAGAAGGCCTTATGCGAATCAAACAGTGGATCAGCCCAATTGCGGGAAGCCTTTTACTCATGGGGAGCTTCGGCCTAGTGAGTTGTTCCAGCAGCGCGAAATCCGGTACGGAAAAACCGGAAATTCGACCCCCGGTGGCCACCCGGATTGCCCATCGGGATACAACTCCGGGTGATATACGGACGGATTATTATTATTGGTTACGGGACCGGAAGAATCCTGAAGTCATTCAATACCTGGAAGCGGAAAATAATTATACAAAAATGAAAATGGCGCATACCGAAGCACTGCAGGATTCCCTGTATAGAGAATTGAAAAGCCGGATTAAGGAAAATGACGCGTCGGTCCCGGTCCGATGGGGCGGTTATTATTACTATTCCCGCGAGGAAGCCGGTAAGCAATATCCTATCTTCTGCCGTAAGCAGGGCAGTTTGGAGGCGCCCGAGGAAATCCTGCTGGACCAGAACGAACTGGCGCGGGGACACGGTTTCCTGAGTCTCGGTGCTTACCGTGTCAGCCCGGATCATAATCTGTTGGCCTTTGCCACCGATACATCCGGGAATGAAGTTTACACCCTGTATGTGAAAGATTTACGCACCGGGGAATTACTGCCGGACACAGTCACGGCCATTGACGGTAATGTCCGGTGGGCTGATGACAACAAAACCCTGTTCTACACCAAGCAGGATGCCGCTCACCGGCCCTATAAATTATTCCGCCATACGCTGGGGCAAACGAGTGCAGACAAGGTGATTTACACGGAACAGGATGAAAAATTCTGGCTGGATATCGGTAAAACAAAGGACGAGAAGTACCTGCTGATCAATTTGGGGAGCAAAATAACTTCGGAAGTCCGGTTTTTAGATGCCGCCAAACCAGCCGGTGAATTCAAGCTTATCGAAAAACGCAAAACCGGCCGCGAGTACTCGGTGGAACACCGGGCAGGTTTTTTCTATATCGTTACAAACGACAAGGCTTTGAATTTCCGGCTCCTGAAAACGCCGGTGGAATCGCCCGGTTATGCGAACTGGAAAGCGGTTTTACCCTATAACGAAGCGGTAAAGCTGGACGGCATCAGTGTATTCAAAAACTATATCGCCCTGTTTGAGCGGTCTGAAGGGTTGAAGCGTATCCGCCTCCTGCAGGTTGCCGACGGTAGTTTATATACGCTTGACTATCCCGAGCCCGCCTATACCGTCTGGCCTACCGGCAATGCCGAATACAACACGGATGTTCTTCGATTCGGGTACAGTTCCATGATTACTCCTAAAACCATTTTTGATTTCAACATGACCACCCACCGGCGGGATACGCTTAAAATTGATGAGGTTCCCGGCTACGATGCCGGCCGGTATGAATCAAAACGCGTATGGGTAACCGCGCCGGACGGCGCCAAAATTCCTATTTCAATGGTCTATAAAAAGGGTTTGCGGCAAAACGGAAAAAATCCGTGCTGGTTGTACGGGTATGGCGCTTACGGCGCCAGCATGGACCCCTATTTTTCCACCAGCCGGATCAGTCTGCTTGAGCGCGGGTTTGTGTATGCCATCGCCCATGTTCGGGGCGGAGGTGAAATGGGACGCCAGTGGTATGAGCATGGGAAATTCCTGGAAAAGAAAAATACTTTCAGGGATTTTATTGCCGCGGCCGAGTACCTGATTCAGGAGAAATACACGAATGCGTCCAGGCTGATTGCCGCCGGTGGCAGTGCGGGTGGCATGCTCATGGGAGCCATTGCCAATATGCGGCCAGACCTGTTTAAGGTCATCATTGCTGATGTACCCTTCGTGGACGTGTTAAACACGATGCTGGATCCCACCATCCCCCTTACCGTGATTGAATATGAGGAATGGGGGAATCCCCATGAGAAGAAATTTTATAACTACCTGAAATCCTATGCACCTTATGAAAATGTAAAAGCACAGGCTTATCCGGAGCTGCTCATCACCGCCGGATTAAACGATCCCCGGGTTGGTTATTGGGAGCCGGCGAAGTGGGCAGCCAGGTTGCGTCATCTAAAAACCGATAGTCATTTATTGTTATTGAAAACGAATATGGGCGCCGGACATATGGGCGCCTCGGGCCGCTATGATTACCTGAAAGAAATCGCGTTCGAGTATGCCTTCGGGCTGGATCGGTTGGGGATAAAGAAGTAATCGAGTTGTCTAATTTGGAATTTTATCAAAAGCCCCGCCGATCAGTGGGGTTTTTAGTTTATTAGATACGGACTATTCATTGCCACGAGCTTTTGCCCGTGGATTGCATAATCCCGAGACGACTTGGGTTTTAAATCAATAATTTTCGCGGCTTATTGGTCTTAAGCCTTGACGCTTTTTGATAAACTTGACCCCAAACTGAAGCCCGGGCCCGGGACCAAAAATAAGTCATTCTTTTGGAACATAGATCAGTGTGATCCGCCAAATTCAACAGCTAATGATTCCGGCTTTGTCCGTGTCCACCCTGGTTTCCCTGCGGCTAGTCTTGATTTAACTCAGAGAGTTTTTGATACAGAATCACCAAGCTCCGGATACCCTTGTGGAAATTCTCCAAGTCCAGGTTTTCATCCGGTGCATGGGCATTCTGATCCGGTAAGCCAAACCCCACTAACAGCATTTCCGCATTCAGTGCTTCGGCTAACAGGGGCGCAATGGGAATTGAACCGCCTTCGCGAGTCAGAACCGCTTCGGTATCGAAGCCTTCGGCCAGCGCTGCTTTAGCGGCCTGAATCACGGGGCTGTGGATACCGGCCAGATAACCGCGGCCTCCGTGCAGGGGCGTGATTGAAATTGCTACACCGGGCGGCGCCAGGGTTCTCAAATGGTCCGCCACCAGCTTTGTGATTGTCCGCCAGTCCTGGTCGGGTACCAGACGCATGGAAAGTTTAGCGTGGGCTTCGGCGGGAATAACGGTCTTGGCTCCCGGACCCTGGTAGCCCCCCCAAATACCGTTTATATCGAGTGTCGGCCGGGCCCAGAGCTGTTCCAGACGCGTGTACCCGGATTCACCCGTCAGCGCCGGCGCACCAATTGATTCGGCGAAAACGGTTTCGTCAAACGGCAGTTGTGACAGGGTGGCGCGCTCGGTGGCACTGACGTCCATCACGGCATCGTAAAAGCCCGGAACCGTAATGCGTCCCGCCTCATCCTTCAAGGCCGCCAGCATTTTAGTCAGTGCATTGATGGGGTTCACCACTACTCCGCCGTATGAGCCGGAATGCAAATCGGACCTGGACCCGCGCAGATCAACCTGCAGGTAGGCCAGGCCGCGCAAGCCGTAGGTAATACCGGGCAGCCCTTTTTTCAGCATGGATGTGTCGGAGATCAGAATATAATCAGCAGCTAAGAGGTCTTTGTGGGTGGTCAACAATTCATCGAAATGCTCGGAACCGACCTCTTCTTCACCTTCGATGATGAATTTGATGTTCAACGGCGGCCCGGCGGCAGCCTTGAACCAGGCGGCAACAGCAGCAAGATGCATGAACACCTGACCTTTATCGTCCACCGCACCACGGGCGTAGAGTTTGCCGTCACGCACTTCCGGCTCGAAGGGTGGGGAAGTCCATAGCTCCACCGGATCCACGGGCTGGACGTCGTAATGGCCGTAAATTAAGACAGTCGGCTTCCCCGGTTGCCGGAGCCATTCCCCATAAACCGCCGGGTGACCGGCAGTCGGAAGTGACCGGACTTTATCAAAGCCCAGTGTCTTCAGCCGTTCGCATAACAGGTCAGCCATCCGGGTCATATCCGATTGGTGAGCCGGGTCCGAACTGATACTGGGGATTCGCAGACCAGCTTGCAGGTCGTCTAAAAAGACATCAATCTGAGCATCGACATAGTTCAACAATTGCTGCATAAGTACACTTTCCTCTATTCATCAATTTGTAATGTGTCCAGTTCCGCCTGGACGAACCGCATCAATTCGCGAATGGCGCCGGCGCTGAAATCAAATTTGAGGCCCATCTTCCGCCACACCTCCGGTAGTGCCCGGCTGCTTCCCAGCGACAAACCGTTGATATAGCCGTTCAGGCCGGCCTCGGCATTTTTCCGAAAGTTGCGATAGACCTGTAATGCGCCTAATTGAGCAATCCCGTACTCAATATAGTAAAATGGCATGCCAAAAATGTGGAGTTGCGCCTGCCAGAGATTTCTTCTGTATTTTTCGTAGTTTTGCCAGTTAACAAGATTGCTGCCGAACCGGTCCATGAGGCTTTCAAAATAGTCATCACGCGCTTGCGGTGTATGGTCCGGGTTCAAATAAACCCAATGTTGAAAGGAGTCCACGGTGGCGCACCAGGGGAAGAAGCTGATAATTCCCTCCAGATGCTCCCGGCGGGCGCGATTATAGTCGGCCGGGCTGTAAAATTCCGTCCACCAGCGGCTGGGAAGCAAATCCATACTCATACTTGGGGTTCCATCCACTCGGGGAGGTGGGTCACGCATTAGCGGAAGAACCCCCCCCCGCGG
>CAZIWX010000107.1:0-8351 GCA_964543125.1 uncultured Lentisphaeria bacterium | reverse complement strand
GTTTATGAAGATATTGCCAATGCTTGCACGGGCTCGGTACCGGATTTCAGTGATAAGCTCGTTTTTCTGATGGCTTACGAAGACTATGTTCACGCTAAAAACCTGAAATACACTAAAAGTCAGAGCAAGATAGATTTTCTGGGCGAAGCCCGAATTCCGCAGCGAGGCGATTGGTTTTTTTACCGGGACGACTATGTGGATAAAAAGGGTTATGCTACGCCACAAAAGGATTGTTATTCCTGGCTACACCGGAAGGTGAAAGCACCTGCCAAATAACCGGATCCGGATGGTCGGGAGAGGATAACGAAATGCAATTGGCCTTGGGCTCGGATCATGCTGGTTTTCAAGCGAAATCAGCTCTAATAAATTTCCTCCAAGAAAATGGGTATACCGTATCTGACTTCGGATGTGATTCAAAAACTCCGGTGGACTATCCGGATTACGCAATCCAAGTGACTCGCGCCGTACAAGCGGGACAAGCTGAGTTTGGAATTTTAATTTGCGGGACCGGAATTGGCATGTCCATTGTTGCCAACAAAGTCATAGACATTCGGGCCGCCTTGTGTTATACACCCGAGCTGGCGCGCCTGAGCCGGCAGCATAATAACGCAAATATACTCTGCCTGGGCGGCCGTTTTCAAACCATCGCGGAAATCAAAGAAATTAGCATGACATGGTTGGAAACACCCTTTGAGGGTGGCCGTCATTTGAACCGGGTTAATAAAATTCACACTTTGACAGGACGCTAAAATGTTAGAGAAACTCCGGCAATCCGACCCTGAGATATTTCAGTCGATTTTACATGAGCGGGATCGCGAAGCAAATACGCTGGAATTGATCGCTTCCGAAAATTTCGTCAGTCAGGCTGTGTTGGAGACGGCCGGATCTGTTATGACCAACAAGTACGCCGAAGGTTATCCCGGCCGACGTTATTACGGAGGCTGCGATCCGGTGGATGAAGCGGAGAATCTCGCCCTTGACCGAGTTAAAACACTCTTTGGAGCGGAATACGCCAATGTCCAACCGCATTCAGGCTCACAAGCTAATATGGCGGTTTATTTTACCTTGCTTCAACCCGGCGACAAAGTTTTAGGAATGGCTCTGGCGCATGGTGGTCACCTGACCCACGGTAGCCCGGTAAATTTCTCCGGCCGGTTTTTTAATATTGTGAGCTACGGAGTTGATCGGGCAACCGGGTACATCGATTATGATCAGGTTCGGGATTTGGCGCGGGCTCAGCAACCCAAGCTGATCATTGCCGGGGCCAGCGCGTATCCGCGCCATTACGATTTTAAGCGTTTTCGTGAAATCGCGGACGAAGTGGGGGCATTTCTCATGGCGGATGTCGCTCATCCGGCGGGTCTGATCGCAGCCAAGCTCCATCCTGATCCATTACCATTCTGTCATGTGGTAACTTCGACCACTCATAAGACATTACGGGGACCGCGCGGTGGATTGATTCTCATGGGGCAGGATTTTGAAAATCCATTCGGGATTGTTGCGCCAAAATCCGGTCGCACGAAAATGATTTCCGAGTTGCTTGACAGTAATGTTATGCCGGGAATCCAGGGCGGTCCGCTGATGCATATAATTGCCGCGAAGGCGGTTGCCTTTGGTGAAGCATTACGGCCGGATTTCAAAGCCTACGCGCAACGTACGATTGAAAATGCGAAGACTCTGGCTGAATCATTGATGGGATTCGGTTTTGACCTGGTTTCAAACGGGACTGATAATCATTTAATGTTGATCGATCTCACCAGGCTGGATATATCGGGTAAAAAAGCTGAACGGATTTTGGAAAAAGCGGGTATCACGGTAAACAAGAATATGGTCCCTTTTGACCACCGTAGTCCACTCATTACCAGTGGAATCCGAATTGGCACCGCCGCGCTCACAACCCGTGGTTTTGGTAAGCCTGAAATGCGTCAGGTTGCGCGGTTGATTGATAAAGTTTTAAAAGCGCCTGACGACGAAAGTGGTCTTAAATCAATTCGGGAGGAAGTGATGGCAGTAACTGAACAATTTCCTTTATATCGTGACATCCTATGAATTGTCCCAAATGTAAACACGATGACACGCGTGTCGTGGATTCCCGCTCCACTCAAGAAGGAACCGCCATTCGCCGTCGCCGGGAATGCCTTAAATGCCAGTACCGATTCACAACCTATGAGTATGTGGAATCGGAAACCCTAATGGTTATCAAGAGCGACCAAAAACGGGAAGCCTTTAATCGCGATAAAATTGTCAAGAGTCTGGTTATCGCTTGTAACAAACGTCCCATTTCCATGGATACACTGAATGCGGAGGTGGATAAAATTATTCAGGATATTAATGAGCTCAGTCAAGCTGAAATTTCATCAAAGCAGATTGGTGAAATTGTCATGACACATCTGGCGAATTTGGACCAGGTTGCGTATGTCCGGTTTGCCAGTGTGTATCGTCAGTTTCGGGATGTCGATGCTTTTCGGACTGAGTTGGATAATATTTAAAAAGCTGATCAGCTTGAATTATCAGGAAAGCTCCTAAACATCATGATCGTCATTAAAAACGTTTGGAAAGCTTTCACTACGCACCAGGTTCTGCGCGGGGTGAATCTACAAGTCAAGGACGGCAGAACTTTGGTGGTCCTCGGTAAAAGCGGTGTTGGGAAAAGTGTTTTATTACGCTTGATTCTCCGGCTAATGGATCCCGATCGTGGAAGTATCTACATCGACGATCGAGAAATTGGGAAACTGCAACGCCGCGACATGAATGCTATCCGTTTACGTTTCGGGATGCTTTTCCAGTCATCGGCCCTGTTCGATAGTATGAATGTTTTTGATAATGTGAGCATTGGACTCCATTCCCTTACCGACCAATCCGAAGCTGTAATCGCCGGCAAGGTTAAGGAATGTCTGACCATGGTTGGGCTGGAGGGTGTCGAAGATGAGTTCCCGGCTGAGTTAAGTGGAGGCATGCGCAAACGGGTTGGCCTGGCTCGAGCGGTAGCCATGAATCCGGCTTATTTGCTTTATGATGAACCAACGACAGGCTTGGATCCGGTGATGACTGAGTCCATTGCCCAGATTATTCGAAAATTACAGCGGGAACTTCATGTAACCAGCGTGGTTGTTACCCATGATCTGCAAACCGCATTTACCGTAGCAGATCGGATGGCGCTTTTGCATGAAGGCGAAATAGTTTTTGACGGTACGGTGGAAGAAATCCGTAATTCAGGTGATCCCATCGTTCAGGAATTTATTCGCGGCTATGCCCGCCGGCATACCGCAAAAATGGAGAAATTTGATGATTGATGAGAAGCTATTAGCCATCCTAAGGTGCCCTGAGTCCCGGCAACCATTGCAGATGGCGGATTCAGAAGTCATTTCCAGACTCAATGTGGAAATCGAGAAACAAGCGCTAAAATATCGGACGGGGATTATCATCAAAGAACCATTACAGGCCGGTCTGATCCGAGAGGATGGGCATATACTTTATGCCATTCGGGATGATATTCCGGTCCTGTTGATTGAAGAAGGAATCGAGCTAAATTGACCTGAAATCGGTCGTTATTAGCTCTGTGAGTAATAACACAACTGATAGCCTCTTTTATTGACACGCGAATTTGAACCATCTATATTGTCCGCACAAACATGGGAAAGCCTATCAGGATATTGTTAAAGGACGCTTAAAGCAACCAAATGAATTGAAGTTTCCACTCGTGGATCGGGTGGATATTCTCGAAAGGCTTGTGGAAAACCGGATGTAAAAAAAAGCGTTCGGTTTTTATTTTTTTTAGGAGGATCAATGAACCGTAAAGGTCGAATCATAACAACAATTGTCATAAGCCTGCTGGTCACCCAGGCAGCCTACAGCCAGAGTACGGCCGGAGCGATATTTCTCTTAATCGCACCCGGCGCCCGGGCGGGAGGTATGGGTGAAGCTCAAGTCGCAGTGGCCAACGATGCTTATGCCAGCTATTGGAATCCGGCCGGACTGGCATTCCAAACCGGTTATGAAATGTCAGGAATGCATGTAAAATGGTTACCCGGTTTGGCCGATGATATGGCGTATGATTTTTTAGCGTATCGCCAGAATGTAAAAAATTTTGGTTCCATCGGTGGCCATCTCATTTACTTGGATGCCGGTGAACAAATCCGAACCGACTCGGAAGGAAACACGGAAGGTACTTTCCGGACCTATTTTACAGCGGCCGCAATCAGCTATAGTGCCTTACTAACACGCACTTCCGGCATCGGGTTGAATGCCAAAATTTTATATCAACACCTGGCTGATCGGGCGGTCGGGACCGAGCAGGGGAATCCGTGGTCTACGGACTTTGGATTTGATGTGGGGTATCTCAAACGCAATGCCTTCAACGGATTGCTGGATTTCGGATCGGTTCTCACGAATATCGGTCCGAAAATCTCCTTCATTGATGAAGATCAGGCTGATCCGATGCCCACGACCTTTAAACTGGGTGTAAATATTCATCTCATCAAGAAAAAACATAACAGTTTGGACCTGGCCTACGACGTGTCAAAAATCGTTGTTGCGTCGTATGCGGCAATGGACTGGGATGGCGATGGTTGGGTCGGTGGATATAATAGCAGCGGTTCTGGCAGTTTCATCAATGGTCAACCAAAATTCAACGCGGGTGATGATTACAACCAAAAAGGCCAACAGGAAACGCCTCACACCGATCCCTGGTATGTAGCCTTGTTTACTTCCTGGGTTGATGATTGGTTGTTAGGTGGTAATCGTGATATGGATAATCCGGGAGATCGGCGGATTGGCGGATACGATCAAAATGGTAATCCAACCTTTTTTACCTGGGATGTTTCCAGTGGTGATTCGGTGATGGTGATAACCCAGAACTATGGCGACCCCGAATACGGTGTCTATGGCAGAGATGGCAGGTTGGAAGTCGGGAATAAAAACAATCGTAGTATTCAGAATGAGTTAAACACCCTAGTTAACAATGTGGGTGTTGAGTATTGGTATAATGACTTGTTTGCCATCCGCGGTGGCTGGTATCGTGATGTCACGGGGAAGATATCCGCGCCTACCTTCGGATTCGGAATTCGCTATGGAAATTTTGGTTTCGATTTTGGCTATACCAGTGAAAAACCGAACCATCCGTTAAACAACACCATGCGTTACTCCCTGACCTATAAGTTCTGATCGTTCCTATAACCTGTTTTCCATGCGCATAAGAATTTCTAGCCTGTGGGTGCCATTTATTATGGGCATCGGCTTATTCCAGGCTGGAAATTCAAGTGTATTTGCTCAAACCTTGCGGGTTGCGGCAATCCGAATCGAGTTTCAAATGGATTCCCTTTCAGCCACGGCTGGGAATGGCAAATTTGTGCTAAACTCGGATTTTCAGGTGGACTGCGCCGATACCAGGTTTGATCCACCACCCCATAATCGCGCCTATTTCCTAGACCATCTTGAAGCCGCCCGGCGATACTGGGATAAAGTATCCCGGGGGCAGGTTAAACTTGATGTGGGTAATTCACAGGTTTTTCCGTTGACTTCCGATGGCGCCTATGAGCTACCCCACGATATGCTCTATTACCACCCTTACACGGCTCGGTACGATACTACCGCAAAGTTGGTGGAATTCGTCCATGATGCAATGGATGCCGTGGGGAATGAGGTCGATTTCAGTCAGTTCAACACACTGATTATTTTTCATGCCGGCTTGGGTGGCGATTTCGCCTTCGCCCTGGATCCAACCCCGGGAAACCTCCCTTCAGCTTATCTCAACGCCAACGATTTTCAGCAAAATGGTTATTCACCACCCATTCCGGATGTCCTGATAATTCCCGAGTCCCAGAATATGCTCCATTTTAAAGAGACGCGCGATCTGTTTACCGACACAGATGATCCCTGTTTCTACCAGTTTGGATTAAACGGCACCCTGGCCCTGATGCTGGGCTTCAGCTTGGGATTGGAACCCATGTATAACACTGAAACCGGACGGAGCCTCATTGGAAAATTTGGCTTGATGGATCAGGGAGCAGCAAATATGCAGGGCTTGGTTCCCGCCTGGCCAAATCCCTATTCACGCTACTTGCAAGGCTGGGAAACCTTTCAAGACGCATTTATCGGTGATACGGTTTCCATTGCGGTAGATGCCCCGCCAATTAAAGTCCCCATCGCTCCGGACGAGTATTATTTGATCGAGAATCGGGAGCGTAATCTTTCTGCGCCTCCGAGTTTACCCGAATGGTACATCAATTACGATACAGCTTCTTTTGATTTTGGGGCCGGCGGGGTTGCCCTTGAGCCGGATGAATATGACGCCGGTTATCCCGGTAATGGCCTCATCATCTGGCATATAGATGAAAATGCCAGGGTGGCGGGCTTTAATCCCAACGCGGGTACAACGCAATGGGTGGATGTGGTTGAGGCGGACGGCGCCCAGGATATAGGCCATCCTACCCGGCTTTTATTCAAGGATTTTTTGGAACAAGGCTGGTGGTTTGATCAATGGTTTGCCGGCAACGAAGGGTGGTTTGCTTTAAATCCCAATCAACGAGTCTATCGGGACAGTTCATTGCGTTTCGGACCGGATACCCATCCGGCGACCCTTACTAACACCGGGCGGTTCAGTAATATAACTCTGGAAAAGATTTCCCGCTCAGGTTCGGTCATGTCTTTCAGCGTTACGTCGGAGCGGCTTATCGATGATCGGAAAATAAGTGAAGTTTATGGCATCACCCCCATGACGTCACCGGCGGTCTGGGGCCGTCTCGCCGGAACGGATTCAATCGCTCTATTTCGCATGACGGCCACATCACTGGAACCGGACGAGAATCATATAATCAGTCTGACTCAACTCCGGTCGGGAGTCAGCGATTCCAGCCTCGCCTATTTTTATCCCTACTTTGTCGTTCATACCGCCACCGGTAATCGATTTAGCGATTCCCGCTCAGACACCAGCTTCAGTGACTTAACGGATGGCAATTTTACTAATGCGACCTACTTTCAGGGAAAATTCACCTACTGGTTGAATGGCGCCGACTCCAGCCGGGTCATGCAAATTGATACTCTGACCAACCACGTTTATCAGATCGCGTCCCACCCGGATTCCATCGGTGCTCTGTATGAATCGGGCAGTGGCTCAAATTTTAAGTTGGCGCCACCGGGTAATTTCTTACCGGTTTATTTCCAAATGGGTGACGAGGTCAATCAAAGCGGACAATTGAAGCAGGTGGGAAACCAATTGTATCTCAATAATGCCGAGGGAAGCAGGCTGTTGTCCGCCGCGGCGCCCCGGTACGCCATTCCCGTCCAGGCTGATAATGATCCTGCGGCGGAATATATCCTGATCGATGACCATCAAATTAAAGTGCTGAATTACAATGGTACCCTGGTTTCTGATTCACCGTGGCCGGTGGACGCCTGGAGTGGAAATCCGTTGGTTGGTTATTTTAAAGGAACGGATTACCCGGAAATATTTTTACGCCACGCAGCGAGCTATTCCATCTACGATCTGCATGGCAAAATTGTGGATACAGGTGCGCTGCAATATTCTGATCCTGTCCAACCGCTACAATATTTTGTAACGGGGACTTCAAACTGGCAGATCATTGCTGGCAATAACACCTACTTGAAATTTTCGATTCTTGGCAGTTCCGGAAAACAACCGGTGTGGGGAACTCCGGAATCCACCTGGCCTTACTTTAGAAGTGTGACCGGAACCACCACACCCGGAACCGTCACGAATTCACTCATGGATCCGGCATCGGTTTTCAATTATCCCAACCCCGTCACCGGTAACCACACCACGTTTCGGGCTCACTTGGGAGTGGCAAAATCCTGGGTGGTTAAGATCTATGCACTTTCAGGAGCACCGGTTGCCCAGGTGGGGTCCGGTATTGCCGACCAAAATTCTGATAACGAGATGATTTGGAATACCAGCAGCATTGGCAACGGCGTTTATCTCGCAAATGTTAAAGCCGTTGGGGTTAATGGTGCTACAGCCTCTAAAATTGTTAAAGTGATGGTCATCCACTGACCGAAATTGTGGCTGAATCCATGATCAAATATTTCCTCCAAGTTAAGAATAATTATGCAACAACGACCCGCTGGATAATCGGTTGGTTCATCCCAATCCTCCTGTCAGCTCAATTCGGGTATAATCACCCGGAATTGAAATGGCACACTATCGAGGGGGACCATTTTATTGTTCATTATCACGATGGAACGGAATGGACGGCTAACGAAGCTCTGAAAGTGGCGGAAGATATTTATCCGGCCATTACCGATGTGTATCATTACAAACCCCGGGAAAAAACGCAGCTTATCATTCGGGACACTGATGATTACGCCAATGGCGGTGCTTATTATTACGACAATAA
>CAZIWX010000106.1:0-8376 GCA_964543125.1 uncultured Lentisphaeria bacterium | reverse complement strand
ATCCGATTAGAAGCAAGGTGTAGAAAGCGATCTGTGGATGGTATGATCCGATCTGCGAACCCAATGCCCCCCCGAGAAGTACCATAAAGATCCATTTCCGGGTTATAATTAATTGTCGTAAGGCATAGAATATCAATGGAATATGAATAAATGCGACTATCCGGTTAGTGTGGGGTGTACCTAGAATTTTAGTTGTGAGGATAAAGGCCAGGGCGCCGCCCAGGGCTGCTCCATAGCCAAGTCCATAACTCCTCAGGAGGAGCAACATGAAGAGACCACCGAAGAAAATATTCAGTGTAAAAGAGGGATTTAAATGGGTTCGAATGAAGCCGGGGATGACATGGTACAATGTCTCCAGCGTATAGCGGATGCGGTAGGTTCCGCTGGCTTGAAATGGCATTCCACAAAAAATATAGGGATACCATAAAGGAATGTCATTGTAGGTCTGCTCGTACTCAGTACGATAATGGTTAAAAATAACACCTTGAGATTTCACATCCGCAATGTTGAGTTTATACCCCTTGAAAACCGAATCCTGGTAAAGGAATAGTACTGTCATGAAGATGACCAGCGCCATTATTCCCCAGACCTGCCAACTTGGCCGGGGTACCGAAATTGTCTTGAATGGCGCTGTTTTGGTGTTGCGTTTTATCGGTTTGGCAGTCATGGCACTCCCTGCTTCATTGTGTGCTCGAATTTACAGATTTTATTGCCTTACCATAGGCCTGGATACGGGCCTGCCAGGAATATGCTTCAGCCCGCTGAATGCGTTTTCGGATTAAATCATTCCGACTCTCCATCAATGCCGATTTTACTTTTTGTTGAAATGACTCAGCCGTTTTCGCCAAATACAAAACATCCTCAAATGGTTCCAAAGACCGGGAATATGTAGCAACGATAGCTTTCCCAAGCGCCAGATATTCAAACAATTTCAACGGAAGCAATCCTTGTCCCACTTTGGATTGATTAAACGGCATCAGACATACATCAAATGCCCGCAGATAAATCGGTACGGTGGTTCGTGGTTTCATACCCAAGAAATGAATACCGGGTATTTTCCGCATTTTTTCCACCGCCGGATTTTTTTCGTTCAACCCGATGATGATGAGGCTGGCCTTAGGATTAGCCCGGGCGGTATGAATAATCAGATCAATATCGATCCATTTGCCTAAAGACCCTGAAAATCCGATGAATGGTCGTGGTAAACCGGTGAGATCCAAGGGAAGTTCGCTTGCATTGTCAGGACTCAAATTAAATAACGCTGTATCAACGCCATTGGGAATGAATGCATATTTGGTCTCAGGAATTGAATAGTCCTGGAGAAGGTTTTCGGAAACCGAAATGATTAAATCTACGGCTTTAATCAATTCCGATTCATCAAACCTGATTTGAGCCGGTTTGCCCATCCCCGCCAGGGGTAGCAGTTGCGGCCAATCATCCACGCAATGGTAAATTGCTGTATCGTACTTTAATTTTTTTACGACTCGTGCGGTCTGATGCAGAAATGACCAAATCAGGCCGGGATGTAGATCAAAATGTCGAACAGCAACCCGAATGTGCCGGTATAGCAGCCACTGGTTAAGTTTGCCAATCCAGGCCACATGATTTCGCCAGGGGAGGCGTGGTGAGGGTGTAAGTACATAAATACCGGATTTGTCTCGGGTCGATTTTCGCCAAAAGACCACTGGCCATTTGCGTTTCAAGATTCCCAGAGCCAATTTCCCAAAGGAATAATTCGCCTCTACGTATAGCACACGGTTGGATTTTACCAATTCCATGGCAATGTATTGTTTGGATGTCCAATAGCGATCATGGAGCATTTGATTGGAAACCAGAACGATATCCTGATCCCGGATGGAAGTGCTTTGCGCTGTCATTATGACGCAGTAACCAGGTTTTCCAAAAAAGCTTTTATAGCTTTGCCCAATTGCACAGTCGTCAACTTCCGCAAGTGCAGCTTATAACCAGCATCTCCTACCCGTTTTCTCAGATGAGAATCAGATCGGATAACACGGATTGCGTTTGCCATGGCTTTCGGCTCGGCTTCAACCAGAAACGCTGTCTGATCAGGAAATAATAATTCCCGGGTACCGGGAGAATCCATGGTTAAAACGGGTTTCCCCACTGCCAGGGCCTGAAAGACCTTATTGGGAATCACCCGCCGCGCTTTATCCGAATCACCAAATATTCCTAAAATCAGATCAGCAGTAGCCATCTGTACCGAGAGCTCTTTGTAGGGAATCCAATCAATCAATGTAATATTCTTAATCTTCAATTGTTCAATTTGTCTTTCAATCCCTTCGCGTAGTTGCCCCCGTCCGACCAGGGTGAAATGAATATCTTCAGATTCCAGCAATTTGGCGGTCTCAATAATCTTGGGTAAACCATGGAGCGGGATAAATTTCCCTACAAAAAGAACTTCAAATTTTCCGGTTTTTTTTTCAGGAAGTCGAGCCGGCTTAAATACGGTCTCATCCGCTCCGACCCAGATTCGTTGAAATTTTTCCCGTCCCAGGCCGAACGCCTCACGAAAATAGTCAATATGTGCGTTTGTATCGAGCAAGATCAGATCCGCCATTTTTCCGGTGATCTTATCCAGCCATTTAAAAAATCCGGCTTTCAATGAACCCGAATTGACATACTCACGATCCCCAACTACCGTGTCGTAGATCGAAACCAGTGGGTTAAATACCAACTTCCGGCCGGTGAGCCAGGTAAGTAATCGAGCCAGGAATATATCCGGTTGTCCGATGAACCCTACCATGACGATATCATGATCAGGAATGCTTACCGTATATCGCCAGGCCAGTTTTAATTGGCACTTAATAAATTTAAAGACCGTGTTTAGAGAAAATCCGAAGTCGGCTGCTTTTTCAGGAAAACTTTCCCAAAACGGTGCATGACATTCGGTCACCTCCACGCCGTTTATTCGCAAGCCATCAATGAACATTCGGTTGCGCGGATATTTACTTTCATAAGTCCCAAAATAACAGACGCGTAGTGGCCGTTTTGCATTGGATAGCATGTTTGAATCTGGATTAGTTGAAGACAAGCTGTATTCGGGATGGTCCGCGCTTATTAAATTACGCGTTTTACCATCTTCTCATTTTCATGACCGGCTTTGGCAATCAGTTCGCCCAGTAAACCCATGGAAATGAATTGGACGCCGACCACGATCAGGAGCACGCCGGATAACAATGCGGCAACATGTCTCTGAAACGATTCACCATAGCCATATTTTAAAATCAAGACATACGCATCAATGATGGCTCCCAGGAGAAAACTGAGTAATCCAAGCAAACCAAAGAGATGTAGCGGTTGCTGAGTATAGCGTGAGAGAAACAAGATCGTTAGAAGGTCAAAAAAACCATGAAATAAGCGTGAGCCACCATATTTGGTCTTACCGAATTGACGCGGACGGTGATTTACCACCACTTCAGTAATCCGAAACTTGTGCTGGCCAGCGAGAGCTGGAATATAGCGATGGCGGCCGCCGTATATCTCCAGAACTTTAATGACGCTTTTGCGATAAGCTTTCAGCCCGCAATTCATATCATGCACGCGCACACCAGTCATGACCCGTGTAACAAGATTAGCCAGTTTGGAAGGCAACCGTTTTGTCAGTGGATCGTGGCGAACCTTCTTCCATCCGGTGACCAGATCGTAGCCTTCATCCAGCTTGTCCAATAAAACGCTGAATTCCCGGGGGTCGTCCTGCAGGTCGGCATCCAGCGTGATGACATAATCACCATTTGCCAGTCGAAAGCCCTCCGCTAGCGCCGCCGCCTTCCCGTAATTTCGGTAAAACTGAATGACCTGCACCCGCTCATCCTGTAGGGCTAATTCTTCCATGATTTCCGACGATCCATCCGTGCTACCATCATCCACGAAAACGATTTCATACTGCTCGGTCAAGCGCCGCAGGCTTTCGCTCACCTGCCGGTACAACTCAGGCAGAGACTCTTTTTCATCCAGCACGGGTATAACAACACTAATTTTTCGCATAACCTGGCTACTCATTTCCCTTTGAAAATTTGAATCCGTCCTGAAATAAAGGGCGTACTGATTTTACTGTAAAATTCGGATCATCCCATACCACCTGGTGGTGAATCAACTTCAATTTCCGTCTGCCAATAAAATCCGTGATGGTGATCATCACCGGAAAAATAGCATTAGAAGCGTTGTAATCTAATTCCAATTTTCGCATTACCTGACCGGATTCCGCATCTTGCACCTGCCAGTTTCGAATTCTTCCACGATCGTCCAGCTTCACAAGCTCACTGGCCCGCTTGAGAAAATAGCCGGTACTATCGCCAATAAATATCCACTCTTTGCGATCAAATTTGACCAATCCCAGGAACATAGTGGTTAAATTCCAATCACCTATCGACAATTTACCCAACCCGGGTATGTCAAATTTATTGAGCACATCCATAAAACTCTGACGATTGAGGTAATCGTTCACGACTACTGAATCACGGTGCATCCAAACATCCGCCAGTTTTCCGGTCAGCAGGGTGGATATTGTCATTCTGAGAACGCCGCGCGAGCTGAATTTATATTCAGCCCGAACTTTCCCCGACATTTCCGGCGTGTCCACCTGAAAAAAGCCTTTCCCGGAAACCGAGTGTGGTTGACTCACAACAACTTCGTGAGTTTTCCAAAAATGCTTTACGGTAAGTGTGGTGTCGGTGCGAAAAAATGGGATAGACTCCTTGACCGTCGCACACCCGGTAAATATCAATGCGATTATTCCAATCCCAAACCATGGGGTCCATTTAATCAAGCTTTTTGGCTTCCTGACGGTAACGTTCAGCAGCTTCTTTTTGTCCTAAAGCATCTAAGACATTGGCCATGTGAGCCAGAACTTCAGTATTTTGTGAGTCGATCGCCAAGGATTTTTCCAACATTTCCCGGGCGGCATGTAAATGACCCAATTTGAAATATATCCAGCCGGCGGTATCCAGGTATGACGGATTATCCGGCTTGGCCCGCAGTGCAGCCTGAACCAATTCAGCCGCATACAACAGGGAGTCCACATTTGTATTCATTTCACTGATCATATAAGCAAAATTATTTTGAGCCAGATCATCATCCGGATACCTGTTTATTATTTTCTGATAAGCGGCTTTAGCTTGCTCGGTTTTATGCAACTGGTCGGCTGTTACTGCCAAAACGTGAAGCGTCTGCTTGTCGTCAGGCTTAAGCTTTAATGCCGTCTTGAGTTCACCGAGTGCTTCTTGCAACAAATTATTATTATTTGATCTGGTTCCGAGATCCTGGGCGACGCTGCCCAGGAGATAGTGGAGAAAAAAATCATCCGGAAAGGCGGCTATGTAATTTCCCAAGAGGTGATAGGCTTGCTCCGGTTGCTCCAAATTCAGATAGGAAAGTGCGAGAAAAGAAAGAGCGGATGGTAAGGTTGGATTCTTTTCCAAAATTTGCTGTAGTAAGGGAACCGCTTTGGCAAATTCTTGATTCTCAAAATAGAGCTGTGCTAAAAGTAATCTCGGTTGAAAGTCAACCTTGGGATCAGCGGCGATAGACTCAAGGTAAGCTATGGCAGCCGCCTTACCCCGAACGTTACTTAAATATTTACCTTTCAGATTGACGAATTCGCCTTTATGGGGATGCGTCGCGACAACCGAATCGATGAACGCATCGGCTTGAGGTATTCTTTCCAATGCCACCAACAACCTGAGTTGGCGTTCGATCAGTTCGGAATTATTCGGCATCATTTTCAACAGATTCCGATACAGATGGAGGGCTTTTTCAAAATGTTTGGAGTCCAGATAGATTTGTTCAGCTCGCCCCAAAGCTTGAATCGCCTTGGGATTTATCTCATAGATGCGCTCCAATATCTCAGCTTCTTTTAAGGAATCACCCAAAGCATGATACGATTCAGCCAAATCTCCCAAAGCAAATTGATTTTCCCGATCTTGCCGCAAAATCAGTTGAAGATATTTAATGGCTTCGGAGGGTTGGCTCTTGGCGCGGGCAATCTCGGCCAGCATTTTGAGAGCATCTGTGTTGGTACTGTCCAGTTGGACGACTTTTTTAAGTGAATTTTCACCTTTTTCAACCTCACCGATGCGCAACTGGGTACGAGCCAGAGCAAAATAAATCGTGGCCGAAGAACTATCTGTTTTCAGGGCATTCAGGTAAGCTTTGGCGGCGGAATCATATTCACCCACCATTTCCAGTCGCATACCTTCCATATAAAAATTCAGGGCTGAGCTGTTGACTTCCCCGGTTGTATCCTGAGCCCATATTTTTAAAGGGGAAACAGATAACAGACCAAAGAAAACAAGTAGTAGTAGCCATTTAAAACGCATGTAGACAAAATATGAGAAACAGGGGCCGGATACCATCATTTTAGTGATGGATCAGCTGCTTCCAGCGGTTTGCCTACAGAGCGTATGATCAACTATAAGACTGATAGACCGAACAAATACATGAGCATGCCAATCCAGTACGGCAAATTGCACCCTAAGCCCAAGCCAGAATTAAGATCATGACTGCCAGCGCCATGGACCGGGCGCCTTTGAACCAACTATCAAAACCTTCACGCATGGTCATGAGACGCTGACTCATAGACATCAGAAATGCGATGACCACTGCGGAAAAGCTGGCCCAGAGCAATGCTTGGGAAGAATCCGCGCCGTTAACTATCAACAAAGCTTTTTGAATGAAGCCTGCCTTTGCCGGGTAACTATCCAAGGCGCCGGTTGCATACATTCCCACGATCGTCATGATCACCACCGTAGCAATTGGCAGCACCGCGTTGTACCACCTCAAGGGTGTATGCTCAGGCAAAATGTCCTTCATCATCGAATCATCAGCCAATGGATGAGAGCCGTCGCGCACCAATTTTCCCTCATGAAATACACGCCGTTCCGCGGTTAGCATGGGACCGAAATCGCGTCCCTGCCAAGCATTGAAGAACACAAAAGCAACTGCCAGAATCGCGTAAAAACTAAATGGGATTGACGATAAAAAAGTTAGATAGGTGTTGGCCTGAATGCCTTGGGCTGTGAGTTGTCCATCCAACAGTGACATGGCAAACACAATCCAGGTGCTGATAATGCCAATGCTGGCTACCGGCGCGGCGGTGGAATCTACTATATAGGATAATTTTTCACGGCTTATTCGAAGTTTTTCCGTGAAGGGCCGCATCATATTTCCTACCAATAGAGAATTGGCATAATCATAAAAAAAGATAAACACGCCCATCAATGCGGTTGAAATTAGCCCCCGTCGGCGATTGCGGGCGTATTTCGCAGTAACATTGACAATGCCCGCTAAGCCTCCATTTCGCTAGATCAACCCAATGAGGCCGCCAAAACCAAATGAAAACAGAATGATCGTGGTGTGTCCGGAATCGGCGATGCTCCGGACGACATAAGTATCCAGCGCGCCGAAAAAACCTTTCACCGGATTGTAATGCATCAGAATGGTCATGCCCGCCCAAATCCCGGCAAAAAGTGACAGCAGCATTTCCTTGGTCAGTAACGCTAACACAATAGCGATAAGTGGCGGCAAAAATGATAACCAGCCGAGAATAACGGAAGGTGAACTTTGGTAAAGTACGCGGGAATCCTGAAGGATAATGACGGGTGAATCATCCAGCTTGCGGACTTTAATTTCCGAAGCTGTAGGATCCAGATAAACCGGTTCCTGCTCGACGCCGAACACGGCTATCGGCTGATTTCCAACCAAATCGAGGTTCAGGTACTTGATTGAAAATGGACATCCCTTCAATACGGCATGAGGTACCTCAAATGTCTGGGCGTTCACAATTGAACTTACGATTATGAAGCCCAGAGTGAGTTTTTTCAACAACTTACCTTATTGGAAGAATTTTCCGATGGTTTTCAAAACGAATGATATTTGGGTTGCATACCGGGCTGATAAAGGGTGACTCCGTTCCCACCCTTGCCCTTGGTTGCATACATTGCTGCATCGGAAGCGTGCAACAGATCAGTCTCGGAATTTCCGTCCGTGGGAAATGATGCCACGCCAATACTGATGTGAATGGAAAGTTTTTGGCCATCCATTTCAAACCGGTGCGACGCGACCCGTTCACAAATGCGTTCCGCTGTTTTAAGAATATCCTCTGCAACAGCATTGATCAGAATGACAACGAATTCCTCGCCGCCGTACCGGCCGACGATATCAATGGTTCGAACATTGTCTTTGATGATTTGAGCGGTTTCGTGCAACACAAAATCACCCATGAGATGGCCGTAAGTATCGTTAACCTTTTTAAATTTGTCCAAATCCAGAAAGAGCAATGTCAAAGCTGATTGATAACGCTTAGCCCGCGTCAATTCTTCAGCCAGGCGTTCCTTCAAAGTCCGGGAGTTGTATAATTTT
>CAZIWX010000105.1:0-8428 GCA_964543125.1 uncultured Lentisphaeria bacterium | reverse complement strand
ATGAAGATGGATTCATTCTCGTACTCGTGCTCGGTAAATAAGGGACTAAAGTCCCACCCTGTCGTGGGGCTTTTTATTCCCCGGGCTAAAGCCCAGGGCAACGGAAAAGCTGCTCCGGGGTGCTTCAGGTAAGTCAAACATGAGTTGCATTGCTTGAATTTATGTCATTGACAGAACTTGTTTCGTCCCCGTCCGCCTGCTGGCGGATGAAGATGGATTCGTGCTCGTGCTCGTACTCGTGCTCGGTCTTACTCCTGCTCCACCATCGTGATACAGCCCGGCACCGGGCAGACCAGATGACACAAATTGCAACCGACACATTCAGATTCATCGACAAATGGAACCCAATCCGGCACTTTTCCATCCGCTGCATGGTGTACCGCAGGTTTGATTTCAGCCCGGGCGGATTTTCCATGATCCGGCTCACCGTGATACGCGGAGCACGGACTTTGGCGGACATGAATACATTGATGAGCGCCATCTAAACAGGCAATATAACAGAGTCGGCAGCCGATACATTTTTTGGCATCAATGCTGGGGATAACCCTGTAATTAAGATCCAGCTCACCCCATTCGGTAAAATGCGGAATCGCCCGGCCGGTCAATTCGGATACCGACGCCATCTTCATTTCGTCGAGGTAGTTGGATAGTCCGTCCAGCATATCTTCAACGATTCGATACCCGTAATGCATTACCGCCGTGCAGACTTGTACGCTGGTTGCACCCAGGGCAATAAATTCCGCGGCATCCCGCCAGTTGCCAATGCCTCCAATCCCCGAGATGGGAATCTGAATCCGTGGATCCCGGGCCAGAGCCGCCACCATGTGCAGTGCGATGGGCTTTACCGCCGGTCCGCAGTAACCGCCATTGGTGCTTTTATCTCTTACGGACGGATAGGGCACCAGGGTCTCGAGATCGACACCAATGATCGATTTGATCGTATTGATCAGCGACAGACCACTGGCGTCACCTTTAACGGCGGCAATTCCCGGATCAAGGATATCGGTGATATTGGGGGTTAATTTGACCAGCACAGGCGTGTTAGCACAGTCAGCGGCCCAGCGTGTGATTTTTTCCAGGATTGCCGGTTCCTGTCCCACGGAACTTCCCATTCCCCGCTCGCACATGCCGTGGGGACAGCCAAAATTCAATTCCAGGCCATCGGCGCCGGCATCCTCCGCCCGCTGGATCATTTCCTCCCATTCAGCCCTGGATTCCAGCATGAGTGAAACCACCACGGCGTGATCCGGGTAGCGTTTTTTTACTTCGTATATTTCCTTGAAATTAGTATCCAAAGGACGATCGGTGATCAGTTCGATATTATTCAACCCGGACATGCGGTAGCCTTTATAATCAACGGCTCCCAGGCGGGAAGAGACATTGACAATCGGGATACCCAGGGTTTTCCAGACGGCCCCGCCCCAACCGGCATCAAAGGCGCGCATAATCTGCTCACCGCAATTGGTGGGTGGACCGGAGGCTAGCCAGAAAGGATTGGGGCTTTTGATTCCGCACATATTAATCGATAGATCAGCCATCGTTCCTCCCGTTAATCCGCATGGGTCTGATGCCCCAGTCCCGCAGCATGGAATAGGCGGCAGCCCGGCCGTCCGCTACCGCATTGACCACCTCTTTACCGCCATTAATGCAATCCCCGCCGGCATAGACATTGGCAACCGAGGTCCGCAGCGTAGGAGGATCAACGACAACGCAACCCTTCGCATCGGTTTTCAAACCGGAGAAAAGTTGACCGGCGTCGCGTTTGTTGCCGATCGCCAGTACAATCCAGTCCGATTCAAATTGCCGGGGTTCACCGGTGAGTCTGTGCTGGGTGTGCAAAACCAGACGATCATTGCGAACAATCTTCAGGGGGACCGCCTGCTCAATCAGGCGTACACCGACCCGCCGGGCGGCGTCCAGTTCGTGACGATAGCCGGGCATCTCGGATCGGGTTCGGCGGTAGATAATATTCACTTCCGGTACACCCAGCAGGGCCAGTTCCCGGGCAATATCAAGCGCGGAATTCCCGCCGCCAACCACGTTAACAATTTTCAAATTGTCCGGCAATCTGAACGCCGGTTCATTTTTCAGCCTGCCGATCAGATTCGTAGCGCCCCAAACACCGGGAGCATTTTCCCCGGGGATGCCGGGTAACTTGTCACGACCCAATCCGGCGCCCAGGAAAACGGCATCAAAGTTTGTCAGCAGATGGTCAACGGAAATATCGTGGCCGATCTCCAAACCGGTCTGAATTTCAAAGCCAAATTTCACTAGCCATTCAATTTCTTCCAGAGCCGCTTGGCAGTCCAATTTATAGGGGGCAATCCCGGTCATATTCAGTCCACCGGGTAAAGGCTGCTTTTCATAAATGATTGCTCTGACTCCGGCGAGGGTAAGGTAGGCGGCGCAAGCCAGGGATGCTGGTCCGGCCCCGATCAAGGCGACTGTCCGGCCGGCCTGTTTTAGGGGCGTGATGAGGGGCTTCTCGCCGCCCCTTTCCCACTGCCGAACCCGTTCCGTGGCGAAGCGCTGGAGCCGGCCGATTTGGATGGGAGGGACATGGTATTTATTATGGACACAAGCTCCAACGCATAATTCTTCCACTGGGCAAACCCGGGCGGTTGAAACGCCCAGGAGATTCATTTCAAAAATGGTTTTTGCCGCTCCCGGAATATTGCCCGAGGCTAGTTTCCGTATGAATCCGGGAATGTCAATGCCGGCCGGGCAGGCGGCGGTACAGGGGGCATCATAACAATACAAGCAGCGATCGGCTTCACGCCGGGCTTCCGCTTCCATGTAAAGCGGTTTGTCCTCACCGAAAAGTTGCTCCAGACGATTATCAGGTAGAATGGTTTTACTTTCCATAAGCATCCCTTTTTTATCTGAATAAATAGCTCTTCAATCTTTTCCTTTCATCCCGGTCCTTGAAAAGAAAAGTCGATGCCAGAGTACTTGGAATCTAAATATCCCTTTGGACGATCGTTAACTTTTTTAGCTGATGGCCGTCATGGCGTCAGCCAGTATTTGAAGGGCCTCGTCAACTGCCGGAGGGGTGACATTCAGCGCAGGTGCTATGCGGATCACATTCCCATACAATCCACCCCGGCCAATTAACAGACCCCGATTTTTAGTTTCTTCCATCAATTTATCCGTAAACTCAGGGTTCGGGGTCCGATCGTGTTTGGTTTCATCAACAACCAGTTCGATAGCCTGCATCAGTCCCAGCCCCCGCACATCGCCAATTTCCCGGGGAAATTTTTCCTGGATTTTTTTCAGCCCACCCTGCAAAACCCGTCCCAGCCGTTCACAGTTTTCCGCTAAATTATCACGTTCGACGATCTCGATGACCTGGTTGGCGGCTGCACAGGCCACCGGATTGCCGCCAAAGGTAGAAATACTGTTTTTTACCAGAGAATCGGCAATGTCGGCGGTGGCGATCACGGCACCGAGGGGTAAACCGTTGGCAATGCCCTTGGCCATGGTCATCATATCCGGTTGGACAGCCGCGTGTTCGATCCCGAACATCCGTCCGGTACGTCCGAATCCGGTTTGCACTTCATCCGAGATAAAAACGCCACCGTAGCGTCTCACAATTTCCGCCACGATTGTAAAATATTCCGGCGGAGGCGTGATAAATCCACCTACACCCTGGACAGGTTCCACCATCATTCCGGCGATCGATCCGGTCGTGGTTGTTTTGATTAATTCTTCCACATCCTCGGCACAGCCCAGGCCGCAGGCCGGATAGGTGGATTTCAGGGGACAGCGATAGCAGTAGGGTGAAAGGGCGTGCTTAATCGAAGCCACCTGGGTGGGTAGCGCCCGCCAGTTCGAATGGGCCGTCATGGATTGAGCTAAAAGCGAGCGCCCGGAATAAGAATGGCGCAACACAATAAACTCCTGGTTACCCGAAAAAATCTGGGCCAGCATGACTGCCGTTTCGTCCGCTTCGGTTCCGGAGGCGGTGAAGAATGATTTCTGCAGGTTTCCGGGAGCTATCCGGGCCAGATTTGCCGCCAGGCTTACCATCGATTCCACCTGGTACAGCGTTGAAATATGACTTAGGCGCTTTAACTGAGCGATCGCCGCGGCATTGACCTCGGCATTGGCATGTCCCAGCGAAACCGTGAGAATTCCGCCAAAAAAATCAAGATAGGTTCTACCCTCCAGATCGGTAACCTGAACACCCTGTCCCGTTGTAATGATCAGGGGTTCCCGGTAGAAATTCTTGACTGCCGGGAAAAGGAATTCCTTATGCTGCTGACGGATTTCCTGACTATCCATGGTTTGTTCCTTTTATCCTAGTGCGGTTAAATCTGAATAGGAATCGGGCCGGCGATCGCGGTAAAATTGCCAGGTTTCGCGTACCTCATCAATCAGCTCCAGGTCAAATTCCGCTACCAACAGCTCATCCTTGTCTTCCGAAGCGATCTTAAAAATAGACCCACGCGGATCGACAAAGTAAGAACTGCCATAGAATCTGCCGATTTTCCAGGGTGCTTCTTCCCCAACCCGGTTGATGCAGCCCATAAAATATCCGTTGGCCGCCGCGTGAGCCGGTTGTTCGAGTTTCCAGAGATATTGCGACAGACCGGCCACGGTAGCCGATGGATTGTACACAATTTCGGCGCCATTCAAACCCAGGGCACGCGCGCCTTCGGGAAAATGACGGTCATAACAGATATAGACTCCGATTTTAGCGTAGCGCGTATTGAAAACGGGATAGCCCAAATTTCCCGGATGAAAAAAATATTTTTCCCAGAATCCGGCGACCTGGGGAATATGGTGTTTGCGGTATTTCCCAAGATAAGCGCCATCAGCGTCGATTACCGCGGCGGTATTATAGAATATCCCCGCCCGTTCTTTTTCATAAACCGGCACGATCATCACCATCTGGTACTTGCGGGCATACTCCTGCATCAGCTCCACGGTGGGGCCGGGGACGGGTTCAGCGGATTTATACCATTCAGGATTCTGTCCGGGACAAAAATAGGGTGTCGTAAAAACCTCCTGGAAACACAAAATCTGTACACCCTGGTTACCGGCCTGCTCAATGTAAGGAATATGTTTCTCAAGCATGGCCTGTTTAATCTCAGGGATGGTTCCCTCCCCTTCCGATTTGGGAATACTCATCTGAATCAATCCTGATTTGACAATTTTAGACATCAAGCACCTCCTTTATGAAAATAATTGCCGTTTTAGAAACCGTCCATCGCCTTTATTCCCGACATATTTATTCGCTTCGATCACAACCTTCCCGCGGGACAACACGGTTTCAGAAATACCCGTAACCTCAAACCCTTCGTAGGCATTATAATCAACATTCATATTGTGGGTGATGGGATTATTTACACTGATGGTTTCCTTATGATCGGGATTGAAAATCACCACATCCGCGTCGCTGCCCACCGCAATCGTGCCTTTACGGGGAAAGAGACCGAAAATCTTCGCCGCCGCGGTGGAAGTAAGTTCAACGAACTTATTTAATGTTAGCCGCCCATCCACGACACCACCCTGATAGATGAGGCTCATCCGGTTTTCTATTCCGGGCGCACCGTTGGGAATTTGGGTGAATACATCCTTGCCCATCTGTTTCTGATCTTTAAACCGGAAGGTGCAATGGTCGGTGGATACAACCTGAAGATTCCCGGTGTACAAGCCGTTCCACAACTCAGCCTGGTTCCACTTCTCGCGCAGAGGGGGCGACATGACATATTTAGCGCCTTCGAAATTTTCTTTCTCGTAATATGATTGATCCAGGAACAGGTACTGGGGACAGGTTTCAGCGAAAACGGATTGTCCGTCTTTCCGGGCGTCGGCAACTTGTTTCAGCGCCGCCGCCGAAGTTAAATGCACAATATACACCGGGACCCGGGCCACGTCGCCGATGGCGATGGTGCGCTGCACCGCTTCCGCTTCCATCCGATCCGGGCGCGTCAAGGCATGCCATTTGGGTTCGGTCTTGCCAGCGGCCACCGCATTGCGCACAATCTCATCGATTACGATACCATTTTCCGCATGCATACAGATAATCGCACCCTGTTCGCCGGCCTCCCGCATGGTCCGGTAAATATTGGCATCGTCCATATATAAAGCACCAGGATAAGCCATGAATAATTTATAGGAGGTTACGCCTTCTCCGATCAAGGTTTTCAACTCGGAAATCCGGTCGCCTTCCGTATCGGTGAGAATCATGTGAAAACCGTAATCGATGGCCGCTTTTCCGGCGGCTTTGGCATGCCAGGTTGCCAATCCTTCCAGGGCGGAATGACCTTTGGCCTGGATTGCAAAATCGATGATCGTGGTGGTTCCGCCATGAGCCGCCGCGCGGGTGCCGGTTACAAAATCGTCGGATGAAACGGTTCCCATAAACGGCATGTCCAGATGGGTGTGGGGGTCCACACCACCGGGAATCACATATTTGCCACTGGCATCGATTATCTTATCAGCTGGAATGGACAGGCTGGTCCCGATGACGGAGATTTTATCATGTTCGATAAAAATATCCGCCTGATAATCATCACGGGCGGTAATTACACGGCCGTTTTTAATTAATACTGACATGATGGCTTCCTCTATTCAGGTTATTATTATTTCAGATCTTGGCCCAGGCTGTCAGGCCCCGTTCTTCGGCCGTGCCGGGGATAGTGTTATCCAGAATCAGGGCGATGAAAGCACCAACCGCCATTCCCGTACTGCCCAGGGTATTGATGATATCAGCCAGCCATTTCAAACCACTGCCAAGCTCCAGCGGTTGGTTAATAAAATATTCCGGGACACTTAGACCCATGAAAAAGGTAAATCCCAGGATAAACAGGTTCCGGCCGGAATTCAGATCGACAAACTGTAAATTGGAGAGACCCACGGACGCAATCATCCCGAACATGGCACAGTACATTCCTCCCACGATGGGTGAGGGAATGGTTGTAAACAGGGCTCCGAATTTTGAAACGGTTCCAAAGATGAGCATGATCACTCCGCCGATTTGAACTACGCGCCGGGAGCCCACCCGGGTCAGACCGATGGCGCCGATATTCTCACTGTAGGAAGTGGTTCCGTTTCCTGTACCAAATATACCGGCTATAAAGCAGCCAATCCCCTCGAAGGCAATCCCGCGGTTAATCACTCGTTTATCGGGAACCGGAGCGCCGCTCAAGCGGGCGCAGGCATAATAATCACCGACGGACTCAACCATGGACGCGATATAACCGGCCAGCATACCAATCAGGGCCGCCACGCCGAACTTCGGGAAACCCCACTGGAAAGGATAGGGAATCCGCAACCAGGGTGAATTCGTAACATTTTCCAGGCTGGTGTAAGCCGGATGTCCTTTGGGAAAAACCCCCAGAGCGGTGAAGAGCGCCGCCAGGGCCCAGGCGGTAATAATAGCCAGCAAAATCGGGTAGAGCATGAATACTCGATTTTTATGACGCAAATATTGACTGAACAGGATGATCAGCAGGATGGTTAAACCGCCAATGGGCCAATATTTACCGGCCTCGGGGGCGCCGAATTTGAAAAGCGCCAGGCCAATCAGGGCAATCGTGGGTGCGATTGTTATGGGACCCACAAACCGCAACAGTTTACCCGCTAATCCGCTGGCGCCGATCACAATTTCAAAGAAGGAGCCGGCGATAATGGCTCCCTGAACATGCTGAATCCGCACCTCCCAGCCGGAATTTGCCAAAGCGGCCATACTACAAATGGCGAACGTGGGCGCCAGAAATGAAAACGTACCACCCTGAACAATCGGCAAACGATTACCCAGGGTTGTCTGTAACAGGGTGGTGATGCCGCTTACGAAAAACATGGTCGCAATGAGCCAGCCTTTTTCCACCGGATTGGTAATTCCAAACGCCGGCGCTAACAGTAAAGGAATGGCGACAGTGGATCCGAACATGGTTAAATAATGCTGGAAACCGAGGACAACGGTTTCAAACGGCGGTGGAATGTCATCAATTCCGTATAGCAGGGCATTGGTTCTGGCATTCGTCATTTTGCATCGCTCCCGGGGCTTGGCACCGTGAACCCGTCAACTCATCCAGTTAGTACGGGCTTCCGGATTCCATTTGACGGTTGTCTTTTTCAACTTGGTCCAGAATTCGATGGAGCTCTTACCGGTGATATCCCCCACTCCGAACCTGGATTCGTTCCAACCGCCGAAAGAGAAGGGTTCCCGGGGAACGGGAACCCCGATATTGACCCCGATCATACCGGCACTGGCCCGCTCGGCGACATACTTGGCCAATCCACCCGATTGGGTAAAAACACCCACCGCATTGCCATATTCCGAAGCATTTTCGATTTTCAGGGCTTCATCCACGGTGTCGGTGTGGATGATGGAAAGTACAGGGCCAAAAACTTCTTCCCGGGCAATGCGCATTTCCGGAGTTACCAAATCGATGACCGTCGGCCCCACATAGAAGCC
>CAZIWX010000104.1:0-8560 GCA_964543125.1 uncultured Lentisphaeria bacterium | reverse complement strand
GACCAACCAACCTGTACCTCCATTGATTGCGGTAAACTCACTTTCACCGGTCTGCTGGAGCAGCGTTTCAGGGAGATCCCAGGACACATCGCCGGCCGGCACCGGAAAGCGGTTGCCACCGGTATCATGCATTTCCAGTTGCAGGGGCTGCGCTTCTCCCATTCGCAGGACCAATGGATTGGGCCGTAGGGTGACCCCGGTAGCAACATCCACGATCACAAAGGCCGAGTCTCGGATCGTAGCAGTCAGGTTGCTCACATATACATATCCTGAATCATGCACCGCGCCCGCGCTGAATACGCCCCCGGCACTAATCGATCCAAGCGCCGCATCACAACTCCAAACGAGATTCAGCGTGTCGGGCAGGAGTGGATTACGGTATTCATCCCAGGCCCGGAGGGAATAGGTCACCGAACTATTCTGAAACACATGGCGTTCCCGTTCAACAATCCACAGCGAATCCAAACTGCCGATGGGCGCCGAACTCACCACCAGCATGTGGTTACTCACCCGGCGTTCCGACCCATCGGAAGGTGAATTTCGAACGACACCCTGGGTCACAAGGGTGCTGGACCCGCCACCGTCCAGATTCAATCCGCGCCAAACGCCGTGAGCGGCCATGAACTGCCCCAGTTCGCCCAAGGTCATACCGGCACTCAAACCGGGCTGGCGGCCATCGACTACGAAAAAATAGAGGTAGTGCTGCTCTTCATCCCAACCTACGCCGGTGCGGGGATGGCGTACACCATCATTGTTTATCATCTGACCGTTTTGGACAATGATCGGATTCCCACCGATGGCATTGCTTAGAGCATGATTCCCCACGCCGGTAAAGCGCATGATATATCTTAGTGTATCACCCAAATTTATTTGATCGTTGAGAAAAGTTGCCGCTGATCCGTGCCCGGAAAAGACCAGTTCACCAGCGGGAATCGCCGTGTTTCCCTGATCGATAACTTTTTGACTCACTACCACCCTTACCGTGTCATTTACTACTGCTGGTGTAATTGGTTGGCACACGACTTCGGTTCCAAATTCATTCGTTGTGGTATTAGAACCGTAAAAATCATTGAACAGAATCAACTGATCGGCGCCACGCGTTTGATCAACGCCGTTTATTGACTGCTCCGGGCCTGAGACTGCCCGCAAAGTCCCGGACATATTCATATATTCGATAAAAGGTAGTGAATCAGCACTCACCGCAAAGGTGGGCCGTCCCGTGGGTCGATGAACGATTTGGCCGTTCACGATTTGAGCATTGATGGGTTCGCCGGTATCCACATTATAAAAATCACCGTTCACGGCCCCGATCACCCGGTGTCCGGGATAGCTTTTGCGGGCGGCGGCCGAAGAGGTGGCTTCCCGGGCAAATAACCGGTCCTGTCCCTTGCTGGATTCCAGCCTGAGCCAGGGATTGTGCAAGTCAATCCGCATAATGTGCATATCCCAGGGCACCTCCGGAATCCGTGTATGGGTGTACCAAACTCCCGGCCCGGCCTGGGTTGTTGTTGATATTTCGGTGCCGTCAACCTGGGTTAGTATCAGGATCAGCAGCAGATAAATAAACTTGGGAAAATTTTTCTGCTTCATTATTAATGCCCCTTAGCGCAACAAGTTATTTTGCGAATGGTTGTTGACCAAGTTTCAATATCTCCAGATAACGGTTAATCACATGCGGAGCTAGGCCGGTCACATCGTGGATAAAGTTGATTTCCGGTTTTAATTCATACGCGGTAGCCACACGCTGGTAGTCTTTCAGATAGGTATCCATCGCCCGCCGGGAATGATGGCATTCTTTTGCCGCCGATGCTGGATCCTTCTTTGCAAAGATCACCTTCTCAACGATTTGCCGTTTGTGCGTAACGGTTGACCCCACGCCGGTATGCGGCCAAATACAACAGTGCTCTTGTGCATATCGCTTTCATTTATAGTGATTTATCAGATAGACTCCGTATCGTGAATAAGGAGAGACTCCGGGTTAGGAGGATGCCGCCCTGCTTATTAACTTGCCGAAACAGCGCGGTAAGGAGCGTCCTCTTTCTGACTGCCGAATATCCCCTCGAACGGAGCGAACGGGTTTATAGCCATTCACCATCGTTCAGCACTTTGCTTCTAGTTGCACACATCCCTGAATCCCCCTCAAGCGGGAAATTTCAGTTGCCACAAGCTTTCCCATGGGAGTACACGCGGGGACAGCCCATGGCTTCGAATCAACACGAAATAACGGGTCTTAGCCCCTTAATGATGAACCTTTGATATACGGGGCTAAAGCCCACCACTGATGATTGAACTCAACATTCCCGGGCTATAACAGGAAAACCCGGGGCTATGGAGCTATTAGACGCTCAGAGAGTTCCGGGTAATTGCGGTTTTCGGCAGCTCCGTTGTTTACCACTGTGTTGCTACAGCATCTAAATGCTAGGCGCAATCGGTTAACCACCCAGATCCCGCCCGCCCGGACAGGTTGGCGGGTAACGGTGTTTGAATTGCCTTCAGTTTAGGAAAATATTCACATTAGCCGCAACAACCATGGCCACCGCCATGGCTCGATTGCCGGACCGGCGCTGGTCTTCTCGTGTACTTCGCCGGGTTCTGGATAAATGCCTGCTGGCATTGCTCCGAACAAAAATAATAGGACTGTCCTCTGAAACGTTTCTTAGCTACCGCATTGTCAGTCTCGACCGGCATGCCACATACCGGATCTATCCAGGCATCCACGTCCATAACATGTTCTTTCCCATGTTGCAAATGATTGGAATTACCGCCGCTGTACCCGACGACATCATGTCCGGAACCAGAATGCAGGCCCTGAGGTTCGGATATTCGTTTCCGTGAATTCCCTTTAAAAAAATAATAAGCCGCTGCTATTGCGGCAGCGCCAATAAGGATATTGGTTAACATCGTATCGCACTCCTTTATTTTTATTCGATGCATTTTCTGATAGCCATTTAAGAGCCGGCATTGTTTGCACAGCCGCCCTCAGCAACCGCACCAATACTGCTCTGACTATTTCGGGGTTCGTGACCAGCCAATAGGGAGATTTGTCTTTTTTTAGAAAGCTGGTGAATTTGTTCTGATCCTGGAACCAGGTGACTTTTACTCTCTTTGGGAAAAGTTCATTCATTATTTCAGACTGACTCACTGTGTTCTAACCTGACCATTTCAAAAAACAGGCATGGGCATTTGGCCCCAGTAGTTGCGAGGCGGTGTATGTTCAACTTGTATGACTTCGCCTTTGGCCGGATCCACATCGACTTTAAACAGGGGTAAATGCTTCACTGTAAAAGCCAGGCCCTGGTCGAAAGAGGCATATTCCCCGTTTGGCCAGGTTAGTTGTGAAAAAATTAACCGCAGGGGTCCATTACTCATTGCACCCATCATTTCATGGTGGCTATGTCGGCTGAAAAAAGGGAAAATAAAACTGACCACAGCACTCACGGAATGTCCCAACCGCCTGCGCCTACCGGACATATCCGGCTGAGCAAAAAGCGCCTGCATCATATAATGCAGCGGCATGACATGCACCATGAAGCCTTTGCGCCCCTTCTGCCGGTAACTGTCTAACAGTGCCAGGACCGTACTGTCCTGGTAGGCGATATCGATTATTCTCTGCAAGGATTTTTCCGGCCGCGGTATTACTGAGACCGCAAGAATATGTCTGGCGGAATTCTTTAGCATGGTTGTCTGCGAAATGGTATAGCTGCGCAAACCAAAGGCCAGCACGACAGTTATCACCAAAGCACTTACATAAGCCAGCGCTAACGCGAAACCATGTGATTTATGCCAGCCAAACAGCGCTTTAAAAAATTTTTCGCCCGGTTCTCCCGGTAAAAACATTGCCGTGCGTGCCATGTAAGCGCGATAACTTTCTCCATATTGATCTGCCAGGCGTTGTTCTTCATGCCGCGCCAGCAGGTAATAGACAAATAACATGCTGATATATAAAATAAGGATGAAAAAACGGGGCCAGAATAATAACAGGCCTAATCCTGACACGGCTAAGAACAAATATTGCGGGTGGCGAATCCAACGATAAAGGATTCCGGTGACTACGCCTTTCCTTCTAAACTTTGCCGCGTAAACCTGAATTGCTCCCAATAAAAAGGCTAGGAATCCTAAGGAGAATAAGCTGCGGCCGAATTCATTTATAAAATTAAGAAAACTACTTTTTGATACAACGGCATGCGGTAAGAAGAAGCCGGTTAGCCAGGCTGTGGCCGGGAAAGCATAAAGTGCATTCAAGAGCGGGCCGTAGCCTGCATAGAAATATGCCGCAAACGGACTTATCATAATGATGATTTCCAGGCCGATCAAAAGATAAAAAACGATAACGGAGCTGCGAAGGACTCGGGAGCGAAAATTCATACTTCGTTATTTCCCCTCTGCTCCACCCTAACAGCAGTCGGTTTTTTCATGGTAAAACCAGTTTTAACCCATTCATAAAAATTTAGATGAATTATTTTCGCAGTACTCATCAAATCAAATACCCTTTGCGTGTCCGTTTGGCGCAAAGCTTATGCCAGTTACGCGCTTTTAAGTTTTAAAATTGTAAATGCATTTATTTCAACAGGTTATAAAGTGCTTCAATTCAAAGCGATTCGACTCCGCACCAATGGTTGTCGTATATTCTACAACCCTGTATTGAATAATCTTCAGGAGTCGCTATTCAGAGTAGCTCGCTGTTTGTCCGTCAATTGAAAAAAGAGAAAATTAATTTATTGCCAGGGCCTCTTTCATCTTCCAGCTCTCAGGTAATTTACAATCAGCCAGTTCATCTGAAACAGAACAGCATTTTCGCAGCACAACAATCGTGAACAGGCCATTTGCAAATGTCCTGATTAGAGAGTGGCCGCAAGCATGATACGGCCTTTCTTCTTGCTTCAGGAAATGCCAATCCAATCTGCGGCCGACAAGTTTTTCTGCGATTAACGCGTAAAAACCCCGAATGCTGCGGGGCAAACTCGAAAAGAGATAAATTACATAACCGTCATCCTTAATCACTCGCAGAAATTCCGTCACGGCCTGCCGGGGATTTCGACAGGTCTCCAGCGCCCAACTGCTTATAACGACATCAAAACTTCGATCGGGAAAAGGTAAATTCAAAAAATCGGCCAGCTTAAAGTGGATTTTACTACTTGTGAACTTCTCCTGAGCCATTGCAAGCATTTTACCGGACAGGTCGATTCCTGTTACTTCCCCGGGAATAGCGGCCTTTAACAGAGCCTTGATACTCTCCCCGGTTCCGGTTCCGGCATCCAAAACGGAAGCTCCCGCTATTATATGTCGCTTCAGCAGCGAATTATAAAAATCCGTGGGTTCGCGTGCCAGGGTCTCCCGCCAAAGGAATCTTAAAGCCTCATATTTTTCCGCAATGGCATCATAAGTCTGTGGGACATTTTTACTTCTTGTTTTAAGCAATTTGAAAAATTCATACAGGCCATATTTAGCAATTTGATGAAATTCCTGCCAATACTCCTGATAGGTTGTGGAGCCTTGCAAAACATTGACAAACGCTTCCGCGCTTTCATGATGCAACTTAAACAAGGCGAATCCAAGTTTATTGAATTGGTAACCAAATTGAGCGATTCGAGCGGCGGCCTCGAATTCAGGATACATCTCTTGCGCTATTTGCTTCCGGTAGGCTGAGAGATCGCTTGAATTCGAATGAATGGCCTGGTGAATCGTCTCGGCTGCGATCTGGC
Source organism: uncultured Lentisphaeria bacterium (assembly GCA_964543125.1). Classification (GTDB taxonomy): domain Bacteria; phylum Fidelibacterota; class UBA8477; order UBA8477; family UBA8477; genus CAZIWX01. The sequence goes on along the minus strand of CAZIWX010000104.1, from coordinate 2,858 downwards.
CACTGCGAATTGCATAATAAATGCCTTCCCCAAGAAACGGATCGACCAAGGCCGCCGCGTCTCCGGCTAACAGCGATGCACCTCGGACAATTTTAGATTTCCGGCTGCTGAATAACGGAATTCGAAAGCCACGCCGTTGCTCTTCCCGAATCTCGTCACTCACCATTTGATTGGAGATGAATGTAGAATAATATTTCCCGGGATGCGATTGCAGGTTTTTCACCGTTCCGACGCCCAGAGACCAATGATCTTTCTTCGGAAAAATCCAGCCATATCCGTAGGGAATTTCTCCCACGTCAAGACGCACCGTATTGTTCAAGGTGGCGAAAAACGCCGGATTAATCTTGACTTCTCCTTCCAAAGCAACTGCAAGTTGCCGCCGGGGACCGTAGCCCAGCGCACGAGTAACCAAGCCATTAACACCGTCGGCTCCGATCAGGTAGCGGCTTTGATAGACCGCTTTTGCTGTATGCACTTCAAAGGACTCGTCATTCTCCTGGATGAGCCGCACCGGCTCATTGTCTTGAATAATCGCGCCCATACTTGCTGCTTTTTGAACGAGGTAATAGTCGAATTTATCCCGCATCACCATATAAGCTACGGGCTCCGGCGATTCAACAACGATATCGTTCTGGCCTTTAAAAGTGACAATAACCTTGGTAATAATAGCCTCCGCTAATTTCTCCAGGTCATCATCCAGCAGGGTTTGAATCTTCGCGGATAAGCAGCCGCCACAAGTCTTAGGGCGTGGCATTTTGTATTTTTCCAGAGCCAGCACCCGGTGACCTCGCCTCGCCAACTCATACGCCGTGGAACTTCCGGCTGGCCCAAGCCCGATGATTATGGCATCGTAGGATTTATAACTTTGCATTTTTTTATTTTAGATGGGGGTTTTGAGTGATTGAGCTCCGGTGGGTTGGGCAATAAACAGCTTAAAAATCGTAGAAAACAAATTCGTTTCAGTAACCAAATCAAAGCCTGCTGCCCGAATATTTTCCGCTGTGCGGCGATTGATATTGACACCCATTTTGCGTACGGTTATGGCATTCAAGTTATTAAATATTCGGGCTAAGAATGGCGTTGCAGGCAAAACATGCTCCAGCAGATAGAGCCGTCCCTTATTCTTTAGTACACGATGAAGTTCTTGTAAGCCCTGTACCGGATCCGGAACGGAGCAAAAAACAAACGTGGCAAGCACGGCATCAAAACTGGCATCAGGGAAAGGCAGGTTCTGGGCATCAGCCTGGATAAGGCTGAATTTATGTTTTCCGGCCTGCTGTTTTGCATGCGTTAACATTCCTTCACTTAAATCAATGCCAACCGGTACAGAAATATGAGTTTCCGGATAAAAGGGCAAATTTTTACCCGTGCCCACACCCACTTCTAAAACGGACCGGCCGGTCAATTTTGAAAACAATAACTTGCGCCAGCTCCGGTAAAAAAGCCATTCCATGGGGAATTCGAATAAATTATAGAATCGCGAACCGCGGTTATATTTTTGGCGGGTTGCCCTTGTTTCACTATTTGTTGCCGGACTCATTCTCAATTAAGTCCTAATTATTCAAAAAGGTTCCAAAAATGAATCGTGCTATTCCGCCGATCCCTTCAACTAAAAGATCTCTTTCTCATTTAGGAAAACGAGATGCGTTTCCCCGGTGGAAACGGCTAAATAAACCTGAACATGCTGATAATATACAACATCAGCCCTGTCCGGAAGCACTTTCCCGCCCGATTTATTAAGATATTAGTTTGTAATTGAGAAGTTGCTGGGGCAAAGGATATGAATTTATTCTCTATAAAATAAATTAAACGGGGCAACAAAAAATAACCCGGTACCAAGCGCTTTTACCAAAAGCCTCCAAACTAACTTAATCATTTTTATTGCATCTATTTCCGGAGTTCTTCTCCAATTTTGCTCTGGCATACTGGATGGTATAAAGCCGGATCTCAAAGTATGGAGACTTCATGGTGAGTTCGATTTATTTCCGGATCAAGGCGCGTTTTCCTGAATAATTGAAAGGAGCGGGCAGCAATTAAATAAATCAGGGTAGCGAACAGCAAGCCTGTTGTGTAACCCCAGGACATGGCAATTGCAACCGCGACAGCACTGCCCAAAACAGAGGCACTTCCATTTATCGCCCACATCCAGGGGACCGCTCTTTTACCGAACTCAGCTTCAGAAACCCTCAAACCGATTGGAAACATAACTCCCATGGGTATACCCTGTAAAACCAGCAAACCCGCGGAAACGAGTAATTTCATTCCCGGGGATTGAGAAGAAATGCTATCTAAAAGAGCCGGTATGGCAATCCAAAACCCCAGGGCCAGCAGCGCGCTCATGATTCCACCTGTTATAGCTGTTTTTTCGGAAGCCCGGCGTGAAAAATAACTGCCAAGACCGCTGCCTAACAATAGCCCGGCAAGCAGCAAGGAAAGACTGCGGGATGGATCCCCTAAATAAAACACCAATTTTTGAAAAAGTACTAGCTCGAAGATAATATAGCCCATCCCGATACTGACGAAATAAAAGGGCAGATGCCAGGTGAATATTCTTGTCTCGCTATTAAAACGGGAACGAAAATAATATCCCGGGAGCAGCAGAATAATTAAAAGAGATGCCAGCGAAAGCCACAAAATTGTCGAAACACCCGCGGGTAAATTATGGCTATACTGAAAAAAGAAGGGCCGGTTATCGGTTGCCGGTTCTAAATTAAGGTTTGTCCCGGTTTCCAATTTTGTAAGGGGTAACCGGCCACTCGCCAGATCGATGAACATCTCATTCATCATAGGTATTCCGGCAGCAATGGAGGTCGAAAGAGGAACCCGCACTATTTGTTGTGGGATTCCGGGAATAAAGG
>CAZIWX010000103.1:0-8566 GCA_964543125.1 uncultured Lentisphaeria bacterium | reverse complement strand
GACGGGAGGTCGCTGGTATCCCAAACGGATGGTCTTTAAAGATATGCTGGCCAGTGGGGATGGAACCGAGCTTATTGTCGATTCGATTGATTTTAACGCAGAAATCCCAGCTTACATTTTTACCAAAGCGGTGTTGAGGCGATAATATTTGAATTTCACTTGTCTGGCTGAGCCTGTCGAAGCCCAAGTGAAATAATGATAAAATGCCTCGCGTCCTTCGACGAGCTCAGGAAGACGCGAGGCGATAATGCCAAATGATTATCAGATTAGCTCGTTTCTAAAACTTTCCATTGCAAGTCCCAGGACCACTGGTCAAAATAGAGGTTCCCGCCGCGCCATTCCACCTCACCGCGTTGTGAATCGACTGTTTCCGAGCGGGGGAAAATTTTGGCCGGGAAAAATGGTTGGCTGAATCCGTCGTTGAAGATCAGACGATAGCTATCCAGGCCCGACAGGTAAAACCAATGCAGCATAATATTGGTGGATTTCCGCAACCCGTAGGTTACATCCATGGGCACCCAACCATAGGGCTCAAAATAAACCATACCCCAGTCGTGCATGCTGTTGTGTGGTGGTTTGAATTCCCAACCCGATTGCCACCTGGCGGGAATACCATTCATGCGGCATAAGGTTATAAACAGAAGTGTCTGGATTCCGCAATCACCATGGCGGTTAACATAGGCATAACTGGAAATGTTATGAATACTCGAGTACTCCCGGGCCGATGCCCAGGGAAGATTTTCATCAACCCATTGGAACAAGATTTGGGCTTTACGGTAGGGATTATCTTCGCTCTGCAACAAACGCTCTGAAAGTTCGCGAAGTTCTTGTGTGAATACAATATGGGGTGGCTCTTCCCGCAGATAGGGGGCCAATTCGGGTGTACGGGTTAACGGTTTAACCTCGCCGGTGCTGACCGGGGCAAATACACCATAAGCCGTGTACTCGTAACTCACTTCAAAATGCGTTGGCCGATCGGCCAGCGCGGGTTGCTGAAAATAAATGGTGCGTTGCAGAAATTGCTCATTAGGTGAAATGATAAACCGCGCCGGTTTAGCTTTTAATAAATGAATATTTACCTGACGATTATTGATATGCCGGGGGTAGGGAATCCAGCCGCGAAGCGTTTCACCGGCCGGAACGGTACCGGCCGGGACATCAATACTTTGTTCGATCCGCAGGCGTACGGGCTTTACATAGCGCAAACCAGTCTCCCGCGTGGCCTGAATAATGGAATTATCGAGTTTGTCCAAATCCAGCTTGGCGCCGGAACCAGGGGTCAGGGTAGTATCCGGATGTTTATCTGTCCAAATCGCCTTAGCCGTGGGATCAATGCGAAACAAGTTGCGTCCGGCATGGTTAAAATAGCGTTTTTCTCCATTGATCATCCAAAATTCCAACGCTTTGCTTTTCTCCCAGCCCTTTAAATCAGTGGGGCCGGCCGTTGGAATTGTCTCCCGGATATAAGCCAGAACCTGATCTTCGGTCTGAGTGAAATCCTTTTCAATCCGATCCATACGCTCCAGTTGAAAAGCCAGATCCAATTTTTCAACCGGGGTAAGTGATTGATCGGTATCCAACAGATTTTGAATCGATTTGCGGGCCTGGCTGAACTCGCCGGCCGCAATCAGGGCCTGATAATCTGAATTCGGCTTGGATTCGCAGCTCATGAAGACTCCTGCCGTTATAATTGTCATAAATATTAGGTGGAGATTTTTTATCATCCTGGTTGCTCGCATGCTTCCCCCGCCTGATCCGGTTCTTCTTAGGAATGAAACGATCCGGAAGACCTGTTTTTCCTGCCAGCGGTGTGGCGCCGTAAATCTAATTGAAGATGAAGTCAGGCCAATGATTTAATCCTTCGGCTTTTGGTAAATTCCATTCACAGGTAACCATATTTGTAAGTGGGTTTAACTGAAAATTCCCCCATATTTTGAACGAGTTTTTCATAAAAGTTGAATTTGGCATGGATCTGATTTTTAAGGGATGTCACGATTAACCAGGATGGATAAACGCTACTCACCGATCCCGCTTTGCCTCCTCCTAACAGATCATCCCTTGAGAGCTGGCGATTTTCAGGATTTACACTTCACTTTTGGGCTTACCTGGCCAATGGGTGATTTCAGTGCCCCCGCCCTTACCGTGGGACTAAATTTCAGGCGGGATTTTTCACACCGAATGATTAGGTTTCATTTAAATCCGGTGGATATTTAGGGACTTATGATTTTCGAAAATGGTGTAAATGAACTATCTAGAGAACTGGCTGATGACCTCCCGCGGGCCACGGAGAACATCAAATCAATGGGAATGCAGGGATGGGATTTTTTAAAGAGGTAACAACTTCGGCGGTCGCACCGGTAATAAATCTGGTTGGTGCGGTTAAAATTAATTCATTGAAGTCTTCTAAATTGCCCCGGGTGGCTGTTCTGGCCCGGGCCGTGGACGAAGGGCTGCGGCGCAAACTGGCGCCTGATGAACGACATTGGATTCGGGCGGTGGAATCCTTGCGGGACGAGTTGAATCATTCGAAACAGGAAATCGTGGTTACCGACTACGGCGCCGGTGATCCGGATATTAACCGCTCCGGTTCGGAAATGTTTCAAGGCATCCTTTCTAAAACAACCGTGGGCGCCGCCAGTTCGGTTAGCAAAGCACCGTTCTGGGCAATGATCATTTCAAAACTTATCCGGTACGGTAAACCGAAAATTTGCATCGAAATGGGTACCTGTGTGGGAATTTCAGGCGCCTATATTGCCAATCAGTTGAAAGCCCGGGGTCAGGGGCAATTATACACGCTGGAAGGCTCCCGCGAACTGGCTGATCTTGCCAAAGCGAACTTTGCAAACCTGAAATTGGACAATGTGGAAGTCGTCACCGGCCGGTTTTCCGACACCCTGCCAGGTCTGTTGGAGCAGGTCCGGCAAGTGGATTTCGCCTTTGTGGACGGACATCACGAAGAGCAGGCTACGATTCAGTATTTTGAGCAGCTTAAGCCCTACCTCGGACCGGACGCGATCATGGTATTTGATGACATCAAATGGTCAGCCGGGATGCGCAATGCCTGGCAGCACATCATGGCCGCCGCGGATGTGAAATTCGCGTTGGACCTGAGGAGTATTGGAATATGTCTGGTCCAGGCAGACATGGAGAAACAGGCTCCGGTGTCAATTCCACTGCTACCGCGAGCTGTATGACGGTATTGCGGACAACCGGTTTTTTACGCTGATTCATCGAGCCCGGGTATGACCCAGCAAAAGATATATGATCTGATCATCATTGGTGGCGGCATCAATGGAACCGGTATTGCGCTGGAAGCCACATTGCGGGGCTTATCGGTTCTCCTGGTGGAGAAGGAAGATATTGGTCACGCCACGTCCAGTTGGAATACCAGGTTAATCCATGGTGGTTTACGCTACCTGGAATATTTCGAATTCAGCCTGGTGCGCGAATCGCTGCGGGAACGGGAACGGCTATTGCAAAACGCGCCCCATTTGGTGCAACCGTTGACCTTCAAATTGCCGTTGTACGAACACAGTAAGCGTGGTCCGTTACTCATTAAAGCCGGGATGATTTTTTACGATTTGCTTTCCTACGATAAAAGTCTTTCAAATCATCAGATGAATTATCGTCGTGCAACGATTCTCAAAGAGCATCCCTATCTCCAGAGTGAAGGCTTGCGCGGGATGGCGATTTATCAGGATTGTCAAATAACCTGGCCCGAGCGGCTATGTCTTGAGTTGGCGCTCACGGCCAAGGACAAGGGGGCCGAGCTCCGGACACACTCGGAAGTGATGGAATTAATCAAGTCCGATTCGGAATCCGTCACGGTCCGAATCACCCATAATTTGTCCGGGAAAACCCGGGATGTAACCGGGCGTTATCTCGTGAATGCCGCAGGTCCCTGGGTGGATCAGGTGTTGGGCCGGATTGATCCGATTATTCATAAAAAAATGGGTGCCACCAAGGGCAGCCACCTGGTTATTCGGCGTTTCCCCCAGGGTCCCAATGATGCTTTCTATATGGAAGCCCGCACCGATGGGCGGCCTTTTTTCCTGATTCCCTGGCGAGGTTATTACCTGGTGGGGACCACCGATATTTTTTTTGATGGAAATCTGGATGATATTACGCTCTCGGAATTGGAGATCGATTATCTGTTGCGTGAGTTGGATTTTATTTTTCCGGCCCATGATTTTACCCGGGAAGATATTTTGTTTACCTATAGCGGCGTTCGGCCATTGCCCTATGAACCCCAAGCCACCAAACCAAGTCAGGTCACCCGGCGGCACATTATTTTCGAGCATGGCCGGGAAAAGGGCCATAGCCGCATGCTGTCCATCATCGGTGGAAAACTGACGACTTATCGTAATCTGGCCGAAGAGACCCTGGATATCATTGAACATCGGTTGGGGAAAAGTCTTTCGGTTTCGCCCAGCCGGCGATACGCGTTATTGGGGGGAGCCGATATAAAAAATTGGCCGGTATATTTTGAACGGCAGTCCCGTATTTTGGCTGGCCGCTATCACCTGCCCATCACGATTACCCAACACCTGGTCCACTTCTATGGGAGCCGGGCCCGGAATGTTTTGGCACTGGCGGAAGACCATCCGGCGTTAGCTGATCCGATTCATCCGGATTATCCGGACATCCCGGCGCAGGTGATCTACGGCGTGGAAAATGAAGAGGCACTTACTCTGATGGACATTATGCTGCGGCGCACCAGTTTAGGAACACATGCCGGATTAGGACTGGATTGTGTGGCTCGCGTTGCTGAAATTGCAGCGCCTCTGCTGGCGTGGGATGCCAGGCAAGTGGAACGAGAGATCGAAACTTATACTCATTGGGTTAAAACCCACCATCTTATTGAGAATTTAGCCGGGGATTGAGTCTGGGGAAGTATTGAAAGTCGATCAGAATAACGCCGCGATTCGCAAAGCCTTTCAGGCCGTAAAAGCCCTGGTCTTGGATTTGGACGGAACCCTTTACCTCGGTGACGAATTATTCGAGTATACCCCGGAATTTCTGGAAGGTCTCGAAAAGTTGGGTATCCGGTATCTGTTTGCATCGAATAATTCATCCAAAACTGCCCGGGATTATGCCCGAAAACTCAATCGGATGGGGTTACAGGTCACCGAGGACATGGTGTATACTTCAGCGGATGCAACCGTCGAATACCTGAATCGTTTGCATCCGGGCGCCCAGCTCCGTCTCATGGGAACACCGGCGCTGGAGTCTCAATTTCGCTATGCCGGATTTGTAATCAACGATGGTCCTCCAGAATTCGTGGTGCTTGGCTTTGATACAACTTTCAATTACGCAAAATTTCAAGAAGGCTGTTATTGGTTGCGGCGAGGGGTACCCTTTATCGCTACCAATCCTGATCTGAACTGCCCCATAAGTGACTCGGAATCCATGCCGGATGCCGGCTCCCTAGCGGCTGCATTTACCGCCGCGACCGGTGTTCATCCCAAGTATATTGGAAAACCCTACCGAGAGATGCTGCACGGTATTACGACCCGTTTGAAACTAAAATTGAACGATTTAGGAATTGTAGGAGATCGTTTGTACACCGACATCGCCATGGGATTTCATAACCACATCCCAACTGTCCTGGTGTTATCCGGGGGGACATCACAACAGGCGGCCGGCCATTCGGATGTCAAACCAACAGTTGCCCTGGAACGGGTAATTGATCTCCTGCCGATATTGAAACCGGAAAAAACCGAAAAATAAATTTCACTAACCAACCACGGCTCGAGCCACCCGGGCGCCCAATCGGATATTATTCAAAGCCAGTTGGATATTGGTAAGCAAACTTCGGCCGGCCGTCAATTCCACGATCTTGCCTAACAGATAGGGAGTTACCGCTTTACCCTGAATTCTCTGGTCCCGGCATTCCCGTAAAGCTTTCTCGATGATCCGGTCAATTTCCGGCGCCGGTATTTCATACCGGGCGGGCACCGGATTTGCCACCAAAATACCACTCGTCAGGTTCAGGTTTCGCTGGGAATTGAGAACAGCTGCGATTTCCAGGGGGCTTTCCACGCGCCAGGGAAGGGTCAACCCGGATTGCCGGGTATAGAAAGCCGGAAATTCATCCGTTTGATAGCCTAATACGGGTACACCGGCCGTTTCCAGATATTCCAGAGTGCGGGGTAAATCCAAGATGGCTTTAGCGCCGGCGGAGATGACGATGACCGGTGTTTCGCCCAACTCTTTCAGGTCGAGGGAAATATCTCCGGTTTCCGCCACACCCCGATGCACGCCACCGATCCCACCCGTGGCAAAAACCTGAATGCCAGCGAGATGTGCCAACCGCATGGTCGCGGAAACGGTGGTGGCGCCGCTTTTTCGGCGAGCCAGAACGAAACCTAAATCCCGGGTGGCCACTTTTTCAATGTCATTACCCCGGGCTAGTTTTTCCAAAGCTTCTTCATCCAAGCCGATATGTACCATCCCGTCCAGAATGGCGATGGTAGCCGGGGCAGCGCCCTGGTCCCGGCATTCCTGCTCGGCCTGCCTGGCAAAATTCAAGTTATCGGGATAGGGCATGCCGTGGCTGATAATGGTGGACTCCAAAGCCAGCACCGGGCGGTGCTGACTTTGGGCGCTCTGAACTTCGTCATGGATGATGAATTTGTTGGGTATCGTCATGTTGGGAAAAGTTTAATTAATCACGATTGGACTCCAAGGGAAAAGGGCGGGCTGCTTACCCGCATTGGTGACGGTTTATTGGTTTGCATTAATACTTCTAAAGCATTGTTCCGCCATTATATTAGGCCGCTGCTTGATAATTGGGGGCGACTTGGTTTCGACGGGATGTCGAAGACCGCTGGTTGCATGTGGTGGTTCGCGTGAAATCACCTTAAAAATCGCGCAAACCAAAATACATGGCGACTATAACTACGCCATGGCTGCCTGATTAAACTAAGGTAGCCCGTTCTGCACCGACTTTGTCTGTGGGTTGGTGACAGGGCGTCGTGTTCACGGACTCGGCAACTGCTACGCCGGAGGGCTGGTGCTTAAATTTTTTCCGGTTGGCCTGTGTAAAGCCGGCCTGACGGCGCTACGCAGGTGAGATTAAAGGTCAGGCTAAACATGTAGATACCGGTTGGCTTTGCATTGCGGACGGGAGTTCAATTCTCCCCGCCTCCACGCGATTCCGCTCGTGAGAGCGGAGGAGACCGTGCCGTAATCCCGGGTTAGAATGTCAGGCTAAACAGGTTGATACCGGTTGGCTTTGCATTGTGGACGGGAGGCCTCGGCGGAGCCTTCAATTCTCCCCGCCTCCACGCGATTCCGCTCGTGAGAGCGGAGGAGACCGTGCCGTAATCCCGGGTTAGAATGTCAGGCTAAACAGGTTGATACCGGTTGGCTTTGCATTGTGGACGGGAGGCCTCGGCGGAGCCTATGGCGAGCCTTCAATTCTCCCCGCCTCCACTCGACTTCGCTCATGAGAGCGGGGGAGACCGTGCCGTACTCCGAGTACGAAGTATCGTCGTCCCTTAAAATTAGTCTACTTTGAAAAATATAACACTTTGGGTGAAGCCCGGGTTCGGGAAAAAGCGGCTTCTGGTTGAGATTGTCTGGAACGACCGCGAACGCCCTTCCGTCACGGTGCATCCGGACCTCCGGATTACGGCAAAAGCACCTGCCGGATATGAATTGGCAGTCATACGGAAACGCTTGGCGAAGCGGGCGCCGTGGATGGCCCGGCAGCTTGATTATTTTGAGCAGTTTCAGCCCCTGCCTTCGGCGCGAAAATTTGTCTCCGGCGAAACTTACTATTATTTAGGCCGGCAATATTGTTTGAGAATACGGCTTGGCAAGGTAGCGCGAGTGCGATTATGCGGCCGATTTTATGAAATGGAATTACCTGATCCAAACAAAATAGAAAAAGCGAGAGCACTTATGCTCAATTGGTACTCGGCCCACGCCAGGAACCTGCTTTCAAAGCGGCTTGCTCAGTACTTGCCGGCCTTTAAAAAAATGGGTACTATAATACCGGAAGTGCGCTACCGCCGTATGCGGAAACGGTGGGGCAGCTGTTCCGGTAATGGCGGCATTATATTGAATACTGAACTCGTCCAGGCTCCGATCCACTGCATCGATTATGTGATTATACATGAACTGTGTCATCTGCTCTATCCACACCATGATAGAAAATTTTACCACCTTCTCGGGCGAATTCTGCCGGACTGGGAAAAACGCAAGGAACGTCTGGAAAAAGTGGTAATCTGAGGAGTAACTATAATGAGCTTCCGCTTTTGGAGAAGACTAAAGATCGCACCAGGGGTGACCCTGAACTTGAGCAAGTCGGGTGGATCGCTCTCGTTCGGGCCACGCGGTGCAAAGTTCACTGTTGGGTCCCGCGGGAAACGGGCAACGGTGGGTATTCCGGGAACGGGGCTCTTTTACACCACAACCCTTCCAAGCGGGAGGTCAGGTGGTAGGAAAAACATGTCTTCCGTCGCACCGGCGCTCCCTTCAGTCCGCGCAGAAGATCGCCTGACCCTGGGTTTCTTCAAGCGGCTCATCACGCCGGACGACGAGGAGGCCCTGGTGGACG
>CAZIWX010000102.1:2431-8598 GCA_964543125.1 uncultured Lentisphaeria bacterium | reverse complement strand
GAAGCTTACCAGAAGCAGTTTGATGCCGCTGGATTGACATTTTACCCAGGATTCCTCGGCGGGTACTTTCACGTTGATTTCGAGCCGGCCGAGCCCGGAGGTTACCTGGGCAAAGTGTACGATTCCCGAAATTAAACGGGACAGCTTGACCTTTTCGATGATGCCGGGCGCCCGGCCACTGATGGAGAGTGAATGGGCGTAGTCCTGAATCCGTCGGGATGTCGCCTGTATCTCGTCCGCCTTGCGGATAGCCAGCGCTTGGTTCTGCTGGTTAATGGCTCGCACCAGCATGTTGGTCTGCATGGATAATGCGGATAAATGATTATTGATCGTATGGGCAATTTCCCGCTCCAGCGCACCCAGGCCGTGCTTATAAAGCAGCTCAAACAACTCCGCCAGCTCACTAAATTCAGGTTTGCGCATAACCTTTCCTTAATTCAAAATCAGTAGTTAACTCACCGCAGGTTGAATTTACGCATGCGGTATTTCAGTGTTTCCCGGGTCAGTTTTAACATGGCGGCCGCTTTGGTCTGGTTGCCGCGTGATTTCTCCAGGGCCTGGACGACCAGGGCTCGTTCAACCTCGGTCAAGGCAATCCCTTCCGGTGGGATTTCCAGATTCAGTGGATTGGTTGTTTCCCGGTATCTTCCGGATGAACTTCCGGGCGGGTCCAACAAAGTGAGCAAGCTTGCCCGAGAGAGGTTGGCGCTCTTTTCGAACAAAACCGCCCGCTCGATCACATTGCGCAGTTCCCGAACATTTCCCGGCCAGGAATACTTCTTTAGGGCTTTAATTGCCGCGGTCGATAAAGCACTGATGTTGCGCCTTAATTCATGGTTATAAATATCCAGAAAATGCCGGGCCAGAATAACCACATCGTCGCCGCGGTCGCGCAATGCCGGTAGATGAATACGCGCTACATTAAGCCGGTAATATAGATCACTGCGAAACTGACCGGATTGGGTTAGCTCATCTAAATTATTGGAGGTAGCGCTGATCACCCGGATATCAATTTTTATGGATTTGGTGCCGCCGACCCGGCGAAAATTCTGATCTTCCAGAACTTTCAGCAATTTGGCCTGGAGTTCCAGACTCATGTCGGCAATTTCATCGAGGAAAAACGAGCCCCCATCGGCAATTTCCAACAATCCGCGCTTGCGCTGCCGGGCGCCGGTAAATGCACCGGCTTCATAGCCGAACAGCTCTGCTTCCAGCAAGGTTGGTTGAAAAGCCGAGCAGTTAATTTCCACGAACGGCCGGTTAGCCCGGATGCTGTTGTGATGAATCGCCCGGGCGACCAATTCCTTGCCGGTGCCGGTCTCTCCATGGATCAACACGGTTGTTTTGGATGAAGCCGAAATCTGCCGGATCAGATCGAATACGGTTTGCATGGACTGACTGGCGCCAATGATCTCGCCAAAGCCCAGTAATTTGCGTTCTTCCCGCTGAAAATAGGCCAGTTGTTCGTCGCGGGCTTTATTTTTTAAAGCCCGTTTAACCACCAGGCCGATCTCATCGAGGTGGAAGGGTTTTTTGATATAATCCCGGGCTCCCAGTTTCATGGCGGAAACGGCAGTGCTTACTTCACCGTGGCCGGTTATCATAATGACATCAATATCTTCGAATTCCTGCTTGATCCTAGCCAGAAACTCCAGGCCATCCATGGTTGGCAGATAAATATCCGCTAAAATGAGATCGGGTGGCTCCCGCCGCACCAGGCTCAGGGCCTGCTCGGCCGTTTCCAAGGCAATGGTTTCGTAACCCTCCAGCGTCAGAAACTCAGAGAGTTGCTTGCGGATTTCGGGGTCATCATCGATGATTAAAATGTTAGGCATACTTATTTGGGATCATTTTGAGATGTGTCGGTTGTTGCGCCTCGGGGGTTCTTGTGACAACATAAAAGTTAAAGCCCGCATTTACAAGTCTGTTAAAATACCCAAACCGGCCGGCGCGATCACCATAAGATTGATGTAAGAAGCGATCCCGGGAAAACACCGGAATAGGTTTTTGCTTAATTACTGATTCGGGAGTAACATTTCATTCGGCTTGGAGATTATCAATTCAAGTGCAAGTTTTTCACCCATAAAGCGAGGGCTTATGGAGAAAGGGGCATGGCCGCATCAAAAAAATGACCAATCAACCCTGGTGGCAAACCGCCGTGTTTTACCAGATCTATCCCCGCAGTTTTTACGATTCCAATGGCGACGGCCTGGGAGATCTTAACGGCGTCATTGAAAAGTTGGATTACCTGAAAAGTTGTAGCCCCGATTCCCTGGGTATCGATGCAATTTGGTTAAGTCCGGTTACATTATCACCCCAAAAAGATTTCGGCTATGATGTCCGGGACTATCGGCGGGTGGACCCTATCTTCGGTGATCTGGATGCGTTCCGGCGGTTGATTTCAGCAGCCCATGCCCATCGGATTCGGGTGGTGCTGGACCTCGTGGTGAATCACACTTCCGACCAACATCCCTGGTTTACGGCAGCCCGTGGTTCGATCCACAGCGACCGGCGCGACTGGTATATTTGGCGTGAGGGAAGGACGGGCGGGCGTCCACCCAATAATTGGCAAAGTCCGTTTGGCGGCTCGGCCTGGAGGCTGGATGAAACCACGGGTGAATATTACCTTCATTCCTTTTTACCGGAACAACCGGATTTGAATTGGCGCAATCCCGGCGTCCAGAGTGCGGTTTGGGAAATCATGCGCTACTGGCTTGATCTGGGAGTGGATGGTTTTCGGTTGGATGTGTACAATTTCTATTTCAAGGATGCCCGCTTCCGGTCGAATCCCCGCCGCCTGAGTTGGCGCGGTTTGTTCTACCCGTATGACGGGCAGAAACATATCCACGACCAGGATCAACCCGAGCTTTATGAAGTGTTGAGTAAGATGCGCAACCTCCTCGATGAATACCCGGGTGAGCGCATGCTGGTGGGTGAAACCAGCACTACCAATCATTTCAACCGGGCTTTTTCATACTACGGTGAACATCAAAACGGGTTGCACCTCGTATTTAATTTTGAATTTTTGCAATGCGGTTGGCGGGCTGATCCCTTTAGGCGGGCGATTCGTCATTGGCAGCAGTTTGCACCGAAGGACGCCTGGCCGACCTGGGTCCTTGGCAATCACGATGTCATTCGTCATTTTACCCGCTATGGCAGGGGAAAACATGGCGTTAATCGCGCCAAAGCCGCAGCCGCCCTGTTGCTCACGCTGCGGGGCACACCCTTCCTCTACTATGGTGAAGAGATCGGCATGGAACAAGCCCGGCTACCCCGACGCCTTATCCAGGACCCACCCGGCCGGCGATTCTGGCCGTTTTACCGGGGTCGTGACGGCTGCCGGACACCCATGCAATGGAATGCAACCCGGAATGCGGGTTTCACCACCGGAGAACCCTGGTTGCCGGTTAACCCGAACTTTAATACCGTAAATCTTGAACGACAGCAAGCTGATCCGGCTTCATTATGGAATTTTTACCGGCAACTGATCACGCTCCGCAAGAAGTATCCGGCCTTGCTCCGGGGAACACTGCATATCTTATCGGGCACGGCCCGCAATGTTCTTGTCTTCCGTCGTTCGGCTGGATCTCAAACGCTGTGGATCGCCGTCAATTTTTCCAGGCGCAAGGCTATTGTAAACCTTAATTTCCCCAAGACATTAAAAGTGCTGTTGGCGACTCAGCATGCTATAAATGAAGCGCTTTCAGGGAGTGCGATTTCACTGGCTCCCGAAGAGGTGTTGATCTGTGGAAAGTTAACGGAAGGAAATTCCCATGCCGGCTGACAATGCAGTCTCCCCCATGCACGAGCGTTATGCCGTGGTGCTGTTGGCAATTATTACACTCTTCCTGTTTGCCGATCAAAATTTAATGGCGCCCAATCTGACCCAGATTGCCAATGAATTCGGCTTTGATGCCATCACCCGGGATGTCAAACTCGGCGGAAATATTTCATTGGTGTTTTGGGTTTTGGGGGGCTTGGTGACGTTGGGAATCGGTTATCTGACGGACCTGTTTTCCCGCAAAACATTGTTCGTTTTGGTTGTTCTGGTCGGTGAGATTCCCTGTTTTCTAACCGGTTTTGCCCAATCCTACGGCCAACTGTTCTGGCTTCGGGCTTTGACCGGCATTGGGATTGGTGGCGCACTGCCCCTGGTCTATTCCCTCATTGGTGATTATTTCTCACCGCGGATGCGGCCCGCGGCCACCGCCTATATGGCCCTGGCCATGGGACTTGGAATTGCCGTGGGTCAACTATTAGCGGGTTTTATAGGACCAAGCTACGGGTGGCGCCTACCTTTTATCCTCGTTGCCGTACCAAATTTTGGGCTGGGATTGGTGTTTTGGCTCACTATCCGTGAACCCCAACGCGGCAAGACCGAAGAAAGTCTGAAAGATTTGATCGAAGCCGGTGAAGTGTACACCGCGAAAATCAGTTGGCCGGAATACAAAAATTTGTTCCGTATCAAGACCAATTTATTGGTGTTTTTACAGGGAATTCCGGGCACGGTTCCCTGGGGCGTCTTTTTCATTTTCCTGAATGACTACCTATCCCAGAATAAGGGTTACAGCGTGGAAACCGCAACATTGATAATCATGGTGATTGGTGGTGCGGCAATATTTGGAGGATTTCTGGGCGGTCTGCTGGGGCAAAAGCTTTACAATCTTAACCCTAAATATCTGCCTCTGCTATGTGGTTCAACCACCCTGATCGGCATTATCCCCACGGCCATTCTTATTAATATTCCCGACCAAACCGGTGTGGCGCATCCTCAAATGTTGTTGCCTCTCATGGCCGGATTCCTAACCGGATTTATTATCAGCATCACGGGGCCCAATGTGAAAGCCATGCTTCTGAATGTGAATGCGCCGGAAACCCGCGGGTCGATTTTTTCTCTATTCAATTTGACGGATGACCTGGGCAAAGGCTTTGGTCCCGTGATCATCAGTCTTTTAATTATCAGCCTGGGCCGCACCTGGGCTTTTAATGTGGCCAACCTGTTTTGGGTATTCTGCGGAATCGTACTCCTCTGGTTGATCCGGATCTTCCCGGCCGATGAAAAACGGCTAAATGCCCTGCTGGCTGAAAAAGCCTCCCGGCTCAAGGTGGGAACGAGCGAAACGCTCAAATAATCATGCAACCCAAGCGGGACAATCGACGCAACCAACCTGATTCCGGTCATCTTGAAATCAATGATCTTTTCGCCACGCCGGCGCGTTTTAAGCCGGCCATTGATCTGGAGCTTAAAAACAAGCGCTTTACCTGGAGTCCGGAACATTCCGGTAAAGTCCTGGAAGAGCCCGATGGTTGGTACTGGTTCGCGAAAGATTTTGAAGTCACTTTGCATTGGGAGCATGAAAGCCAGAGCTTGATCATCTGGCTTAGCCTCACCAATCTCACTACTCTTCCGCTTAAACTTCACGCCCTTGATCCGGCCGTCTGGAGTCTGGATCCGGCTGAATTCAAACGTCCCGGCCATTATAGTGTCTTTCAAAATGGCTTCCAGAGCTGGTCACCGGCCCGCTTCCGCCCGGCCCGGGACCGAATGACTTATCCGCGTGTCAAATCATTCGGAGAAATGAATCATTACACGGATTCCCGGTTTTGGCGGCGCCGGGATGGACTGATCTCCTATCACTTTATCCTGGTGAAAGAGGTTGTTTCCGGAAATGCCAATCTGTTTGGTTATCTCACTCAAAATGCGGGCTTGGGTGAATTTTTTTGGCGCTTCCGGGACGACCGGCAATTGATTTGCGGTCTGGATTACGGTGGCTGTGAAATTCTCCCCGGACAATCAATTCAATCGGAGCACTTGTATGTAGGGCGGGGAATCTGGCCGGATATTGTGGAAGATTATGCCAACCGGGTTTCGGCGAGTATGTCGGCCCGCGTTCCGGAGCAGCCAATTGTGGGATGGTGCTCCTGGTACGAATATTACACTAAAGTTACCCAGTCCGCTATTTCCGGCAATGTAGCTTCCGCCGGTGAAAATCCCGAGTTGGGAATTCAATATATTCAACTGGACGACGGTTACCAGCAAGCGGTGGGGGATTGGGCTGCCAACCCCAAAAAATTCCCCTATAAACTGACCGCGGTGGCCGATACCGTGCGCGAGCACGGCTTTAAGGCCGGGATTTGGGTGGCGCCGTTTTTGGCCACCCGGAAAT
>CAZIWX010000102.1:0-2331 GCA_964543125.1 uncultured Lentisphaeria bacterium | reverse complement strand
GAACGGTCATAAAAGAGCCCCTCATCGTGGGAACCACCTTACATTTAACCGGCTTTCTGGATAAACATATTTTGGGCAAGTATGATCAACAGAGCCATAAATTCAGAATTCTCATGGATCGACTCGCTCAGCATGCGGGGGAACTCTGGCTGGAAGTACCTCCCAAGCTCCATTTGGATCAAAATTTGCCTGCTGAAATTAAGGACGTTGAACGGTGGCCGGGGGGTTATCGACTGAAGGTTAGCATGGCGCCGCCGGTACAGTTTGTGTTACAGTTTAGATGTAAGAAATAAAAGGATGGCGTAAATGGATCTGATCTGGTGGAGCTTGACGCCACTTATTATTGTTGTCATTCCGGCCCTGATTTTAATTCGATTGTTGCGGGCTTATCCTGATCCCCGTTGGGATTGGGAGTGGATAAACACCAGTGAGGTAAATTTTCCCGACTCCTTTTTGTGGGGCGTTGCCACCTCGGCCCATCAGGTTGAGAGCGGTTGCGACAACAATAATTGGTCACGCTGGGAGCTGGAAACCCGGGGTAAAGGTCCGGCCCGAATCAAGACCGGCGAGAGAGTCGGCCGGGCCTGTGAGCATGATACCCGTTATCCGGAAGATCTGCCTCTGATCAAAGCTTTGGGCTGCAACGCTTACCGGTTTTCCGTGGAATGGAGTAAGATTGAACCCCGGCCGGGGGAATTCGATCAAAAAGCGCTGGATCATTACCGGAAAATGGTTTTGGCGATCCGCGCGGCCGGACTGGAACCCATGGTCACGCTGCATCATTTTACAAATCCTGGCTGGTTTGAAGCCCGGGGGGCCTTCGAGCATTCCGAGAATATTCAATATCTGGTCAGATTTTCTGAAAAAGTATTCGACGCCTTGCAGGATCAGGTCACCCTGTGGTGCACCATTAATGAACCGGCGGTTTATGCCAGCCTGGGATATTATTTAGGGGCTTTTCCGCCCGGGAAACACAGCCTGAAAACCACGGGAAGCGTTCTAAAAAATATGCTGGCGGCCCATGTGGCGATTTATCAAGCGCTGAAAAAAAGACCCGGTGGGAATACCGCCCGCATTGGTCTGGTAAAAAACCTGAATCAATTCGATCCGTATCGCCGTTGGCATTTGCTCGATTGGTATATCGCCCGGACACTCCACCGGCTATTCAATAGCTGCATCTATTATTTTCTAAAAACCGGCCGGTTCCGGTTCCGGCTGTTTGGCATCACCCGGATCAATTATACCAACCGGCAAGCCCGCTTTTCCAATGACTTCATCGGGCTGAATTACTATTCCCATTCATTGGTGAAGTTTGGGCTGGGGAATGGATTTTTCACCTTCAAACACCACAAAAGTGATCTGATGACCGATATAGGATATGATGTTTACCCCGAGGGCCTGTACCGGGCACTGATGGAAACCAAACAATTAAAGTTACCCATATTTATCACCGAAAATGGTATTGCCGATGCCCGGGACGCTCATCGGTTTATGTTTATCCGAACCTATTTATACGCCCTCTCCCAAGCCATTCAAGATGGCGCCAAGGTGGAAGGCTACTTTTATTGGAGCCTCATGGATAATTTTGAGTGGGCCGAAGGTTATTCCATGAAATTTGGTCTTTACGAAGTAGACTTCGAGACCCAGGCGCGCAAACTTCGGAAAGGCGCGGAGGCGTATCGCATGGTAATTGAAGATTTTGCACACGGCTGACAATCGCCAGCGTGTTCCGACATTAATCCTGAAGGAAGCATACCCGGCAAAGAGACTCTCTTAGAGCATTTCAACGGTTTCAGCCTGGCCGCGTCGTAAAAAGCCCGCTCTACTAGGCCGGTGCGGCTGCCTTTTTCTGAGTCCGTCACGAATCAGGTTAATTCTTGGTCTGCTGAAAAACTGACCACATATTTGGTCTATCCTTTCCATTGCGGCTAAATCGAACAGGGGAAGTGCCTGTTGCGATTTTAATGATATCTAAAATTGAATTACACCCACCCGGGGAGGGATTAAAATGTCTGTTCCAGTATTACCCGATTCACCCTTGTCGCTCTGGCTGGACACCTTTGGTGATTACCGGCCGCAGATCGAACTGCAGGAGCACATTACGGTTGATGTAGCCGTCATCGGCGGCGGATTTACCGGCGTGGCTACGGCACACGAGCTTAAAAAAGCCGATCCCAATCTCAGCGTTGCCTTGCTGGAAGCCAAAACCGTGGGTTATGGCGCCAGCGGCCGAAACGGCTCTTTTGCCATGACGGTGGTGGGATTAGGGTTTGGCGTCATGGCCCTGCTGCGCGGGAAAGACTACGTCCAGCGCGCCCATCGTTACATGAT
>CAZIWX010000101.1:6321-8697 GCA_964543125.1 uncultured Lentisphaeria bacterium | reverse complement strand
GCAGAATTACTCCTCGCTACCCACGGGCCGGGTGCCGGATAACATGTACTTTCAGCGTATTTCAGGTTGGGGCGATGTGGGGCATTTTAGCCGCCAGTTGTCAGCCTTTGATATGACCCTGGACTTCATGTTGAAAAAGAATAAAGCGGATGTGCTGGCTAATTCACAAGTCGTGACTTTGAATGGCCGGGAGGCCAATCTGTCCATGGTGGATATTGTGCCCTATATCCTCTCCAGCGGCGGGGTAGGTGGTCAGGTGCAGGTGCAGCGCGAAGAAGTCGGCATCAAGTTGCACATTCTGCCCACCGTGAATAGTGATGGCTATATCACAACCACCGTCACGCCGGAAGTCTCAACCATTTTCGATTTTATTGGACCCGATCGCAATATTCCCTGGGTGAAAAAGCGCATTTCCACCACCACCATCCGGGTGAAAGATAATGAATCCATTGTCATTGCCGGCTTACTGGGAGTGGATCGTAAAACAACCCAGAATAAGGTGCCGCTGTTAGGTGATATTCCCTGGTTGGGGAAATTTTTCCGGCACTGGGTGACTTCCGAACAAAAAACCGACCTGATCATTCAGATTACGCCCCATATCATCCAGGATAACTATACCGGTATTTACAAAACCGGAACGGCAAACGATTTGGAAAAAGAGTATGTCCGCCAGCCGGGTATGGGCGAAACCGGCTCGACCGGCACGGATGAACCTGATTCCACGACCTTAGAATTTGGAGGGTCAAAAAAATGAATACCAAAAGCAAAATATTAGTTGGGCTTGCGACCTTGCTGGCAGGGATCACGTGGCAGGCTTGCGACACCCGGGTGCCAACGCCGATCACGCCCCCCGAGGTAAATTACACCCTTCATTTAACATCCGATCGATACCAGATTCTCGCTGATAATGGCGGTACCGTAGCCCGGTTAACAGCTCAGTTAACCAATGACATGGGTGAACCCATTTCGGGAGCCACGATCAATTTCTCGGCATTTCAGGGACTCATCTCCGGAAGTGTAAACACGGATCTCTCCGGCCGGGCCAAAGCAACTTTCTTTGATGACGGGACTCCGGCGGATTCGGCCCTGATTGTTGCCCGCTATTCGGATGGTAACGGAAATACCGTTCGAGATACGGTGTACCTTACGATTTTACCCATGACGGCCGTGGTGCACGATTTCTTTACGCGGCTGGATCCTGCCAACGGGGAGATCACGGTGGAGAACAAGGTCGATAGTTACGCCTGTATGATCAAGAGTTACATCCGGGACAGCACCGGTGTATCCGTTAATAATGTTCAGGTTAATTACGCTGTGGTTGATAACAATTCCCTGGGGTTTTTAGATAAATCCGTTGACTCATCGGATGCCAGCGGGATCAGCCGGGTTAATTTCTATAATAATCCGGGTGATACGGGAAAAGTCAGGGTCGCTTGTTTTATCACCGCGCCGGATTTAGCCGCCGCGGCGGCCTTGAATCATACAACCTACCATTTTCGGTCGGCGATCAATCTACACAAGGCGGCCAACGGCGCCGCCATCGCTTTCAGCGATACGGTTGAAATGGATTTCACCGCCATCGCTTATTACAATCTCACCATCAGCTCCAATGTGGATTCAATTTTCGCAGATGGCGGTGTTACGACTGCCACCATCCGGGCGGCCTTGAAAACGACCGATGGACAGCCGGTGGCGGATCAGGAAGTAAATTTTTCGACCAGCCTGGGAGCCGTTGAATCGCCTAAAACAACCAATAGCGCTGGCGTCGCAACCACGACTTTAGCGGATATCGGGGCCGGGGAAATCGGTGTGGCCCGGGTGATTGCCCGCAGTGAACATCCTTTCTATGGCGCTCAGCGAGATACCGTGTTGGTGCGCATCCGCCCCGTAAGTGAATCGGGTCAACCCTGGCCCTACACGATCAGGCTGGCCACTACCCAAGATACTATTTACGCGGATAACGGGCAGACGCGGGCAACGATACAGGTTATTGTGAAAGACGCGGAAGATCAGCCCCTGGATTCGGCTTCGGTACAATTAACGGCTACAAAGGGTGTCATCACGTCACCCATTATAACCAATGCAGCGGGGGTGGCCTCGGCTGAATTTTACAGCACGGGTGTTCCGGATGACATTGGCGAGGCTCATATTATCGCACGTTATACCCACCCGGTTCACGGTACTATTCGTGATACGGTTAATGTCCAGATCCGTGCTCTGGGAGAATCCGGACAACCCTGGCCCTACACGATTCGATTGGTTTCGACGTTAGACACGATTTTCGCGGACGGTGGCCAGACCATCGCCACGGTCCAGGCGGTGGTAAAAGATGCGGAAGACCAGCCCCTGGACTCGGTGTTGGTGCAATTCACGGCG
>CAZIWX010000101.1:0-6221 GCA_964543125.1 uncultured Lentisphaeria bacterium | reverse complement strand
ACAGTCTGGGGGTTCAGGATGATGTTGGGGACGCCGTGATCATTGCCCGTTATACCCATTCGGTCCACGGCACCATCCAGGATACCATCGCGGTCCGCATTTTGCCTAATCCGGGTGAACAGCAACAACCCTGGCCCTACACGATTCGGGTGGTTTCGACATTGGACACGATTTTCGCGGACAATGGTCAAACCATCGCCCAGATTCAGGCCTCGGTAAAAGATGCGGAAGACCAGCCCCTGGACTCGGTGTTGGTGCAATTCACGGCGAGCAAAGGTGTGCTGGCTTCACCGGTTGCCACCAATTCCGCCGGTGTCGCCGCGACCGATTTTTACAGTCTGGGGGTTCAGGATGATGTTGGGGACGCCGTGATCATTGCCCGTTATACGCATTCGGTCCACGGCACCATCCAGGATACGATCCAGGTCCATATCTCACCGAATCCGCTTCAGCTAGACCATTCTCCCGCGGCAATCGATCTGGTGGCCGAGCATGAGATTTTACCGCCCCTTGGCCAGGATAGTATTAGAACATCTCGTATTTATGCCACGGTAACCGATACATCGGGATACCCGGTGGAAGCCGGGACGCTGGTTGAATTTTCAACCACGCTGGGCTATATCACACCCTTCCTGCAGACCGGCGCCGCCGGCAGCGCGGTGGCTACTTTTTCCATGGGAACCTCGGCGGGCGTGGCCCGGATTTATGCCCATGTCAATATGGTCGTAGATTCGGTTCTGATTCAGATTCGCTCAGGAATTCCCACTTCGATCACCATTCCTCAACCCAATCCCAATCATCTCGTTGTAAGAGGCGGAGCAGGTACGGAATCCACTCAATTAACTGCTGAACTCCGGGACGCCAACGGCCAATTGGTTGATATTCCTTATCTCGTTACTTTCCAGATTACCGGTTTCCCACCTTCCGGTAGCCAACTCAACGGAGAAGGCTTGGTGGCCAGTGATACCACTAATCATGGAATTGCCGCGGTTACCTTAAATAGCGGAACCCAGGCTGGCCCGGTCCGGATCACGGCCAGTGTCCAACTGGACAGCGCAACTACTATCTCGGCCACGGGTATTCCGGTAGTCATTGAAGCGGGCGCCCCGGCCCATATTATCGTTGATTGGGATCCGGCCTCCATTGATCCGATCGGTGGTGGATTATACGAATTGGAAGTCGCGGCAAGGGTTTGGGACCGGTATTCGAATCCAGTGGAAGACTCGACCCACGTCTATTGGTCATTAGAACCGGATTCGATCGCGGACATTGTAGGTACGTCCTATACGAATAATGAAAACAGGAATGGTGCTGCTTATAAAGGCAAGGCCTGGACTCTGGCCTATTATAATTCCGAGGTCATTTTTGATACGATCAAAATAAAAGCTAAGACGTATGATGCTGATGGCGACACCATTGTGGGATACCTAAATTATAGCACGGATAGTTTAGCCATCCTGCCATTCTATCCTGGTCAGCTCATGGTTTCCGCCAACCCAACTTTTTGGGATTTCACGATTATGGGTAATCCGGCCGATGTCACGGTAACCGCAATATTAACGGATGTGTATCAAAGCGCGATTCCCCGGGGACATATCCTGTTCAGCGGAGTGGGCGTCTCGGCCTGGTTTGATGCAGATGGAAATCCGTTGAATCCGCCAATTGTGGAAACGGATCAAAATGGCACGGCGGTTGCGACTGCAAGATTTGATCAAGCGTTGTGTACGCCTAATTTTGATTCCCAGGGAGTGGTGATCTCCTACACACCCTTTACGGCTTATGTGTGGGGCTCATTGCTTGAGCCGCAACAGGTGTCGAGTGAACAAACCGCCATAGAGTTGAGACGTTCAATAGTGACCAGCCCGTGATCGCGAGAGTAATCTGAAACTGTATCCGTTTGTATTCGGAAAAGGCGAGACTAAATAGAAAACAAAGAAAGTAACCGATGTTTAATCCTCAATTCGAAAAAATCGGTAATATTCTGGTCCACGAGGGCCTGCTGGCCGTGGAGCAGCTCCAGCAGGCCCTGGAACGGCAAAAAACCACCAAAGAAAAGCTGGGCAAACTGCTCCTGAGCATGGGCTTGATTTCCGAAGACGATCTGGTACACGGTTATGCGCTGCAGATGGGGCATCGGCCGGTTTACGAGGAGGATCTGCTCAAAGCCAAGCCGGAGCACGTCAAGCTGCTGCCGGAAGACTTTGCCACGGCCAACATGGTGCTCGCGCTGGCCACAACTGATAATACGGTAGTAGTGGCCATGGAAGACCCGGAAGACCTGGCGACCATTGATACAATCGAAAAAATCACCAAACTCAAGGTTGAGGTGGTGATTGCCGGGGATTCGGGCATTACCCGGGCGATCGAATACCACTACAGCCGGATTCGCCAGTCTGGTGAAGTGGAAACGGCGCTGTCTAATCTCCGGGTGTTTCAGGGCAGCGAAGACGAGGAGGGCGAGGGGGTTGATCTCTCGTCGCAGAAGGTCTCGGACGAAGAAGCGCCCTTTGTCAAATTAGTGAATTTAATTCTCCAGGAAGCAATTAAAGAGCGCTCCACCGATATTCATGTGGAGCCCCAATCCAACGAAGTGTCGATTCGAATCCGCATTGATGGTGTTTTACAAAAAATTATGTCGCCGCCCATCTCATCCGTGAGCGGTCTGACAACGCGGATCAAGATTCTGGCGAACATGAATATTGCCGAACACCGGTTGCCGCAGGATGGACGCTTCACGATTAAAACTTCCGATCGCGAGATCGATGTCCGGGTTTCGGCGCTGCCCACGATTTTTGGCGAAAAAATCGTCATGCGGCTCCTGGATAAGGGCAGCTTCAGCATGGACCTGACCACCTTGGGATTCAACCAGGACGATTTGGGGATTTTTCGACGCTGGATCACGCAACCCTACGGCATGATAATCATTTCAGGTCCGACCGGTTCCGGTAAATCCACCACGCTTTACGCTTCCCTGAAAGAAATCAAGAGCGAAGGCACCAATATTACCACGGTGGAAGATCCGGTTGAATATCAGCTAGGCGGCATCAGTCAGGTTCAGGTGAAAGAAAAGATCGGACTGACCTTCGGATCGACCCTGCGCTCAATCCTGCGGCAGGACCCTGATATCCTGCTCATCGGTGAAATTCGAGACGCGGAAACCGCTGATATCTCCATTAAATTTTCTCTTACCGGTCACCTGGTGTTCAGTACCGTCCACGCCAATGACGCTCCCTCCACTATCACCCGTTTGATTGATATAGGCATACCGCCGTTTTTAGTAGGCTCCAGCCTGAATTTGGTCATGGCCCAGCGACTGGTGCGCACGATCTGCCCCCATTGTAAAACAGAATATAAACCCACTAAGGAAGAGCTGATTCGGGTAAAGGTTCCGGAAGAATTCAAAAAAAACACCTTCTACTATGGAAAAGGCTGTGTCAATTGCCGCCAAACAGGTTATCGTGGACGGACCGGAATTTTTGAAATTCTGGAAGTTCGTCAGCCCATCCGCAGAATGATTTTCGCCAATGCCAACCAGGAAGAAATTCGTGAAAAGGCGGCCGAACTGGGAATGGTGAGTTTGCGTGATGCGGGCATTAAAAAACTGGTAGCGGGCATTACAACTTTTGAGGAAATCCTGCGATCGACAGTTGAGGATTTTTAAGTGGCGGAACAGCATATTAAGACCCAGAAAGCCCGAAACGATAGTCGTCATGCCGGGAGTAAAAAAATCTCCCTGGCTAATATTGATAAGTCCAAAGATGGGAAACAGAAACAATGGGGCGACGAGTTTATTGAAGAACTCACGCTGTCGCTCACCAAGCTGCGGAATCGGGTTCCCCTTAAGAATCTGGTCTTCTTCACCCGCCAATTAGCCACCATGTTCTCCGCGGGCTTAACCCTGGAAAAAGCGCTGAATAACCTCTCTCAGGAGGAGAAGCACACCAAATTTAAAAAAGTCCTGATTCGGGTCGCCAATGACATTCGTAAGGGTTCAACCCTCTCGGATGCAATGGAGCGGCATCCGGGCGTATTTTCCAGTTTGTATATTGCCTTGATGAAAGCGGGGGAATTATCCGGAAGTCTACAGACTATTTTGGATGAATTGGCCACCTACCTTGAAAATACTCACGAAACCAACCAAAAGGTGAAATCAGCCCTTTATTATCCCTTTATCGTATTCGGATTCCTGATTGTCGTCCTGGGGATCATGTTGATTTTCATTGTGCCGAGATTCAATGATGTTTATAAGCAATTAGGTGCGGATTTGCCGGGACCCACCCTGGCGCTGGTGCATATTTCCAATTTGGTAACGCAACACGCTGTTCCAACAATCGGTTTAGTATTATTAAGCATTACCGCAATCTGGATGATGCGGCTGACGCGCCGCGGTGGCTATTTGGTGGATACTTTCATGCTAAAATTCCCGGTATTCGGGACACTCATCACCTACAGTATTTACCAAAAATTCAGCAAGACCCTGGGCATTTTATTAGGCGCCGGGGTTCCCGTAATTCCATCCATGAATCTGATGAAACGGGTCGTGGGGAACCGAGTGTATTCCAAAGCGATCGGAATTGCTTCGGAGTTTATCCGGGATGGCTACAATATTTCCGCCTCGCTGCGGCACGCGGAAAAATTCCCGGCGATTATGCTCCAGCTCACCGCCACCGGCGAAGAAACCGGTGAAATCGACACCCTGCTGGATAAATCGGCGGATTTCTATGGTAAGCAGGTGGATTCGATGGTTTCCCGCATGACCTCTCTGATTGAACCGCTCATGATCATGTTTGTGGGGGGGATGATCCTGGTTATTCTGGTGGTCACCTATCTGCCGATCTTCTACATCGGTCAGGCCATGCGAATGGGGATGTAACCCTGAATCAGATAGTCATTTGATAATGCCGCCAATCTGGGAAAATACGGCCTACCTGCTGACGATAGGTGTTTCATTCGGTCTGAGTGTCGGCAGTTTCCTGAATGTCGTCATTTACCGGGTTCCGAATCATCTATCCATCGTCCGGCCCGGTTCGCATTGTCCTGTTTGTAAGAATCCCATTGCCTGGTATGATAATATTCCGCTGTTCTCCTGGTTTATGCTTCGGGCGAAATGTCGTCATTGTCATACCCACATCTCCGCCCGCTATCCTCTGATTGAGGGCCTCACCGGATTAGGCTGGGCGTTGGCTTTTGCGCTGTTGCCCCTGCCACAGGCCCTGTTGTTCGTTTTGATGTTCAGTACGCTGATTGCGGTTGCATTGATTGATTATATCAACTGGCTGGTACCGGTCAGTTTAATTATTTTCCTCCTTATCGGCGATGGCTTAGCGCTCTATTTTAATTTGATCCGGCTGGAATCCGCCGTACGGGGATTTGTGGGTATCTTAGCATTGTTGACCTTTATCCAGGGCTTGACCTGGTTGGTTCGTAAAGAGGTTGGTCTGGGTTGGGGGGATGTCCAACTAACGCTGGTACTTTCCATCTGGTTGGGTCTGGAATTGAGCTTGGCCGGATTATTATTAGCCGTGATTTTAGCAGCCATTGCCTGGCTGAGCAGTTGGCTCAAGGATCGGTCGTTTTCCTGGGACCGAAAGATTCAGTTTGGTCCGTATCTCGCTTTCGCCGCGGTCATTCTGGGATTTTTAAAGGTGTACGCGCCGGAGCTGTTGGAACGATTAATTTTCTCTTAGTCCATAATTTGCATCATGTTGAGAAACTCTGAAAATTTACTCCGGGACTTTATTTTAAGCTCACCCCAATAACGCGTACCTGGAATAATCCAAAATTCGTTATCTGCTTCGTTTTCTGTAGGCCATTCCTGAAGGACTGGGTTATGGAACTTTTTTTATTCAGCATAACCATTATTATTTTAGTCGCGGATCGCGCGGATGAAGCGGATTTAGAGTGTGTGATTTTTTTTCAACCGAACTAACCATTCCCCCTTTTATTTAATTCGTGTGAATTCGTGAAATTTGTGGTTTCTCTATATCTGTGCCCTCTGTGTAATCTGTGGTTTGATCTTTTTAGCCGCGGATTGCGCGGATTAGACGGATTAGACGGATTTCGAAAAATATAGCAGTACCCAATTCCTCTCTTGAGAGGGGATTAAGGGGGGAAATCGAGTACGAGCACGAGTACGAGTACGAGCACGCGGTAGAGCGGCTTCGCAGGGAGGGTTTAGCAGCGGATTTACACAGAAAACACAGAATTATCCGAGGTGTTTC
>CAZIWX010000100.1:6600-8852 GCA_964543125.1 uncultured Lentisphaeria bacterium | reverse complement strand
AACTCCATTATATCAAATTAACTCGAAAATAATACCGGGCGAGAGATATTCCAAAGCTATGACTCGAAACAGCACCGGCGAGTGACCGGTACCGGATTAAAGTCAATTTTGGTGTAGCGCCGGCATGGTGGTAGCCACTGCGGCAATTGCGGCAACGACGGCAACTTCAAGAGAAAAAATCATGGTCATATCCTGCGTGTAACAATAAAAACCGGGCACGCCTAACAATCCTCGGTTGCCCATTGATGTCACCAGCCCGGTATAGGCAGAGACACTTCCAGGGTGGCGGTTTTTAGAAAAAAAAATGAAACCGGTGGCAATTCCTATCACAAGTCCGGCTCTCCGAATCCGGGATGAACGCCGGTATTATTCTCGGATCGCCGGGCTCTATAAAAACAGAATCGTCACGCCCCCCACTGCAATTACGGCTCCCACTGCTTCTTTAACGGTCACCCGTTCCTTGAAGATCAGGATCGCCGGGGGAATAATGAGAATAGGCACAATCGCCATGATGGTTGAAGCAATACCAACCTGGGTATGCTGTACGGCATAAAGGGAGGCCGTGACCCCTAAGAAAGGGCCGAATATGGAACCCAGAGTAATACCGGTCATGGCCTGAGGGTTTTTCAGCGCACCCAAGACCCGCCGCCAGCGGTGCAAAATGAAGAAAAGCAGTGAAAACCCAATAATTCCCGTAAATACCCGAATCTGAGTAGCCGCCAGGGCATCGTAATTTTCCATGCCGATTTTACTGAGTATCAATCCTAGTCCCTGACCCAAAGCCCCTCCGAAAGCAAACAGAACCCCTTTGATAGGATGCCGAAATCGTTTTTCAGGATTTTCCTGTTCACGATCCAGAACGACAAGCATGACCCCACCCACCGTGAGAATCATTCCGGCAATACTAAACCAGGTCAGAGTTTCATCCAGAATCGCCCAACTCAGGAGGGCGGAGATAGGTGGCACCAGCGACATCATCAACATGGAGACGCGGGAACCCACAACCACAAAAGCCTTGAAGAGAAACAGATCTCCCACTAGAAATCCCACTACGCCCGAGGCGGATAGCCAAATCCAGGCATGCTTGGTTGCATCGCCCGGCCAGGGCTGACCGCGAATGATCCAGGCAAACAGGCTTAACAGGATAAAACCGATGTAAAGTCGAATGAGATTAACGGAGAGCGAGCCGACCCGTTTGCCCGCGGACTCAAATGACATGGAGGTCACCGTCCAGCAAATAGCAGCCATGAGTGCCGCCAGTTCACCCGCCCGGGCAGTCAGCATACTATTTTCCGGGAAAGATTGGATCTAGTCATAATTGAATAACATAGCCGGTGGAATTAATTCCCAGAGTGAAATTTCGATGAAATGATTTTAATAATTGGTGTGCTTAGCCGATTCGTGATGGTATTGACTATCCCAGGTTGCCAGGAATCGGTGAATACCATGGAAGGCCAGATAGAAGAATCCTAATAATAAGGGGATGTACCAGGGCCAGGGGGGGAGCAATTTGATGAGTACAAAATTCATATCCGGCGGTTGAGCCGTGAATAAATAATTGCCATGCGACAACAGATTCAGGGGAACCGCAATACCGAAGGCATAAATGGCAAGGATCCCGAATGCCAACCGGTGTCCATTTTCAGAGGGCCGGCGATGCTGAACGATGACCAAATACAGCATGAAAAACAGGAGCACCGCATGGGACACAAACATGGCGAAGAACCGAATGTGGGGGAACGGTTGCTCCAGATCCGGAATTAGGATCCCCAGCGTTGAACCGGTTAAAATCCAATAGAACAGGACGTCGAACAGCCGTTGCGACGGAAACCAAAAATAGATGGCCAGTAAATAGGTACTGATACTGCACACATGGAAAGGCAGATCGTAACCCGGGTGAAAATCATGAATCTCGATCAGCAAATAGCGCCAAATAATCCCGTTTAGCAGTGCGATAATAGCAAAAAATGAGTGCCAGTGTTCGGCGATGCGATCAGGAGAATAATCCTGGAGTTTGCGCATACCGAAATAAGTGAGCAGACCCAAACTGACCAGAGTCAGGATATGGGTGGAACCAAATAGAATGAAGTGGTCTGTATACACGCCCAAACCTCTTTGTAATACCGGGGAAATATAAAGGATGGTACGGCGGAATAAAACCAGCAGAGAGATGGATGGGAAAAACCGTTTCCAATGTTCTCGCAGGTTCTCATACCGGCAATTAAATCCCTCGGGAAAATGCTGATTGATAA
>CAZIWX010000100.1:0-6500 GCA_964543125.1 uncultured Lentisphaeria bacterium | reverse complement strand
TCTCGCAGGTTCTCATACCGGCAATTAAATCCCTCGGGAAAATGCTGATTGATAAAATTTCTTTCCTTTCCAGGGGAGAATAAAAGCGGGGATTTCTGATCCATCCCTTACCACGAACTTCAGCTATAAGGGGCTAAAGCCCGGAGGTGCGGAGGTGGTTCCTCCGGCTCTCAAATGCCGGCCTACGCTCTCGGCATCTTTGACGAATCTATGGTAACCGGACATTTAGCCTTTTCCCGGTAGGTAAATCCGGTTTTGAGGCAAAATCGATCATGTAATTGCGGTGGGATTAAATATATTTAACAGGTGGTTGGTAATAGGTATTTGCAGAGTGTTATTCGGTTTGAGTCAACTGAGTTTGAGTAAACAATAGGAGCAATCATGAAAATCTCGGCCGCGAAAGGTAAACTGGGTGTTCTAATGCCTGGATTAGGAGCTGTCTCCACAACCTTTATTGCTGGAGTGGATGCCATCATTAAGCAACGGGTTTTACCCATCGGAAGTGTGAGCCAGATGGCGACGATCCGTTTGGGTAAACGCACGGACGATCAGTCACCTAAAATCAAGGATTTTGTGCCTTTGGCCAATCTCTCGGATCTGGTATTTGGTGCGTGGGATCTCTTTCCCGACAATGGATATGAGGCTGCTTCCAAAGCGCAGGTGCTCAACCCCCGGGATTTGGAATTGGCTCGGCCGACTCTGGAATCGGTAAAACCCATGAAAGCCGTGTTTAACCGGGATTATGTGAAGAAACTGGACGGTCCCCATGTGAAAAAAGGCGCCACTAAAATGGAGTTGGCCCATCAGCTCATGGATGATATTGCCACCTTTCGAAAACTGAACCAGACGGATCGGGAAGTGGTGATTTGGACTGCCAGTACCGAAGTTTACCTGGAACCGGGGGAGGTTCACGGTTCGCTGGAAAAATTTGAAGCGGGTTTGCGTGAAAACGACCCTGACATCGCTCCCAGTATGATTTATGCCTATGCCGCGCTGAGATCCGGCGTGCCTTTCATAAATGGTGCGCCTAACCTGACGGTGGATATTCCGGCCCTGCGCCAATTGGCGGATGAGGTTGGATTGCCAATCGGAGGGAAAGATTTTAAAACCGGACAAACCCTGTTGAAAACGATTCTGGCGCCTGGTTTAAAGGCGCGCATGTTGGGTGTCGAAGGGTGGTTTTCCACCAATATTCTCGGTAATCGGGATGGTGAAGTTTTAGACGACCCCAGGTCGTTCAAAACCAAGGAAGTTTCTAAAAAAGGTTCCCTGGACTATATTTTCCAGCCGGCGGTTTATCCGGAACTCTATAAAAATTTATACCATAAGGTGCGCATCAATTATTATCCGCCCCGAGGTGATTCAAAAGAGGGCTGGGACAACATTGACATTTTCGGCTGGTTAGGCTATAAAATGCAGATCAAGGTGGATTTTCTCTGCCGCGATTCCATCCTGGCCGCACCTATCGTTCTGGATCTGGTGCTCTTTACCGATTTAGCGCGGCGGGCAAGCATGAAGGGCATTCAGGAATGGCTTTCATTCTATTTTAAATCACCCATGGTGGCTCCTAAACTTTATCCGGAACATGATCTGTTTATTCAGCTAATTAAGCTGAAGAATACCTTACGCTGGATGCGGGATGAAGAACCCATAACCCATTTGGGTCAGGAGTATTATAATGGTTATCGCTAACCCGAAAAGGCCTCGGACCTCATGAGTGTTCGCGAAAATATTGTTAAGGTCTACTATTCTTATGTTCGGCTGCTGATTCGACTGACACCGCTGCGGCACTGGAGTCCAAACTCGATTTCTTTTCTGGCCTCCGCCATGGGGTTGGTCGCCGCGACAGCTTTTTTGTTTGGACATAGCTTCACCGCGGGTGCGTTTTTACTCATCAGCGGTGCACTGGATACCTTTGACGGTACGGTGGCGCGGATGAACAACCGGGAAACCAAACTGGGGGCGATCATTGACTCCAGCCTGGACCGGTATGTGGAATTCGCCCTGTTTCTGGGGATTATCAATTACTACCGCAACACACCTATGTTCTATTGGGGATTTGCTGCTTTGGCCGGCTCCATCATAGTGAGTTATACCCGCGCCCGTTCCCAGTCCTTGGGCGTGAACAAAGTGGTTGGCCTTATGCAACGCGCCGAACGGCTGATTTTGCTGTCTTTGGGAGCGATCCTGAATACGGTTTATGCCTATTTCTACGATTCGGATATTATCTTGCGAATCACGATTATCATCCTGGCA
The DNA here is from genome assembly GCA_964543125.1 of uncultured Lentisphaeria bacterium. Taxonomy (GTDB): domain Bacteria; phylum Fidelibacterota; class UBA8477; order UBA8477; family UBA8477; genus CAZIWX01. Next base: position 4,244 of record CAZIWX010000100.1, on the reverse strand, counting down.
ATTACAGCCAACTTTACAGTAATTCAGCGAATCCTGGTAGTAAAAGAAGCGGAAGCGATTGAAAAGTCCGATACATGATATCCTGGCGCTGACCAGCATCATTGTTGCCCAGTTTCTCTTTGGAAAAAAGGCAGCCTTTCCCCTGGGTTTGGTTTTGGGGTTTTCGGCCTACAATGTGGCCCTGGTCGTCATCATCTGCGACCTATCACTCATGTTTCTCGTTTATGAAATATTTTCGGTTTCCGTGGCAAAATTCCGCTGGGCGCAATACACCCGTAATCGTTTTGAGCACCTCCAGGGCTGGCTACGCGAAGGCCGGTGGACCAGCAAATTGATCCCGGTTGGCTGGGCCGGTGTCGTGGTCGTGACCGCCGTTCCGTTCGCCGGTGGCGTTTGGACCGGTGTTGCCTTGTCACGCGCCATTGCCATGAGTCGCAAGGCATCACTCTGGGCGGTGGGAGTGGGTTCAATCATTGGATGTGGCATTTTTCTTTTTGCGGCCCTGGGGGTCATGCAGTTGGCGAATATTACGGCCTAACCAGCCATGTCAAATTAAAAACGGCGCCAAAACGGTTCATTACTTTGCACCGGGCCGGACCTGTTTTGAGTAACCGAGCCGTTCACCTTATTTTTTCAAGGAGAGGCTGAATGAATCACAAGCAGTATAATTTCGGCGTAGCACTGGCGTTAGGGGCGGGAGTCGGTGTGGCGCTGGGCAGCGCTTTGAAAAGCGTTGCCCAGGGAATTGCTATTACAGTGGGCCTGACGCTGGTATTTTATACCGCGTTCCGCTATCAATCGAAAGCTAAAGATGACTGTGAATCTTAACGCCGTGCTAATCCAACGGTCTTAGGCCGCTTTTTAAAAGGGTGGATGGCGCTGCCCTGGCGGCCGGCTACCAACCTGAAGTAGTATTCCCCGCTTCGGTTATTCCCAAACCTGAAAAGCGCGTAGATTGGCGCCAGGTGGCGGATATTGTCTCGCTCGGGGCCTGATCCGAAGATCGGTTTCCGTCACATTAGCGCTGATGTTTTAACGGCAATCCTAGACTTGGTAAGCTATTTATACATTTTCAACCGAAAAGTACACAAGCTTATCAATGCGGCCTTCCAGGGTAGAAACAGGTTGGTCACCGGTTATCAGGATCAATTTAATTTACAGCGTTGGAACCGGATGGTTTTGGGAATTCCGGGTGTATTCTCAGGCTGGCCGCGGGTGTTGATAACTAAAGTAAGTTGGCCAATCATCCGCCGTCCGGAAAAATTAATTCAGTCCAGATAAGCCAATTCTTACTTGGACTTTGGGTCTAAATTCCTATTATCGGCTCACAATGAACCACCGAATAAACCGGGATAAGCTGTACTAATGGTTGAAACTTTAAAAAATTGGATGCGAAGAGTTCAGGCGCTGCGTATCGAAGAGGTCATCTTTTTAGTTTTCCTGTTGCCTTCCATGGCAATAACGCTCCGGGCGAATTACTATTTTTTCTCCACCCCCGGAGAGCACTCAGTCAAGGTCGAAGGTGGATTATGGCGAATTGTCATCACCCTTTTGCTCCTCGTCATATTTTACTGGTTCCTCTGGTATCGGCCGGACAAACGCATGGTCCGGTTCATCCGTGATATTGCACCATTTTTGTTTGCTATCCTGATCTACACCAACTTGCATGACACGATTCACTTTGTCAATCCCCACGATGTGCATTACCAACTCAATGCAATCGATGAGTGGCTGTTTGGAGGCGTCTCGCCAACTGTTTGGGCAGAGCAATTTTACCGCCCCTGGTTGACTGATTGGTTGAGCTTTGCTTATATGAATTATTTCTGGATTACGGTTATTCTCGTGCTGGTGCTCTATTACAGGAAAGAATTCCATCAATTCCGCACCGTCATGCTCACCATGATATTGTGTTACTATATCGGCTACCTGCTATACATCATTTTCCCTGCCGCCCCGCCCCGCCTGACGCTGGCTGATCAATACACGATTGATATCTATAAAGGTACGTCCCTGATCTCGGAGGGCGCCCGCGCGTTGGTTCATATCAGTGCTGCCTCCGCCCGCGGCGCGTTCCCATCCTTACACAGTGCCATTACCTTTCTCACGCTGGGCATGGCCTGGCGGTTCAGCCGGAAACTATTTTGGCCGTTTCTGCCCATCGGCATCTCACTGTTAATAGCTACGATATATCTCCGCCATCACTATGTGATTGATATTGTAGCCGGGTTACTATTGTGCCTCCTGGCCTGGCAAATAACACCCGGTATAGATCGTTGGTGGCGCAAGCGGCAGAGCCGAAGGGGGATTATTACCCACTCACCGGCTGTTTTAGGACGAAACGGGCCGATTGAATGATCCGGTGCCCGGCTCTGAATCCGGCTTCTTTATACGCCGGACAGCACTTATTTTTTAACGCCTTTTGATTCGAAACCGATGGTTACTCGAGGGAGGGATGGAAACATGACTGATAAACACAATAATGAAGAAACCTCGCAAAGATTTCCACGTCGTGACTTTCTCAAATATAGCGCCGCTGGTAGTGTTCTCGCCGCGACAATTGCCGCGGGTGGACTAGGGGGGGTGCTAAATGGGTGTAAACAGCGTCCGAAAGGTGACAACATGGGAAAACCTGCCCGTTTTGACTATGCCGAATATACGGTCACACAGCTTCAGGATTTGATGAGTTCCGGCAAAGCCTCCTCCCGGCTCATTACGACTAAATATCTGGATCGCATCGCTGAGTTGGATCAACGTGGTCCCACTTTGAAAGCCGTCATCGAGATCAATCCCGAAGCCCATGTCATAGCCGAAGCCATGGATCAGGAACGAAAAGCAGGCACTGTCAGAGGTCCGCTTCACGGCATTCCCGTAGTGTTAAAGGATAATATTGGAACCAGTGACCGGATGCAGACGACAGCGGGTTCGCTGGCCTTGATGGATGCCCGGCCACGGGAAGATTCCTTTTTGGTAAAACAATTGCGTGCTGCCGGAGCTGTTATCCTCGGTAAAGCAAATTTGAGTGAATGGGCTAATTTCCGTTCGGAGCGATCCTCCAGTGGGTGGAGCGGCCGCGGTGGACAGACTAAGAATCCCTACGCCCTGAATCGGAATCCCTGTGGGTCCAGTTCGGGCTCGGCGGTGGCCGTATCAGCCAATCTTACGGCCTTGGCGATTGGCACCGAGACCGACGGGTCGGTTATTTGTCCCGCGTCCATCAACGGGATTGTGGGAATCAAACCCACCCTGGGGTTGATCAGCCGCACCGGTATCATTCCCATCGCTCACAGCCAGGATACGGCCGGCCCCATGGCGCGTACGGTAAAAGATGCCGCTCTCCTGCTGGGAGCCTTGGTTGGCGCCGACCCGGCCGACGTCATTACGAAGCAGAAACAGGATCGGCAATTGACGGATTATGTCAAATTCTTGGCGCCGGATGGTTTGGCGGGCGCCCGGATTGGTGTCGTCCGGAGTTATTTCGGTTTTCATGAAAAAGTTGATCAGGTGATGGAAGATGCCATCCTCGCCATGAAAAAAGCGGGCGCGATCATTGTTGATCCGGTGGAAGTTAAAACCTATGATGACTTTGGAGCGGCTTCGTTTGAAGTGTTATTATACGAATTCAAAGCGGATTTGAATAAATATCTGGCTTCACTGAGCCCGGACGCACCCGTGCATAATCTGGCGGAGTTGGTTGAATTCAATAAGGTGAATGCGGATCAGGAAATGCCCTATTTTGGCCAGGAATTATTTGAACGGGCGTTGAAAAAGGGTCCGCTTAGCGAGAAAGCTTATAAAATGGCCCGGGCTAAAGCCAAACGACTGGCGGGACCGGAAGGCATCGATGCCACGCTGGCAAAACATAACCTCGATGCCCTGGTTGCTCCGAGTAATGGCCCGGCCTGGGTTACCGACCTGATCGATGGGGATCATTATTTAGGTGGAAGTTCATCACCGGCCGCCGTGGCGGGTTATCCGAATATCAGTGTTCCCGCCGGCGATGTTTTTGGATTGCCCATTGGGATTTCGTTTTTTGGGGCGGCATTCAGCGAACCGCGTTTACTCCGCCTGGCCTATGGTTTCGAGCAAACGACTCACAAGCGTTTCGAACCCGGCTTAGTGCCTGCCCTCCCGGTCTAACAGTCGTCTCGGAGTTGATCCGGTTTACCCTGATCATGGCGGCATTAGCCTAGGGAATAAAAAGACTCACGACAGGTTGGGACTTTAGTCCCTTATTTACCGAGCAC
>CAZIWX010000099.1:0-8966 GCA_964543125.1 uncultured Lentisphaeria bacterium | reverse complement strand
TAATAAGATTATTATAATCACAAATCCCATGATATATGATCTTATAACTCCGAAAGAAGGGACAGAATTAGTTAGTGTTCATTATCCTGTTTTCCAATGGTCTTCAACTGGCTGTGAGGAATACGCCATCCGTGTAAGCGAATATGACCCGCGGGTAAACTCTTCACCTGACGATGCAATTCAATCCGAATCAATGCTTCCTTACCCCGATAATGGCGGGTATTACACCATGGGTAGCAATACGCAATTGGACTACTCCTCTGCCAGTGGGCGTCCTCTCGAGTACGGGAAAACCTATGTCTGGCGCGTTAAAAAAACCTGCCTCACTACCGGTTCGGATGAAGTGATGTACAGCGATATATTCACCTTTACACTAAACGATGCCAGCCAACCGTTATCGCCCTGTATGCAACAGATCAGAGCACTCCTTGGAGATAATCAGTTCAACGCATATTTTGGATCGGCCGGTCCCTTAAACGGGTTTCGCGATTGTAGCGATTACACGGTGGATGGTAATCCCATCAGTGATGATGAATTTGGCAATTTAATCCTGCAATTCTCTGGTGGTGTGTACACTATCGAGAGTATTACAACTCAGTGAGGCCACTATGAAATGCTCCAGATTGTATCTTGCAATCAGTATCCTTGGATTTGCCTTACTTCTACCGGCGCAGGCGCAGGAATCGGTTGGCGTTATTTCTAAATCCAAAGGACAAACCTATCATAAAAAATTCAACGCAGATGACTATATGCCCAAAGCAAATATTGGCTCCAAGATCATGAATCATGATTGGGTTAAAACGGGTAAAAATGGCTATATCGCCCTGTTTTTTCTCGATGATAAAAGTCAGTTGAAAATCCGTGAGAATTCCGAAATGGAGGTTTTGGGCGCCGTTGACCAGGGACGAATCAACAAAACGATTACCATGGAATATGGAACCGTGAAGGCCAAGGTCGACAAGCAATTGGGTGAATTTCGGATTGCCACACCTACATCCGTAGCTTCGGTCAAAGGCACTGAGTTTTGGGTTATCTCAGGTCCCAATGGCGATCAATTCATCGGCCTAAGTGGTACGGTTCAGATTCAAAATCGATCTAGTGGGCAAACCACCACGGTGACCCAGGATCAAACTGCAACTTCTACCAGCGATGGGAATATTGATGTTACGGTGACTGTCGATACGGATGTCCCCGACGATCCGGATGTACCTGAAACAACCGGTGAAAATCAAAACACCGGTACTGGTAATCTCCATGAATTGCGGATTCATGTCACTGATGATAACAATCAAGAACGCACTATTGTCATCGAATACTCGGACTAGGCCTGCACCGCTAACTTCTCTTAAGTATGTCAAAACTATTATTTTACCTCGGGCTTTTACTTACTGCTACGTTTGCTTATGCAGCAAACTTTTCAATGTCGCCGGTCCAGGGGGAAATGGCTCATTTACCACCCCGTGAAGGTGTTCAAGGTCAGGATTTATCTTTAGAGGTCATTTATACGGGTGACCAGGCTGATATCTCGGCTGCAAAAATACTTTATCGTTTGTCAGGGCAGGTTGGCTATCTAGAAACTTCCATGTCATTTAAAGGAATGTCCCTGGTCGGCACTATCCCCGGTGAAAACATCGCCGCACCGGGAATAGATTATGTCATCGTGCTGCAATTAAAAGACGGCGGCATCCTGGCTTATCCGGAAGTCGAAAACCCCACGGAGCAGCCCGTTTATGTACCGATAATCGAGCCCCAGTCGGATGTTCAAAATCGTCGGGCCGGCGCCCAATCCGGACAGATTATTGTTCTTACGCCGGAGCCCGGGGAAACGGTATCCTATGATGATGAGGTCGTCATTGCCGTTTCTCTTTTTAACCTGGAAAATGTCGATGTTAATTCCATTAAAGTGTTCTTCGATAATGTGAATGTAACACCTTATTCGGTAGCCTCTGAAGACCTCGTTACCTACAAACCGGATTATATCAAACCTGGCCGGCATACAATATCAATCGAGGTCTCCAATCTTTACAAGGTCCGTATCGGAACCACATCCTGGAATTTTTCGGTCGAATCAAAAGCGGCATCGCTGTTTGCCGTGGATCTGCACAGCAATTTGACCCTGAGTAGCCGGTCGAATTTAATTAATATTAAATCACAAGACTCAAGTGGTGTTACGGTACTTACCCCCAATCAGGTGGGTGTGAATCGGATGGATCTTAGTGTGGATGCAGACCTGGACTGGATTCGATTAACGACGACCATGAATTTGACCAGTCAGGAAAGTCCGGACAAACAACCCCAAAACCGCTACATTTTCAATGCCCGCAATTCCTGGATTCGCTACACCTACGGGGATGCTTCTCCAATGATGAATCGCCTTGGACTTTGGGGAAAACGAGTTCGTGGGCATAACCTGAAATTCCTATGGAATTGGGGCTCCTTACAAATTGTAAGCGGTAACACCGGTCGCGCCATTGTAGGCACGGCAAATGCAATTTTTGACAGCTCAAACACGCGTTGGAGCCGTAATAACTATGCTTTCGAACGCCACCTGTTCGGTATTCGCCCGGCTTTCGGTAGCGGACGCAATTTCCAGTGGGGTTTTTTCTATGTTCATGCGCGAGATAGCGTCAACTCGGTTAAGTTAAAACCAAATTTAAATCTTGATTATCAGTATACCATTCCGGGTAGCGATTCAACTATTCCCATACATTTCGGCGATCAAAACTTGATTGCTTTTGGGGATACAACCGCAATCGGGTATGGCTTTTCGGGATTATATCCTGAGGATAATATCGTCGTGGGGAGTGATCTTGCATTTGGAATGGACGATCGCCGCTTGCTGTTGGAACTTGAAGGCGCCCTGTCTTTGACCAACAAGAATATTTTTGATGGCGCTCTGACGCGGGCGGAACTGGATACTTTTGCCTTGTTAGCCGATAGCTCCTTTGATGACACGCTGGGATCGGGTTCAATCGATCTTCCTTTTGCCTACATTGATGATTTAATATCCAATGCGGGCCTGGGTTTTCTCCTGACAGATAACAAATTTGACCCGGGTAAACTGGAAAAATACTTTGTTCTGAATCAAAATATTCTCGTACCTCTAGATGCCGGCAAATACAAAACCAGCGTCCTCAAATCCCTCACTTCCATTGCCTATTCCATGCGGCTGAGATTGAACTATTTCAATAATTTTGTCTCGGTTAATTACAACTATGTAGCACCCTCATTCCGAGCTGCTGGAAGCCCGTTTATTACTAATGACAATGCGGGCTGGAAAATTTCAGATAAAATTCGCTTACTGAATAATATGCTCTATCTCAACTTGGGATATGAATTCAAGAAAGATAACGTCCTGAGTCTGAATGAAACAGACGATCCCCGTACGGCTTATAGCTCGGTGATTGGTGGCTTCACTTTTAATCCGGGACGCGGGTTGCCCACCTTTACAGCCAATTTAAAATCTTACAATCGTGATAATAATATTGATACTTTAAGCATGGCTGGCGACACTATCCTTAGCGATCCACGCATTTTGGACAATACACTGTCCTCATCAATCAACCTGGGGTATAACATCAACCTGGGCGATATCCAGAATAATATCAACCTGAATTACATGAACTCAAGCCGCAACGATTTACGGGTAGGACAAAAAAGTCTCATGCAATCCGCCGCTTTGGTGGGTGTTAACCTGAGATCGGAGTGGACCATCCCCATGATTACCACTGTGACGATCCGCCGCAATACAAATCAATTATTCACCGAGGCGAATCCATTTTTCCGCAGCAACGCTTTCACAACTTTGGGCGGCGCCGTCAGCTATAATATGTTTGCAGGGAAATTTAATCTCCGCGGCGGTTTTACCGAAATCATGCAGGATCAAAAAAGTTACGACGAGAATAATGTACTGACGACTTTGCCTGAAAGTCAGAGCAAGTTTGAATTAAGCGTAAGGTATCGATTTAAAACGCTCAATATTGCCCAATATGCCGCTAAATCTCAGATTGTATTCTTGTCGGAATTCCGTAAGTATAATGGAAGTGATTACAACTATACCGATCATTCCTATTTTCTCCGGTATGAGATGGGTTTCTAATATCACCGAATAACCGAATCAGAATGAACGTCATTACCGGCAATTTCAAGATCAACCCTTGAAAAAATATTTTACCAAATATGGCCCGGGTATCGGGATTACCTTCATCGCAATTGTGATCGTCACCTTCATGCAGGCTATCGGCCTGTTTGAACTGCTTAGTTTCAATGTGCTGGATTTTAGTTTTAAAGTTCGCGGCCCGCTTTCAGGTTGGGCCGCCCGGACCAACCGGCCGGCCGATAGTCTCGACGTGGTTCTGGTTGACGTGGACGATGAAAGCTTCCGGCTCATCCCGGAAACCTGGCCCTATCCCCGCGGGAAAATCTGGAATCGGGTCATAAAAAACCTGGCGGATGCCAATGCAAAAGTCATCGTATTTGATGTTCAATTCGACTCGCGGGATCGATACACCCGGAATGCTCTGGATATTTTCAAGGACCAACTTCCGGTTGGATTTGAGGATGGCGATCTTCAGTTGGCCAAGGCAATTCAGTATGCCGAAGCCAAAGGAACCGATGTGATCTTGTCTGCTACTATAAAAAATGAGCCCACCCGGGTCCCACCCCAGATGATCGTGACACCCAACGATATCATCATGGCAGTCAACCCGGAGTACGGGTTGATCGATATGGTGGAAGACGCAGATGGCTTTAGCCGGCGGTACCCGGTTTTTTATTCCATGGCGCAGGATCCCAAAACTTGGTACCTCACCTTGGCTTTAAAAGCGGTTAAGGACTTTAGGCAACTACCGGACTCGACCTCCATCCGGTATGACCCTGAAGCCAGGCAATTTGAATATGGCGCCCTCCGGATTCCATCTTATGGTCGTTTCAAGCAAACGTTTCTCTGTAATTTTTACGGCCCCCCCTCCAAGGCGCGGTATATTCAGGCGAATAAACCCTGGTCCACTTTCATCCGCTACCCCTTGTCCAATGTCATCGATACCGAGGATTACGATTTACGGGCCGAAGATACGGACTGGATGTCGCTTTTTGACTCCACCAGCAGCTTCAACCAAATGATGCTCACCATGGATAATACTTATGAAATTCCCCAAAGTCCGTTTCGGGATAAGATTTGTATCATCGGTGTATCTGTTGAAGTTTACCACGATTATAAAAAAACGCCCTTCTTTACTTACGGTGGCGATCCGGTTCTTCTGCCGGGATTTGAATTACACGCCAACGCGATCCAGGAAATCTTGGATGAGGATTTTATTCATGTCTTGGGATCAACCGTTGAATTTACCCGGGATTCAGCCACGACTCAAATTGGATTAATTGTACTGGTTGGGCTCTTGGCCTTTGCTTTTCTGACTGCCTTTAATCCCCTGGTTGGGGGACTGTTGATCTTCTTGGAAATTTTAGTCTACTTAAGCATCAGTATTGGTTTTTTTACCAGTGATAGTCTCTGGTTATTAAAGTACTTGCTGGCCAGCGTCCTGCCTGCGTCAACACTGCAACATGCCCACTGGCTGGTCATTGATACACCTGCCGTGGGAGGGTCTTTGGTAGTGCCGGTGATCAGCCCCATCGCTGCCATTATTATGTCCTATGGCGCTAATGTCATTTACAAATTCATCATGGAGCAAAAAGATAAACGTTTTCTACGCAAAGCCTTCGGCGCCTATATCTCACCGGAACTGATCGACATGATGCATGAAAGCCACCAACAACCCAAATTGGGTGGGGAAGCAGCAATCTGTACACCGTATTTCACGGATATTCAGGGATTTTCAACATTTTCAGAGATGCTTAGTGCCGAGGATCTCGTTACACTCCTGAACGAATATCTCACCGAAATGACTGATATTTTATTGGATGAAAATGGGACGCTCGACAAATATGAGGGAGATGCCATCATTGCCTTCTTTGGAGCGCCGGTTCGCTTGGAAGATCATGCCGAACGGGCCGTTAGAGCATCGATCCGAATGCAAAAACGACTGGGTGAACTCCGTGAAAAATGGGCGAATGAAAGTGACCGCTGGCCTGAATGCGTACAAGCCATGCAAATGCGTATCGGTATTAGCTCAGGTGAAATCGTCACGGGGAATATGGGTAGCACAGGTCGAATGAATTACACGATGATGGGTGACCCGGTGAATACTGCCGCCCGCCTGGAATCCTCTGCCAAGCAGTACGGTGTTTATTCCCAGATCAGTCATCACACCGCAAAATTATTGAGTGAAGAATTTATTTTACGCGAATTGGGCACCACCCGGGTTATGGGAAAACAGGAAGCGCTGCAAACTTTTGAAGTTCTGGGTTTCAAAGATGACCTGGTTGAAAATGATTGGAAATTGTTGGAGATCTGGAAAATCGCACTTGAGCAAATCCGGGCCCAAAAATGGGATGCGGCCATCAAAACCCTTTTAGAAGCAGAGAAATATGAACGCCAATTTACAGGGCGTAAATCCAATCCCTGCCGGACTTATCTGGATGATCGCATTCCGTTCTGGCAAGCCAATCCACCCGGAGATGATTGGGATGGCGTCTGGGTGTTGACTTCAAAATAAAAGTCATCTCAAGCTTACTTCGCTTTCATAACTAAGCTGAATAAAATCAAGCGTCTATTATAAGGACAAATAGCCTTTGACAACGGGCTGCCACATTGACATCATAAGCCGGATGTGTATCTTTCGCGAATGAATTCTGAACATCAACGCGGGCGGATTTTATGGGTGGATGATGAGATTGATCTCCTGAAACCCCACATCATGTTTCTTCAACAAAAAGGGTACGAGGTCATTATCGCTACTAACGGAGAAGACGCTTTGGTCCTGGCGCGGCAACAACCCATTGATATAGTCCTGTTGGACGAAATGATGCAGGGTAAAGACGGGTTGGAAACACTTAGCCTCCTTAAAAATGAGCACCCGGCTCTGCCCGTAATCATGATCACTAAGAATGAAGAAGAATCGTTGATGGAGGAGGCTATCGGTAGCCAGATCACCGATTATCTGACCAAACCCGTCAATCCGTCTCAAATTCTTTCCGCGATTAAAAATAATCTTGAGAAACAGCGTATTTCACAAAATCGAATGACTGGTCGATATATCCGGGCCCTGAATGAATTATCATCCCGCTTGAATAATGAAATCACATCCACTGAGTGGATCCATATTCATCATCAATTAACCGCCTGGGAAATTGAACTGGCGGATGCCAACGAATCCGGTCTCGATGACTTGCTTGACCAGCAGAAAAAAGAAACCGATGACTTGTTCGCCAAACACATCCTGCGGCACTACGAAAAGTGGGTGAACGGACCCTTTGACGAACGGCCAATTCTTTCCCCGGATGTATTGGCGACCCATGTTAAACCATTGTTGACTCGCCGGGATCAGGTCTTGTTCATTGTTCTGGATGGATTACGCTGGGACCAATGGCTCACCTTGGAACCATTGCTGTACACGGATTTTAAAGTAGACCGGCACGGCTATTTTGCTTTGCTGCCTACCACCACGGAATATAGTCGCAATGCCCTTTTCAGTGGGTTGTTTCCTGACGATATGGCAAGGTTCCACCCGGAGTGGTTTCAAAATGATGAAGACGGGGGCTTGAACCAACACGAACGGGGACTCCTCCTCGAACAACTCCGGCGCTGGGGATTGGATCTGAAACCCGAACCTAAATACGCCAAAGTTGTTACCCGGGCCGAGGGACAACAAATCGCCAGGCAATTCAACTCGTGGAGTAACCACCAGTTTGTGAGCTTGGTAGTGAATCAAGTGGACATTCTGGCGCATCAACGCACCCAATCCAGTATTTTGCAGGAACTGCTGCCTAATGAATCCAGTTATCGCCAGGTCGTGCGAACCTGGTTTGAAAATTCCTGGCTTTTGGAAGTCATCCGCGAAGCCGGTCGAAATGGATTTCAAATCGTGATTACTTCCGATCATGGAACTGTGCGAGTCAAACGTCCGACTCAGATCAAGGCTGACCGGGAGGCCTCCGTAAACCTGAGATTCAAACAAGGACGTAACCTGAGGGCCAATCCCCGGGAAGCCTGGTTCATTAACAACCCGTCCCGGCTGCGAATCCCTTCGAATATGAGTAGTGATACTTTGGCCATTGCCCTAAGTGATTTCTATTTTCTTTATCCCACCAATTATCGCCACTACCAAAACCGGTATATGGATACATACCAACACGGTGGATTGTCCATGTCTGAAATGATCACCCCGCTTGTCTGCCTGACATCTAAATATGCCTGATATGCTTGCTGTGGCATCTTTCAAATATGCGCTCCGCACCACTTCCGTTGCAGAAATGCAAAACCTGGCTCGCATTTTAGCCGCAGCCTTGCAGCCGGGTGACATTGTGGCCTTATTCGGTGATCTGGCGTCCGGAAAAACGACATTTACTCAAGGACTGACGACCTATTTCGAAATTGAGGAATATGTTGCCAGCCCGACTTTTACCTATATCAACGAATACCATACTAGAGACTTGACTTTACTCCATATTGATGCTTACCGCCTGCACTCGGGCTCCGAGTTGGTGAGTATGGGCTTTTGGGAGTATCTGGAACAAGGCGCCATTGCTATTATCGAATGGGCCGATATTGTCGCGGATATATTACCAGAGGATGCGATTCGGATCACCCTGTCGGTTGTGGCAGATACACTGTCTGACCGGCAAATCGAAATTTCAAGTCCCCGGGAATTGAAACTGCAGTGAATATCCTGGCAATTGATACAGCGACCGTTGTATGTAGTGTGGCCCTGCGTCAGGACGGTCTGGTGACCTATCATGAGTCCGTAGCCGGGAAGCAGGTACACATTGAACAACTTGCCCGGATGATTCAAAAAGCATTGAAAACGGGTCATTTTAAAGAAACCCCACCGGATGCTTTGGCACTTACC
>CAZIWX010000098.1:2619-9009 GCA_964543125.1 uncultured Lentisphaeria bacterium | reverse complement strand
ATGGGGTCTTGAATTACTAAAACACCGGCGTGTTCACCATTCCGGGCGATCCAGACGATTGTCGCGCCGGATTTTGCCAGCTCGGATGTTTGCGAAGCAGCTTTTTCCAGGGAGATGTTCAGCTGTTCATACAAACGGGCATTTCCCACCACAATCTGATTATTCCCAATACGCCCGTAAATCCCTTTGCCGGTTTCCGAGTTAAAACCGTCCGGCTTTGCCAAACCGAAGCCACGCTCTTTGGCGGCATTGACAATGGCCTGCCCCAACGGATGCTCACTCTGCTGTTCCAAAGCAGCCGCCCAGGTGATCAACTCTTCCGCTTTAGCACCGTCAACTGGTTCAGCCGCGACGAGACGTGGTTTTCCTTCCGTCAGGGTGCCGGTTTTGTCCACAACCAAAGTATCGATTTTTTCCATGGCCTCCAATGCCTCGGCACTGCGGATCAGAATCCCCGCCATGGCGCCCCGGCCGGTACCGACCATGATGGAAATAGGTGTGGCCAATCCCAAAGCACAGGGACAGGCGATTATCAGAACCGCTACCGCATTAACCAGGGCATAGGCCAAACGCGGTTCCGGCCCCAACCAAGCCCATAGCGCAAAAGTAACAAAGCTGATGAACACCACCGCCGGAACAAAATAGGCCGAAACCTTATCAGCCAGTCCTTGAATCGGCGCCCGGCTGCGTTGCGCTTCCGAAACCATTTGAACGATCTGACTGAGCAGGGTTTCACTACCCACCCGTTGAGCTTCCATAACAAAGCTGCCGGTACCGTTGATCGTACCGCCGGTAACACCGGCACCTGTTTCTTTTTGCACCGGATCCGGTTCACCGGTTACCATGGATTCATCGATAATGCTTTTACCTTCAATAATTTCTCCGTCAACCGGTACTTTTTCTCCCGGACGCACCCGCAGTTTATCGCTTGGTTGAACTGCTTCCAGGGGAACATCGATTTCCTCACCGTTGTCTTTCACTAAACGCGCCGTTTTGGGTGCTAATCCCAACAGTGCCTTAATCGCCGAACTGGTACGGCTACGTGCTCGCAATTCCAGCACTTGCCCCAACAACACTAATATAGTAATGGTCGAAGCAGCTTCGAAATAAATGGCTACCTTGCCGTTGGCATCTCGGAATGCATCCGGGAATATATTGGGAAACAACGCCGCGATGACACTATAGACATACGCCACGCCTGTGCCCAAGCCAATAAGCGTAAACATATTGGGACTTTTATAAACGATGGATTTCCAGCCCCGTTCAAAAAAGGGCGCCCCGCACCACAAAATAACAGGCGTTGCCAGCACGAATTGAATCCACATAATGATCGGTTTTTTCGACCAACCCCACGGTAGAAACATCTCCCCCATGGCCAGCAAAAGCACCGGCAGCCCCAGAATCAGGCTGATTTTAAACCGGCGGCTCATATCCACCAATTCGGGATTTTCCTCTTCCTCATCAGCACTGGCAATCGTCATGGGCTCCAGCGCCATCCCGCATTTTGGACAAGCTCCCGGTTGGTCCCGCAAAACTTCCGGATGCATGGGACAGGTGTATTTTCCGGCTTTTTCAGGACCTTCCGCAACCGCTTGCATCTCAGCCGGGTGATGCTCATGCTCATGCTCCTGTTTAAGATACCCCTGCGGATTATCCTTAAACCGGCTACGGCAATGCTCTGAACAGAAATAGTAGGTCTCACCGGCATACTCCTGCGTTAACGCTTCAGCCGGGCTGATCGTCATCCCACAAACCAGATCCTTTACTAGCTGATTTTCAATCATTTTCTTCTCCTTCCAGACCGGCTCGAATCAGGTATGCTCATTGATGATTCAAGATATTAACCAGTGCATTTTGTACGGGGCGCTCATAAAGTCATCTTATTCCCTTGCTACTGAACGATCGTTTCGCCTGTTTTCCCGGAGCGGATCTTTTGCGCAAACTCCACCGGTGACACGAGGAGCAATCCGTCCCCTTTTTCACCTGTGTAAGCGATTGACCGAATTGTTTTCACAATCTGGTCAACATCTTCAGCAGCGCAAATTATCTCCAGTTTGGCAATTGTGGAATACCGATCCACGCATTCGATGGAGTATTTATAGTGCTTCTCATCCAACATGCCAAGGCCCAAAGCCATCACTTCAATAACTGTCATGTTTTGAATGCCAATCTGTTCCAGTTTTTGAATGGTCGGTTCAACCTTTTCGCAGCGAATATAAGCTTTAATCTCCTTCATAAGTCAATTCTCCTGCCTTTTTTTAGCCCCCTTGATTTCCAAATGTAATAAATCGTTGGGATGACCACCAAGGTCAGGATGGTTGATGTTACCATTCCACCCACCATCGGCGCCGCGATTCGTTTCATCATCTGGGAACCAGTTCCATGGCCCCACATAATCGGCAGCAATCCGGCAATGATCGCCGTAACCGTCATAAAGATAGGCCGAATACGCATGGCCGTACCTTTAAAAATGGCATCTTTCAGGTCATCGAGAGTGAGCATTTTACCGTGCAGCCGCTTTTCGTTATAAGCCTGGTCCAGGTAGGTCAGCATAATAACTCCAATCTCCGCCGTTACACCGGCCAGGGCGATAAAGCCTACGCCCACGGTCACACTCATTTCATAACCGAGCAAGTACATGAACCAAATCCCGCCCACCAATGCGAAGGGCAGGGAGAGCATAACGATGATACTTTCGGTTAAATTCCGGAAGTTGAAGAAGAGCAACAGAAAGATAATGACCAGTGTTACCGGCACCACAATCCGCAGACGCTGATTGGCGCGCTCCATATATTCGTATTGCCCGCTCCAAACCAACGAGTAGCCTTCCGGCAGTGTAATTTCCCGCGCCAGGACCTTCCGGGCGCGCTTTACATAAGTCCCGACATCAATGCCGGTCAGATCCACATAAATCCAGCCGGTCATCCGGGCATTCTCGCTTTTAATAACCGGCGCACCCTTGTGCACGATAATATCCGCCACCTGACTGATGGGAATTTGGGCTCCCACCGGTGTGGGAATGATGATCCGATGCAGCTTTTCCATGCTGTCCCGCAATTCCCGGCTGTAGCGCACATTTACCGGGTAGCGCTCCAGTCCTTCCACGGTGTAGGTTACATTCATGCCACCAATGGCGGACTGGATGATATCCTCCACATCACCCACGGTTAATCCGTAGCGGGCGGCTTCATCCCGTTTAATATCGAAGTCCAGGAAATTACCACCGGTGACTTTGTCGGCGTAAGCGCTCAGGGTACCGGGAATTTTTTGCACAATGGCCTGCACCTCGGCGGCCAGATTGTTCAGCGTGTCCAGATTATCGCCCATGATTTTTATGCCCACCGGCGTTTTAATCCCGGTACTGAGCATGTCGATCCGGGTCTTTATCGGCATCGTCCAGGCGTTGGTTAAACCGGGGTAATGAATCGATGCATTCATTTCCGTACTGAGTTCGTCGATGGTCACCGCACGGTTCTCCGGCCAGATCCATTCAAAACCCGACCTGATAAAATCCGGAAAGGACCACTTGGAATAGAACCGCGTCACCGTTTTGCGCTTCGGCCAATCATTCAGCGGCTTGAGGGTGATGGTGGTTTCCATCATGGAAAGGGGCGCCGGATCGGTTGCGGTTTCCGCGCGGCCGATCTTGCCGAATACACGCTCCACTTCGGGAAAGGTCTTGATAATGCGGTCCGTCTGCTCCAATAACTCCCGGGCTTTGGTGATGGAAATGCCCGGGTCGGTGGTGGGCATGTAGAGCAGGTCGCCCTCATTCAACGGCGGCATGAATTCGGACCCGATGCGCTCCAGGGGCCAGATCGAAATAACGAGAGCGGCCAGGCCGGCCAGAATGGTAGTTTTGCGGAAATGCAAGACAAAATGAATTACCGGCCGGTAGATTCTGATCAGGAACTTGTTGATAGGATTGCGTTCTTCCGGCAGAATTTTACCCCGAATAAAATAACCCATCAAAACCGGCACAATGGTGATCGCCAGAAGTGCTGCCGCGGCCATGGAGTAGGTTTTGGTGAAGGCCAGTGGTTGAAACATGCGGCCTTCCTGCGCCTGAAGTGTAAACACCGGAATAAATGAAACCGTGATGATCAACAGGGAGTAAAACAAGGCCGGCCCCACCTCCTTGGAGGAATCCAGAATCAGCTTCCAGTGATCAACCTGTCCTTGGGCGCGCTCGATGTGCTTATGGGCATTCTCGATCATGACGATGGCGGCGTCTACCATAGCACCAATGGCGATGGCGATACCTCCTAACGACATGATATTGGCATTAATTCCCTGATACCGCATGATGATAAAAGCGATCAGGATGCCCACCGGTAGCGTGAAGATGGCAACGAAGGCACTCCGAAAATGAAGCAAAAAGACAATACAAACCAACGCGACAATGATGCTTTCTTCCAGCAGCTTGCGTTTCAAATTTTCAATGGCTCGTTCAATGAGCAAAGAACGATCATAGGCGGTTTTGATCGTCACGCCGGCCGGAAGTCCGGATTTCAGTTCTTCCAGCTTCTCTTTGACCTTATGGATGACTTCCAGAGCATTTTCGCCGTAGCGCATGATAATGACGCCGCCAACGGTTTCACCCTCGCCATCCCGTTCCGCTAGTCCACGGCGTAATTCCGGTCCCAAATGAACATCGGCGATATTGCGGATGAGAACCGGCGTCCCGTTCCGATCAACGCCCACGGGAATGTTCTTGATGTCATCGATATTCTTGATGTAGCCCAGCCCACGCACCATGAATTCGGTTTCACCCATTTCCACCAGGCGGCCGCCTACATCGTTATTGCTGCGCTTGATGGCCATTTTGACCTTGTTCAGCGGTATGTTGTAAGCCAGAAGCTTGTTAGGGTCTACTTCCACCTGGTACTGCTTCACATAACCGCCGACGCTGGCCACTTCGGAGACGCCGGGAACGGACATGAGTTCGTAACGAAGATAATAATCCTGGATCGAGCGCAATTGCTGCAAATCGTGATTATCGCTTTCCACGGTGTACTCATACACCCACCCAACGCCGGTGGCGTCCGGCCCCAGTTGAGGATTGACCTCTTCCGGCAACCGGCCGGAGACAAAATTCAGGTATTCCAGCACCCGGCTGCGAGCCCAGTAGATATCCGTGCCGTCTTTGAATATAATGTAAACAAAGGAAACGCCGAAAAAGGAGTAACCGCGCACCACTTTTGCATAAGGCACGGACAGCATCGCGGTGGTTAATGGATATGTAATTTGATCTTCCACCACCTGAGGCGCCTGCCCCGGGTAGTTGGTCTGGATGATCACCTGCACATCACTCAGGTCCGGAATGGCATCCAGAGGTGTGGTAGACATGACGATGTAGCCGCCCAGAATAACAAAAATGGTCGCCAAAATGACAATAAAGCGGTTATTGATCGACCATTGGATAACGCGTTCAATCATATTTGCCCCGCCGCCCTATTTGCCATCACGGCTGTTCATGGCCACCAATTCCATACCGCAGACCGGGCACTTCCCCGGGTGGTCTTCCACCACATAGGCATGTTCAGGCATGGGACAGGTGTACCAGGTAATGGCTTCATCATATTTCACGGTCTTTTTCACCAGCTTCATTCCGCATTCGGGACAGTCACCGGGATGATTCACCTTCACAAACGCATGTGATTCCATGGGACAAGTGTAATAGGTAAGTTGGCCATTCTTCACCGTCCCGAATTTTTCGGTGGAGATGGGAACCCCAGCCGCGGGAGCGTGCACCGGCATGGATTGCCTAGCAGAGCTGTCCATCTTTTGACCGGCCGTGGACGAGCCACCCATGTCCATTCCCGGCATGGAATCCATGTCGGTATTTGGGTTTGATTGGGCCGTATCCGAGGGTGCTGAAGCTTTTTTACGGTTGCCTAACAGCTTGGCGATGCCTTCCTGCAGCCGGCTTTCAGAATCCAACAAGAACTGACCCGAAAGAACGATGTTAGCACCTGCCTGTAGTCCGGATTTGATCTCATAATAGCCATCGCCACTTTCCATTCCCACCACCACATCCCGGGGTGCGAAGCGGCCCTTGCCCAGGGAGACGAATACCAATGAGCGTTCACCCGAAAAGAGAACCGCTTCCAACGGCACCGCCAGTACATCAGTCACGGGCGATGCCTGGATAGTGACATTGGTGTACATGCCGGGTTTCAACGCGAGATGCGGATTGGGAAATACCAGCCGGGCTTTAATGGTTCGGCTTTTAGATTCCAAATATGGATAAATATAGTCCACTTTACCTTTGAAAATCTTACCTGGCAGATAAGATAAGGCGATACTGGCTTTTTGACCTTCGGCTAACCAGGGCAATTCATATTCGTAAATGTCGGCATACACCCAAATAGTGGACAGATCGGCAAT
>CAZIWX010000098.1:0-2519 GCA_964543125.1 uncultured Lentisphaeria bacterium | reverse complement strand
GAATGATCATTAAAAGGGTAAATTTATTTTTCATCAGGTGTCTCTCCATACGGCCCGGTCAGGCCAACTGCGTTGTATAATTTCGCCGCGGCTAGAGTGCGGCGGGCTTTTACATTTTCAAATCCAAGGCGAACATTAATAGTCATCCGCTCGCTATCCAGCAAATCCAGGAAGCTGATTTTTCCCGTCTGGTAAGCTGAGTAGGCGGAAGCCAACATCTGTTTGGATTCGGGAATCAGACGATGTTCGTAAAGTTGATAGGTCTGGTTTATTTCCGTTAAATCCTGCACTTGCGACTGAATAGCGGCCTGTATTTGGTTCCAGGTCGCGGCTGTATTTTCCCGGGAGGCGGTTTCACTGATTGCGGCCGCCTGCACCCGGGCCTTATTGCGTTTGAACCAAATCGGCAGGTTCAGCCCGACTTTTACGCCCAGCGCATCTTTACCCGGCTCAACCGCGCCACCCAAATTGGTGGGGCCAATGACGGAATAGGTCATTCCGGCCGTCAAATCCGGGTAGCTCTTACGCTGGCTCAGCTCTTTCATCAGCACGGCAATCCGCTCCCGGCTGCGTTTTATCCGGAGCGTGGGATTGATATTGTCTGCCAGTTCAAGCCAATAAGTTGCGGGCTCCGCGGGATTCCTGGCCTTCCATGCCCGGGTAAAAATATCAGCGTTAAAATGACCGTCGAATAGCGCCTGTAGTGAATGGATTGTTGCATCCAGCTGGCTCTGCATATCGTTGGATTTACTCATCATCAACGCTTGCTCAATCTGCAATTTTAAGATGGGGTGCTGAGTGTTACCCTGACCCGTGGAGTAGTGGGTCAGTGCCACTTTCCGGAATGACTCTAATTCAGCCGTATATTGATCCAGGATCTCTAATGAGTGGGCCAATTTGAGATAATCAGCCCACGCTTTCTGCATTTGAAAAGCAGTGACGACAACCGTGGCTTGATATTTCTGAAAAGCAATATCACGCTTGAGTTCCGCAATGGAACGCGTGCGTTTCAGCTTTCCCCACAGGGGGAATTTCTGTCCCAACATGATCTGATTTTCGATAGGACCGTTGCGGGTTTGGATCGGTGAGAGTGAAGTGGTAATCTCCAGCTTGGGATCCGGCAGCACGCCACTGGCTCCAATTTCCGCCTGGGCTGATTCGTAATTCGCCCGAGCCGCCTGAATACTGCGATTTGTTGCTACCAGAGAGTCAAGCAGGATGTCTTTTAAATTGGTCTCGCCGATTGCAAAGCCGGACAATAGTTGCAGGGCAAAGATGCCAATGACAGGGTATTTTAGTCTCAATTTTTTATTTCTCCCAATATTGTGTGACGTTTTATAGCAATATAAACGACACCATAGGTAAGGTCGAACCATATTCTTCGGTACCCCATAGTCAACGGACCGGGTACCAGGCCGGGAAAATATTTTATATAATCAGAGGGAATGCCCGAAAAAGATTTGGACCGGAGTCAGCTTGATGCACGCGTGGTATTTCAATCCACTGGGTCACCAGGGCCGAAACGATAAACTGCGGTACCGGCGTCGAGGTTAGCTGAACATTGTGCTCTTGTTTTATCAAAGGCGCCATGAGCACCGCAAAGAAAATATGCGGTTCACACGGTTTAATTCCCATATCACACTTGAGCGTTTTACCGGTATGCATGGCACAACCGGCGTCACCACGGCAACACGACTGCACTCTGGCAGGGATAGCCGCCAACAGTGGTGCGGCGTTGGTACCCAACATGAGCGTGACGATGAACAGAGATGTGATATTCTTCAGCATAGCGTTTCTTTGTATGAGAATGGCAATTAATTGTTCCCCGGGGGCAAGCTGTTTTTAGCCAGGGTAAGTTCGGGATAAATTTACCCGCCGAGGTGGGTTAATAAAAAATATCCGGCTCGACGAGGGCCTAAAAGCGGGTAAAAAAGCCGGCTGGTTTTAAAATCCGGCATCATTCGGTTAATGCCGGAAAGCAATGCCTCAAATACTCGGGGTACCGGCGTTTATTTAGGACGAAGCATTCAAATTTTTTTACAGCGCTATTATCTCCGGTTTTCGGAAACAATCGTTGGAATGATCATTGATCATACCGGTAGCTTGCATGTGCGCGTAACAGATGGTTGAACCTAAAAACCTGAATCCGCGTTGTTTCAAATCAAGACTTAATCGGTCGGATTCAGGCGTTTTCACCGGATAATCAGCCAGGGTTTGAATATCGTGGACGATGGGTTTACCGTCCACAAAGGGCCAGATATAGGCATCGAAACTGCCAAATTCTTGCTGTACTTCCAGAAATCTTTGGGCGTTATTGATGGTTGCCCGGATCTTGGCCTGATTGCGGATAATTCCCGGATTATCCAACAGTTGTAATACCTCTTTCTCGCCGAATCCGGCGATTATTTTTGGATCATAATCCTTAAACGCAACACGGTAATTTTCTCTTTTGCGCAACACCGTATACCAACTCAATCCGGCCTGGGCTGATTCCAATGTTAAGAATTCAAAAAGGCGGC
>CAZIWX010000097.1:0-9089 GCA_964543125.1 uncultured Lentisphaeria bacterium | reverse complement strand
GGAAGAGATTATTATCAGGTTTGTCATGGGTTCCGATGCATCCTGGTCCACCGCGAACGACCCTACCCTGACCGGATTTCAGGTCGATAATATTTTAGTCAGTAATGCCACTGATACGCTGTTCTTCAATGACGCGGAAGATGAGACCAACATGACTGCATCCGGCATTCTCTGGAATGACCTGTTCTATGATTATGGGGATATATCTCGTCCCGGCAGTGCTGATTGGGCGGTTTACCAAGCCGGTATGGAATTTAATGGTGATCTGGACCTCACCCCCTATGCCGGCAAAAGTATTCGTCTGAAATTCCAGTCGCGCGTGGATAACAACGACGATGGTGGTAACGGTTCCGGTTTTCATGTAGATGATGTTGAAGTTTTTAAAACCACCCAACTGGTGGTTCCACCTCCGGCTAATGTGACGGCGGAAGCAACCCCCGGCAGTGTCACACTTACCTGGGATGATCTCAATGAACCTCAGTCGGTTCAGTTTTTCTATGGTGATGATAGCTATGAATCATTCATTGCCGGTTCACCGCCCTGGACCCTGGGCCGGATAGCCGGTTCGGCATGGGCTCAACGGTTCAACGCCACCCTCCCCACGGCGTTGGATTCATTCTATTACATGGTTTCCAGCGGGAACACGGCAAATCCCGGGCAATTAGCACCCATTCAGGTGACGGTGTGGGATGATGGTGAGCACATCATTTATCAAAGTGATCCGGTTATGCCAGCCGCCATGGATGAATTCCAGTCCTTCGACTTATCCGTTGCCAATCTGACGGTGCAAGGGCATTTCTTTGTGGGTTGGGCACACACCGATACGCTTTATCCATTTCCATATCTGGACTCCAGCGATGACTATGCCGGGGAAGCTTATGGTTGGACGCCCCGTTCCGGCGGCGCCATGGTCAGCCTGACGGGTACCGGATTAGATGGAAACTACGCGCTGTTCGCCACGGGTACGACCAGCAGCAACGGTGGATTTACCTATAATGTTTATCGCCGGACCGAAACCACTTCCTTCGGTGCACCGCTAAATGAAACGCCGTTGTCAACCGGTACATTCACCGACAATACCGCTGAAAATGGTATTGGCTATTATTACGCCGTGAAGGCCACCTATCTCGGGGTGGAGAGTGATTATTCAGCCGAAGTGTTTGTATTACCCGAGGCAGCCAGTGTGATCGAGTTGGCCAGTGACGACGGTTCCGCTGATGGCGGTTACAATGTGGATCCGGGCAATTATTTAGCCGTGAAATTCACACCGGCAGGCTATCCGGTACTACTAAAACGGATTCGCTATTATGTTAACGATCCCAATGCCGCCGGCAATGCCATTGCGTATGTCTGGCAGGGTGGCCCTGAAGGTGCACCGCCAACCGATATTAATACCTATCTTTTCCGGGCGGGGGTTACCGGCTTAGCCTATGGCTGGAATCAGAGGGACATTACAGCAGACTCTATTTGGGTTGATTCCGGCTCGTTTTATGTCGGCTGGAAGGTCGTTTCATCCACGCCCTCCCTGGGTGTCGATAATTCCGGCTATCAGGGGAATTCGTACATCTATGGCGCGGGCGCCTGGTTGAACATGTCGGAAGCCGGATTAAATTCCAATATCATGATCCGTGCCGTTGTGGATACCGCCTGGGTGACAGTTGGGATCGATTTGACGGATCATCAGATTCCCGCGGATTTCGCGCTGGAGCAGAATTATCCCAATCCATTCAACCCTTCTACCGGCATTAACTATAGCCTGCCCCAAAACGGTCTGGTTAATCTGACGGTTTATGACATTAATGGCAGGGTAGTAGCTGAATTGGTGAACCGGATGCAAACAGCGGGTAACTATCGCGTGACCCTGGATGGCCGCACACTATCCTCCGGGATTTATTTTTACCGGCTGACCAGTGGCGCTAAAATGCTCACCCGAAAAATGACGCTGGTCAAATAGCTTAACGCCATTCCTGGTGTATATTCCGGAAGCTGGAGGTTAGTGAGCATGCATCATTGACTTTCAGCTTCCGTAGTCTTTTAGACCTGCAAATAAGGATAAATTAATGAAACGATTAAATTACATCCTGGCTCTGCTAACATTTGCCCTGAACGGTTTATGGGCCAATCCGCAACTCCCCCAACAAT
Source organism: uncultured Lentisphaeria bacterium (assembly GCA_964543125.1). Lineage (GTDB taxonomy): Bacteria > Fidelibacterota > UBA8477 > UBA8477 > UBA8477 > CAZIWX01. The sequence continues at coordinate 6,947 of CAZIWX010000097.1, read as the reverse complement.
ATTCAGACCGGATATTAATTGCATTTACCAGCAATTCGCCTGGATTCGAAATCACGCCATCTAAAGCAGGTCTGCCGGTAACGGGTATTCCCGGTGTGGATAACCTGTTAGCCCAAACCGGCGCCACCGGGCTTGAACGCTGGTTACCCAATGCCCGGCCAGAGGAGGGTGATGGTGAAATCCGCCTTGTGAACATCTACCGGGTCAAATTCGGGAAAGTGCGTTCAGCCTATTTTTTACGAGACGCGATCACCCGATTTGCCGCTGATAAAAATATTCTATATGCTGAATCTGAACATATTAACTACCCGGAATATTCACCGAACGACACGCGGTTTGGATCAGAATGGCATCTGCCCCGGGTACAAGCACCGCGGGCTTGGGATTTATGGAATATTGCCGGTGGTCAGGAACCCGGATCACGCGATATTATTTTGGCATCGGTAGACTCAGGGGTGCAATATACACATCCCGATCTGAAAAATAATATCTGGATTAACCAGGATGAGATCCCCGCGGCGCTGTTCAATGCCATTGACAGCGATTCTAACGGTACCGTGTCGGCGGCGGAGTTAACCGCTTATGTGGGCGATGTGAATGGCAACGGGACGATCGATCTCCAGGATGCGGTGGCGGACAGCTCTCCGGTCGTGAATGGAGTGGATGACGATTCCGATGGGTATACCGATGATATTATTGGCTGGGATGTATCCGGAATAACCAGTGGACCCGACCCTGACCGGGATCCCATGGCCGCCATTTCCGGCTCTGCAATTTTGGATGTCCGGGAACATGGAACCCATGTAGCCGGATTATTAGCGGCTGAAACGGACAATGGAACGGGTGTGGCTTCCGCTATTTTTAATGGATTAATTATGCCGGTCAAATGCCTGTATGACCAGGACGGCAATGGGTATATCTCGGGCGGATACTCAGGCATTTTGTATGCTGCACAAGCCGGGGCGGATCTCATCAACTTATCCTGGGGGTCTTTTAGTGGATTCAGTTCCTCGGAACAGGCAATTATCAACACGGCTTACAATACCTACGGTGTTTTGATCGTGGCCGCCGCAGGCAATGGCAATGATAACGGTACACCCAATAACGATCCGCATTATCCCTCCGCTTATAATAATGTGGTCTCGGTAACGGCTGTGGGCCCCGGTGATAATTTTAGTTGGGCAACTTATGGTCCCACCGTCGATCTTTCCGCACCGGGTGAAGGTATTTGGAGTACGGTTTTTACCACAGCCGGAGCTTATAATGCCTGGGCCGGGACCTCCATGGCTTCACCGCTGGTTGCCAGTTGCTTTGGATTATTGAAAAGCATGAATCCCGGCATGACCAACGATGAGTTAGTGAATACCATGCTCAATTCCGCCGATCCCATCGACGATATCAATCCCACCTATGCGGGTGGTTTGGGAACCGGCCGGATCAATGTTTATAATGCCATAGCTCATCTGATTTTCCCTCGGTTGGAATACAGCAACTACAGCCTTCAAATCGTAAATGATGATGGCGATGGACAATTGAGTGCCGGAGAGACCGCCTGGCTGCGCGTGGTCATCCAAAATGCACCAGGCTGGGTGGACGCGTTGGATGTTTCCGGAATCTTGACCAGCTCCAGTCCCTATGTGACGATTTTGGATTCCGTCGGCAGTTATGGCACCGTACAAAATGGCAATATTGGCACGCCCTTGTTCGATCGTTTTCAATTTGCGGTTTCGACTGATGCCCCCTCGGGTAACCTCCCTTTCAGTTTACATCTGGTAGCGAATGAGGAGACCGGTCACCCTTATGAGACTGATTTATCGTTTGAGGTTGAAATCAGTATGTGGCAGCCCAATTTTCCCATTCACATGCGCCGGGCCAGCGCAACGGGAAATGCCGTAATTGATATTAATAATGACGGTATCAAGGAGATCATTTTTGCGGGTGAGGATAGTTTGGTTCACGCCGTTGAACCTGATGGTTCTGAATTGATTGGCTTCCCGGTTTTAACGGGCGGTAAAATTGCAGCGACGCCTGCTGTGGGTGATGTTGACAATGACGGTTCGCTGGACATTGTGATTGGCTCCTGGGATAAAAAACTGTATCTCATCCACAATGATGGTTCGAAAGATACGCTCTTGACCAGCTCCGGATATCTTATGGCAACCCCCACGTTAGTCGATCTCGATGGTGACGGTGATCTGGAAATTATCCAACCCGGCTATAACCAGGAGTTGGTCGTTCTCAATTACGACGGTTCCCCGGTTGATAGTTTTCCGATTACCCTGGGATCCAGCGAAAAGATGACCAGAGGTGCAGCGGTTGCGGATCTGAATGGTGATGGGAACTTGGATATTATCGTGGGTACCTGGGGCAACCGGTTGCATGCGTTCCAACTCGATGGGACCGAGGTGGAAGGATTCCCCGTGCTTTTGGGGGATCGTCTGGTGAGCGATCCGGTTGTGGCCAACATTGATAATGCCGGTGGTTTTGAGATCATCGTGGGCAGCGATGCCGATGAACTCTATGCGGTCAGTAACACCGGAGAGATATTATGGACCTTCGATGATCCCACGCAGAACATCCGGACCTCGCCGGCGGTTGGTGACCTGAATGGAGATGGGCAGTTGGAGATTTGCTTTACGAGTTATGATCGTAAGATCTATGCCTTGGACAACAGTGGTACGCTTTTATCCGGTTGGCCGGTTACCACGGAATCAACGATATCCAGTTCGCCGGTTCTGGCTGATATCGACAACGATGGTTCCCCGGAGATTTTTGTGGGATCTGATGATCACCATCTTTATGGACTGGTTGCGGACGGAAGCGATGTCAGTGGTTTTCCCATTGATTTGATTAGCCGGGTACGTGGCACACCCACCGTTGCAAATATTGATACAGACGGCGATTGGGAAGTAATCGTTACTTCAGACTCTTTATTAGCGGTAGTGGATATTAAATCACCGTCCGGTGATTTGGGATACTGGCCGACCGCCCGAGGAAATTGGGCCCGAACGGGGGTTTACGGCGAGCCGTACAGTGCCACAAAGGATGCGTCGTTAGCGGCAATCCCAACCGATTACAAACTGAATCAGAATTACCCCAACCCGTTTAATCCTTTAACGGTTATTGGTTACGAGATACCACAAGCAGGGCATGTTTATTTGCGGATATATGATATAACCGGACGTGAGGTAGAATCTCTGGTTGATCAAAATCAGAAAGCCGGTAAATATCGGATCATTTTTACGGGGAACAGATTTTCAAGTGGGATATATTTTTATAAGCTGGATGCCGGTAATGTTCATCTCCGGAAGAAAATGCTGCTCGTAAAATAGTATCATATGACCACATCGAGGGAATGATATGCACCTATCTAAAATTTGTCGATTCTGCATTGTGGGGGCTTTTGTAATAAGTCTGGTCCATGCCCAATCTCAGCCTGTTCGTTTGTCCGGGTTGATGGATGGCAACCAAGTACGGACATTGATTTACAACTATGGTTCGATTGGACGGCCAAACACAGAACCCTCGTTTGAATGGCCTGCTGGTAGTAGCCAGGGATATGGTTTTGAATTTGGCCTAATAATCGGTACTCGGGTAACTGGTGATGATGGGACTGCAATTCACTTTATTGAAGATGGACTTGTGGTGGGTGGTGTCTCGGGGAATAATCCCTTTGGTACTCCTAACGATTGGCAACCAGTAACAGGATATGCAGCAAATACTGAGAATGGGAGTATTGCCCGGAGCGATGACCCAGGAACCTGGCCAGCGGATTGGACCAGTTGGCCGGGGCTAACAGGTGATGGTGTAATTCTTGGTAATCTGGAATCATATTACGTTCTAAATGATCGATATGTTGCCCGTCATTGGGGTGAATACCACGCATTGGCTGGCGATACCACTTATTCAGGTGCAGGCATTCAGGTAGCCGTACGGGGTTATCAATGGGATATACCTGAGTTGGAGGATGTACTTCTTCTGGTGTACGAAGTAACCAATATAAGTGACTATTTCATGGATTCGGTTGTAGTTGGTATGAAAGGCGATCCGCATATCGGGGGACCAAATGATTATGCCGACGATGAAATAAGTTGTTTCTTGGAGGGTGGAATAGAAGTACAGACCGGGGAACTTCAACCTGCAATTCAAAATTTAATTTATGCCTGGGATCATAATAATACGAGTGGACCAGAGTTCAATGGCCGTCCAGCGGGATATTTGGGAATTCACCTGGTGGACCTAAATCAAGGAGATCGGATAACAAGTCTTCAAATTCCTATGTATACATCTATAAGTTATAGTGAAATGACGTGGTGGAACCAATTGACATCACCGATAATCACCTCTCAGTTCGAAGAGAATGCCGATAATATCGTAATCTTTGGGACAAACTTTTTTGCTCTCCAATCCGGGGAGACCAAACGGGTACCCATCGCATTTATTTTCGGTGAAACCAAATCGGATTTGATCCAGAATACGGCGAATGTGGATAATGCATATCGCGATATTTTTATGCCGGAAGTGAGTCCACCCGTAGTACAAATAAATACCCCAATTCTGGACCAGATTGTTACGAATATTGTAACTGTGAATTATTCGCTTTCCGCAGGAAGTGAACCGATCGAGCATGCTGAATTATTCTATACCCGCAATGACAGTACCGGCTGGCATGACGTCGACAGTCTGGATATGTCACAATCTTCATATGCCTGGTCCACCGCCAACCTGCCCGATGGATATAATTACCAACTGGGAATCCGAGTGTTTGCAGGCAACACCTGGCGTTTTGTAAAAAGTCCCTACTTCATTCTTAATAACTCAGCGCCAGCAGAACCGGATTTACTCCCTTTATTCCCGTTATATGAACGGGAGCTGGATAGTACGGTCACCATCCGGTGGCGCGCCGGAGATCCGGACGGAGATATTACGACGACAATCATCGAGTTAAGTGAGGATGACGGTTTAACCTGGCAACCAATTTCCGTATCCATGGGCGAAGATTCATATGAGTGGAACACGCGACTTTTTTCTAATAGTGATTTCTGTAAACTCCGCTGGACGGTTGTTCAGGGTGGTAATTCGTATACTGCTGAGACGATAAGATTTTCCATCAATAACCAGTTCCCAACGCTCCCCGATACATTAATTACTCACTCAACAGGCTTGGCAACGGGTCAAATGATCGTCAATATTGTTGACCCCACTGGAATAACCGGAGATGAATATCGGGTCACCTTTGACGGGACGATCGATTCAACGATGTACAGTGTTAAAGATTTGAACTCCAATCAAACACTGATCGATCATGAACAACTGCCCCTCACACCTTATATGGGCAACCTGTTTCACGGCATACGGTTATCCTTCGACAATCCTGAGCTCAGTCTTGATCAGGACAATTCCGGCTGGAATGCTGGTAATACAAATTTGAACTATAGTTTGGGTACAACCCCAAACTCACTTATTGAACCATGCGATTACAATGTGATATTTTATAACACGCCGATTGATACTCCCTGGAATAAGGACTATCCGATTAATTGTCTTGTTAAGAATGCGACAACAGGCGTACTAGATTCAATTTTTCTGATTGATGCTAGTCCACAAGATGGTTTCATCGGACCCCGCGATTTCATTGGCATGTTGTTCCTCGACGCTGAACAAAACCTTCATGGAAGCTGGAGCCTCCATTTTTATGCTCCAGCTGATGGCGATACCATTCTTCCGGTTTTAGGCGACACATTGATGGTTCGTACAATCAAACCTTTTACGTCCCTGGACACTCTCCAATTCGATACTGGCAATTATGTATCGATTCATCATGGAAATGTGTCGTCGATTCCTGATCAGTATCAATTATTTCAGAATTATCCCAACCCCTTCAATCCAACCACCACAATCCGCTACACGCTTCCTGAAAACGGTCAGGTAAACCTCACGATTTACGACCAACTGGGACGGCAAGTAAAGACACTGGTCAACCAATCACAGACAGCTGGTGAGTATCAGGTGCAATGGGATGGTCGGGATGATAATGGAAGATTGATGAGTTCCGGATTGTATTTCCTAACCATAAAATCAGGATCGTTCAAACAAACTGAAAAATTGGTCCTGCTGAAATAGTATCATATGAGGCTAATTAAAAATAAGCTGAATCAGGGTTTGATTTAAGCCACTACGGCTTACCGATGAAGCGGCTTAATTTTTTAAGATATTTAGGGAAATTTCACCGGCCGGAATGACATCCTTCAATGAAAACAGCCGGCTAAAATTGGCGGAATTGTCAGGGCCAATTTCATTTTAGGGTCCGGGAAAAAGTCCTTGTCATAAGTAAACGGGGGGTGTATACTCGCCGCGCTTTTTGTGAGATAGTTGTGGATTAGGGGGGTGAATTCCCGGGGCAAAAGAGCAAGAAATCTTCTGCCTTTCACGTTGACACCGGTATCCTTAAAAATTATTTTACGCAGCTTTCGACAAGAAGGCCGGGGGAAACCCTGGAAGTTATTTGAAAATTAGGCGTGTAGGGTCAAAGGTTGATATGAGATTACTCATTCAACGGACTCGTTGAATGCTTTTGAGTTGAATAAAAAGAAGAGCCAAGATAAATACAACGGAGAGTTTGATCCTGGCTCAGGACTAACGCTGGCGGCGTGCTTAACACATGCAAGTCAAGGAAAAAATGGTCTTCGGATCATGAGTAAACTGGCGAACGGGTGAGTAACGCGTAGACAACCTGGCTTTAGGTTGGGGATAACTCGCCGAAAGGCGGGCTAATACCGAATGATACCATTGAATCGTCTGTTTCGATGGTCAAAGTGGGCTTCGGCTCACGCCTTTAGATGGGTCTGCGTCTGATTAGCTGGTTGGTGGGGTAACGGCCTACCAAGGCGATGATCAGTAGCTGGTCTGAGAGGATGATCAGCCACACTGGGACTGAGATACGGCCC
>CAZIWX010000096.1:0-9109 GCA_964543125.1 uncultured Lentisphaeria bacterium | reverse complement strand
GGTGGGCTAATTTCTACCTATCCCTTACGGGATGGTACAAAATCTACTATCATATAATCCCCGGTTGGGTTTCCTCCGTAGCCCCGGGCTTCAGCCCCTTATTCCGGGATTTCAATTGGGCCAAATTGGTTTCCGCTTCAAAAAGCAAATCGAGAACCGATTTAGTCCGCCATCCGCCGGCTGGCGTCCGGAAATCGGTTACAGGTTGAATTCAGGAAACAAAGAAGGTCGATTAACGAATGATGATTTAAGAAAATAAAGAAAACCTTCCGGCTTCTTAAATCGTCAATCGGGGTTCGCTATTCAAGAAAGAGGAATAAGCCCTAAATTCTGTCAGGAGGCGAATCAACCCCACCTCTTTTGGGCGGGCTTTATAATCCCGTCTTCGCAACCACGCCGGACACATGGTCAACGGTGACTTCCAAAGCGGCTTTTTCCGCTTCCGTAAGTTGAACCTCCAGGATTTTCTCCATACCACCCGCGCCAATTACGGCCGGTACGCCGATGAACAGGCTATTGATACCATATTCACCTTCACACAGGGCTGCACAGGGGATGATTCGCTTTTTGTCCTTGAGGAAGGCTTCCACCATTTCCATGGCTGACTGCGCCGGACTGAAAAAGGCGGATCCGTTACCCAATAATTTTACAATTTCGCCACCCGCCATCCGGGTACGGTCTTCGATGGTTTTAAGTTGATCGGTTGCAAGCAGTTCCGTTGCCGGGATGCCGCCAATAGTAGCCAGGCGGGTTAAGGGCACCATTGTGTCGCCGTGGCCGCCCAATACCAGACACTGGACATCCTGGACGGAATAGCCGGTTTCCATGGCCAAAAAGGCCCGAAAGCGTCCCGAGTCCAGGGCGCCGGCCATCCCCACTACGCGATTCTTGGGGAAGCCGCTGACTTTATAAAATGAATACACAATGGCATCCAGGGGATTGGATATCACAATGACGAATGCCCGGGGTGCGTGTTGTTTTACATTGGCGGCCACATTTTTAATAATTTTCAGGTTGATATCCAGCAGGTCATCGCGGGACATTCCCGGTTTCCGGGGAACACCGGCGGTGATGACAATGACATCGGCGCCGGCGATATCAGCGTAGTTGCTGCTTCCGGTAATGTTTACATCATAACCGTCATGGGGTCTCAGCTCCATGAGATCCAGTGCTTTACCCTTCACGGGATTTTCAAAATCAGGGATATCAAGTATTACAACATCACCCAGTTCTTTCTGAGTGGCAATCAGCGCCAGGATTCCGCCGATTTGTCCCCCGCCGATCAAGGCAATTTTTTTTCTACTCATTGAGTCCTCCGAGCTTTATAATTTTGGTGCTGGCAGCACCGGTTACGATCTTCAATTTTTATGCCAGTTTAACCCATTAGTTGCCAATTATCAAGCAAACCCCTTTATCAATGACGAATATATTTTTTCTTTATACCACAATTTTTGCTTTTGGACACCGGGTGGTTAAATTGCCGGTATGCCGCTAAAAACCTATTTTGCCGATTGGATAATTCCCGTTACCCGGCCGCCGATCCAAGCCGGATATATTTCCGTAAAAGGCGGGCTTGTCAGCGGCCTGGGGTCACAACCGGAATTTCAGGGTGACCGGGATTCGGTGCGGGATTTAGGGCATTCCGTCATATTACCGGCGCTGGTCAATACCATGTTTCATTCGGATTTTTCAACGGGGCGCCTGACCGAAACAGCAAAAGGCAATTTTATTACCTGGCTGCATACCGCATATAACCGATCCGCCACTCAAAGTGAGAGCGATTACCAGAGTCAGGCAATAAGTGCCTTGAAAAATATTCTGGAAGCGGGAACGGCTGCGGTGGGCATCCGGACCCGGCATCCCGTGATCGGACGGCATTTGGAAGATTCCGGTATCTATTCGGCCATCTTCCATACGGTAGCCGGCTTTCGCCAGTACCAGGTCTACGATACGTGGCGTCAGCGGCGGCAGGAATTTAAAGCCTGGGCTGATACCCGGCATACGCGGCATCATTTGGCGGGGGAATTTCTTTTTACGACGGCGCCGGGACTGTTGCTGGAAATTGCCAAAATGGAACGCCGTACGGCCCTCCCCCTAGCCGTGTGCCGGGAAGAAGATCATTTCCTCCATCACCGCAACGGCCCCATTTATCAATACTTGCTATCGAAAAACGATATGGACTACCGCTGGCGGCCACCTCGGGTTTCCCCCATACAGTATTTGCTGGATGGTGGTTTTGCAGTAAACGACAACATTTTGAGCCAGATGATCCATGTGACCGAGGAAGATTTGGAAATATTGCAGGAATATCCGGTGGATTTTCACCTGTGTCTGCATCCGCGCTTCGATCGGGTTTGGGAGTTGGGCACCGCGCCGGCACTGATCATGCGAAATAAGGGCTTTAATCTCTGCCTCGGCACGTTCGCCGAACACCTGGACCTGCGTAAGGAAATGCGGTCGGCTCTGGCTGAATACGGCTTCAATCCCCCGGAAATTTTAGAGATGGCCACCATCAATGGCGCTGTTGCCCTGGGTTTTGACGAGCAGTTGGGATCAATTTCACCCGGAAAACAGGCCCGGTTATTTTCAGTAAGTCATTCGTCCGGCATCGCTGATCCCTATGAGCTGATTTTCTCGAATGCCCGTCTGATTGCATTGCAGTAAGCCCTTTTGTTTTGTTAAACATAATTTTACCCTCTATCTTCCGCACTCAAATCAGGAGGATATTCGTCATGCCTAAATTGGTTTTACCCGGTCGGTTACTGATGCTCAGTCCGCTAATGGTTTTTACTTTTTGGCAGTGTACTAGTAATAACCCAACCGGAACCAACCCGGATGTTACGGGCAGCCTTGATTTTACCAGCTATGTTGCTTTGGGAAATTCGTTGACCGCCGGCGTATCGAATGGCGCCTTGTACGAAGCGGCTCAAGCGAACAGTTATCCCAATCTAATCGCCCGTAAAGTGGGGATTACGGATTTTCAACAACCGTTAATGTCCGACTCCGGGTTCAGCTTTATACCCACCGAGGGACGGATTGTTATTAACCCCCTGGACCTGACCATTCGTTTTTCTCATGCCGGAATCGAACTGAATAACAACCTGGATCGGGCTTTTAATAATTTGGGTATACCGCGTATCAACGTGGAACAGATGGTCGCCGCTACCACGGCCGCGGAGGCGGACAGTAATCATTTTGTGGATAAAATTCTCCGTAACCATGGGCGTACCGTCATCCAGGAAGCCCTAACGTTGGAGCCAACGGTTATTACGTTGTGGGTGGGAAATAATGATGTTCTCGAAGCCGCCGCTCAAGGGCTGGCGGCCGCCGCCTACACCTCTCCGGCAGCATTTGCCGCGGCTTTCGATACGGTACTTACCCAACTCAATTCCCGGACAATCGCCCCTCTCATTGCTGCTAATATCCCGGATATTACCCAAGTACCTTATTTCACGAGTCTGCCACCGTATGTACGTGATCCGGATACCCATGATAAGGTTTATCTATACGGCATGATTAATGGTCAGCCGCAGCAGCTCACCGACGATGACTATGTTCTCTTTTTTGCTTTACCCGATTTTTTTGCTCTTCAGGATTCCATCAATCACGGACATTTTCCGGGGCCGGAAGACGCGATTAATGATACTTTGATTCTCGATGCCAGTGAAGCTGCCGATGTTCGGGGGGTGATTGATAATTATAACCAGACCCTGAGTGCCGCGCTGGCCGCCGGAAAAATTGATGCCCTGGTGGATATCAACGGTTTATTCAATTCGATCAGTACTTCGGGCTACACCTTTCAGGATGGACCAACCTATTCCTCGGCTTTGGTCGGGTTTGATTCTACCGGCACGATCCAACTAAAATTGGCGACCACCATGTTTAGTCTCGATGGTCTTCACCCCAATAATGTGGGTTACGCCATTATTGCCAACGCGTTTATCGAAAGCCTGAATGCAGCCTTCGATGCTTCAATCCCCTTAGTCAAGCTCACGGATATCTTGTAAAGTACCGGGAATGCGCCCGTCGGTCAAACACTGGAATATCATTTCCGGAAGCCTCCTGCTGGTCGGGGTTGTGCTTCTTTTCAAGTGTACCCAATCCACGGGATTACAGCCGGTCAGTGGTGTGGAAGGGACCTTGCGATTTCAGGGCGCCTGGCCGGATTCGATCAAAGGCGCCGCTTTGGTGGCTTTGGATGAAATCCCCACCGATTTATCCACGGTTGCCGATCATCTTATCAGCTATAGTACACCCGCTCAACCGCCGGCCGATAGTTCCGAACTGAGGGTTGATTACTTTATTCAGCTTGAGCCCGGGACCTATTTTTTAATTACCCTGGGGCTAACCATCGATCCGGGGCTTTTTGCGACTCGCTTGGACTCGTTCAAGCTCCATGGAAACTGGCCGGTTGTCACTTTGGAGCATGATCTTGAAACCATCGGCCATCCGATCTTTATCCAAAAAGAATCGATCCAACGTGTTAATCGGACGGTTGCTTTTTGATGAAGCGCTTGATAATTCTTTTCATGGCTCTGGCGATAAATGCCATTGCTCAAAGTCCGGGCAGTATTTCCGGTCAGGTGGTGGATGCCAAAACCAGTGACCCACTGCCGGGTGTCAATATCTTGGTCCAAAATACTTTCGTGGGCACCACAACCGGCCCTGACGGACATTTTATTTTCTCCAAATTAAAACCGGGTAAGTACACTCTGTCAGTCAACATGATGGGTTACCGGGCAGCCATCATACGGGAAATTCCGGTCATCAGCGGCGGCGAACACAATCTCATTATTCCCTTGAAACCGGATGTCTTGTCTTCACCTCAAATTGTGGTAACATCTTCCCGCAAAACGCAAAATATCCTGGAATCACCGGTGTCGATCAGTGTGATCGGTCCCCGGCGGATCCAACAACACGCCGCGGTAGATTTGGTGGAGGTCTTACCCTATGAACCGGGCATCAGCGTGGTTAACGGCCAGTTGAATATTCGGGGCGCCAGCGGCTACACGTTGGGGGCCGGAAGCCGGTCATTGGTTCTCCTGGATGGGGTGCCGCTGTTAGGTAGCGCGGCCGGAAATGTGACGTGGCAGATCGTACCCACTTCCGAAATTGAGCGGGTGGAAATCGTCAAGGCCGGTGGATCAGCCCTCTATGGTTCCAGCGCCATGGGTGGCGTACTGAATATCATTACCCGGAGTGGCTCCTATCGGCCGCAAACGCGTATATGGGTTAAATCAGGTGCTTATAGCCAACCCGGTTATACCCAGTGGGAGTGGCGTGATCGACGTGGACTGTTTTACACGGCCGAGATAAGTCATTCAAGATCGTTTGGTTCCAACACCGGCTGGTTCCGGGTCCAGCGTCAACACAACGACGGCTACAATCGGTTGGATTGGTACGATGCTCTGAATCTGACCGGGAAAATCAAGTTTAACTTTGGAACCCGGCACATGGCTTCCCTGTATGCGAATTTTCTGGCGGATAATGGTGGTTTATCCTCACAATGGCGCAGCGCGGCCCATCCCTTTGAAGCACCCGCCGGTCTGGAAAATGATCGCATTGACGGCGCCAAACTCAATGTAAATGCTTTGTATAATTATATCTATTCACCAACAATCGTTCTGAAAGGCCGGGGTTCCCTGTATCAGGTGCACTGGCGAGATCATGGTTCCAATACGGATCATTCGGATGAGCGGAAACTCTACGGAGATTACCAACTCAGCGCCAACTGGACCGATCAACTCAATACCATCGCCGGAGTAACCGTTCAGCAGGCCAGGATTAATGCGAATCTGTTTGGTGAACACTATAGCCTGTCCAGCGCCGTTTATTTTCTGGCTCAACAACAATTGAGCTCGACTGCCATTATCAGCCTGGGTGGACGGTGGGAACAGTATGCGGTGGACGGAAACTTTTCCGATAAGACCATCTCGCCTCAATTTGCCGTGAATTGGCGCCCAGTCCCCGGGCTCGCCTTACGGGCGAATGTGGGTTGGGGCTTTCGAGTACCCACCATTGCCGAAATGTTCACCCGTTCTCAGCTAAGCATCTTCAAGGTTGAGCCCAATCCGAAGCTTGTCTCTGAAACCAGTCTGGCTTATGAAACGGGCACCACCTGGATCATGCCGGGTCCGGGCATCCTGGATCAGTTGAAACTGGATGCCGCCTATTTCCAAAACAATTTTAAAAACCTGATCGAACCCACACCCGACACATTGGGCATTATTCATTTTGAGAATATTACGGATGCCCGAATTCGGGGTATCGAAGCGGGGATTACCGGCACTTTACTCCGGCAATTGATCAGGCTGAGTTCCAGCTATACCTATCTCGATCCGGTGGCTTTGGATAACACGGGCGCTGTCCGGGACACTCTGGCGTACCGGTATCGGCATCATTGGGTTTCCATCCTGGGGCTGAATTGGCGGGGCTGGTCCACCACGGTGGAATACCAATATGCCAGCCGCATGGATCGCACCCTCCTGTTTCCGGATGATCCGCGGGTGCCGGTGAAGGTCTGGAATGCCGGCCTGGGCTACTCGGCGGGAAGCTGGAGGGTACTCTTCCGGGTGCAAAACCTGTTTCAATACTACTATGTGGAATTGGAACGAAATATGGGAGAAGAGCGGAATTTTTCCCTCACCCTGTCCCACAAAATCTGATGTGGAGACGGCCCAATTAATCATAGTCCACGTATTGGGTGCAGCGCTAGTTTGAAAAATGATGTTGTATTATTTCGTTCCATGGAATGGTTCCAACCGGAAACCAAATGGGCTTCGCTGAAAATTGGTTTCGACCCGGTGTCAACACCCATGCTCTAAAAACGTCATTGCTCGCCGTTCCGACCAATATTCCCCTTCCGGATTCAAGGCCATAAATCCAACATGGCCGCCGGATTGTGGCATCTCCAGGTAAAGGCGGGGATTTACTTTTGCCGCCTCTACCGGAAAGCAGGCGGTTGGCAGGAAAGGATCATTCCGAGCGCTAACCAGCAGGGTGGGAATCGCAATGTTTCCCAGACCTGGTTTTGAACTGCACTTTTGCCAATAGTCCCCGGCATCTTTATATCCGTGGATGGGAGCGGTGTAACGATCATCAAAATCCTTGAAATTCTTAATTTGCTCATAACCGGTATCAGTCAACTCATTCGGAAATTGCGGCAACTTGGCGCGAATTTTTTCGTGGAGGCTCCGCAGAAAACGAGCCATGTAAATTTTATTAGACCAGTGACCCATTTTCAGAGAGCTGGCAGCCAGGTCAATCGGGGCGGAAAACGCAACCACCCGAGAAATTTCCACTGGCAGATCACTCCCGCGGTCACCCAGATATTTCAGAGTTAAATTCCCGCCCAAACTGTACCCGATCAGCGCGATTTGGGCGTATCGTGAACGAACATGGTTAATCACGGTTTCCAAGTCGTACGTCGCACCGGAGTGATAAAATTTCAGGGTTCGATTGGGCTCACCGCTGCAACCTCGAAAATTCCAAGCACAGGCATCCCAGCCACGGGAATTGAGTATTTTAACCTGTCCCAGAATATATTGCCGGCTTGCATCGCCCTCCAGCCCGTGGGACAACAGGGCGACTTTGCGGCTGCCTGTCCGCGACCAGTCCAAATCCAGAAAATCACCGTCCGGTGTGTCGATTCGTTCACGTTGATAGCGCACGCCTGAAACCCGGCGGAACAGCGCCGGGTAAATACTCTGAATATGGCCGTTCGAAAGAAGCCGGGGCGGCTGGTAGGATGACGCTTCGATCAGCGGCATAGTAACCGAACTCAGACCGGTTGCAGAATTGGCCGTCGATAGATGTCCGATTGGTGGACATCCGCGGTAAAGCCCATTTGTTTGGCGTATTTGCGCATGGACCGGCTTTGGGGTGTCATGAGAAAAGTATGAGCCTCATACTTTCGGAAATAATCGTTTTCCGGGTGGTACATAAAGCGGGCGTTTTTCAAGTCCCGGTAGGCGGGGATGACATAATCCAGGTCGATGTGAATTTCGCCGTTTGCATGTGGATGAAAGACAAACAAACCTACCGGAATCAGGTTTCGCAAAATAAAGACGGCCGCGGGGGATTCCGAGTTCTCGGTTTTGAAGCCGGGGAAAAACCGCCGGATTTCACGCCGGTGAAACTCGATGAATTTTTGCATGAAGCGGGAATTCCGGGCATCCACCGGCAGCAACGAAAAATAATCCCGTTTGCGCGCCATTTGGCGGAGGAAGTATAAATGGACCATGACAATAAAGGCGTTGACCGTTATCACCGGGTAAAGGCCCAAAACCAATCCATAGAATGTGAACAGGATCGAACCGGCCAGGTTGATCCACCGCAGGCGCCAGATGTTGCGCATGGTCAGCGAAACAGCCACTAGCAGCGAACCGACGTATCCAATATATTCGATAAACGACATGTGCGTTTCCTTTCAAAGAGCGGAGAATAATATGGGAGTGGGTAAAATGGAATGACTTTTACCCACGGATCCATGAGCGGACAGCTTGCCTGCCTGCTGGCGAGGTCAAATCCGGATCCTGTTTCTTCGGCCTAAACAGCTAAAAACGAAATTGTTTGCGAGTCCGCGTCCAGCCGGACCCTGGCGCCTAGGGGTAAAGCCATTTTCCGGCGGCCGTGACCGTAAGCCACCTTGGCCAGGATGGGGAAATTCACCTCGCCGACCACATCCCGGACAATTTCTTCCAAAGAAAAATCGTCCGGTTCGGCCTTTTCCCAACAGTCAAGAAATTGACCCAGCATGAGCCCCTTGATTTGATCAAAAACGCCGGCCAATCGAAATTGGGTCAGCATACGATCAAAATGCTGTACATTCTCGCCGATATCTTCCAGCACCAGAATATTGCCCTGCAGGGGGGGGAAATATTTCGTCCCCAATAGATTATTCAGCAGTGCAAAACAGCCTCCGACCAGATTTCCTTCACCCGCCCCCGGCCTTAAAACCGCCATGGGCTTTTCCGGTGGATTCGCATATACTTTTCCGCCCACACCCTCTTCCAACAGGGGCCAGAAATGGGCTTCCGAGTTGGGATCGAGTCCTTTATTATCACCCGTTTCGACCCCCACCAGGGCAGCAGAAATGGTCATAAGATGT
>CAZIWX010000095.1:0-9225 GCA_964543125.1 uncultured Lentisphaeria bacterium | reverse complement strand
GGGATATAAATTAGCGTCATGAAAGTCATTACACTCCTTTTTAGTTTTCTACTGGTCTTCACGCTTTCAGCCGATGAGATCACCAAGTTGGACAATCAGATGAACCCTGCTCAAAAAGAGCAAACCATCAATATGGAAAAACAGATCATGGCCGCTTGCTGCTTTGGTGGGCCTTTGCATTCTCACAATCGCAATGATTACACCGAGGAAGAACGTCTTGAGATTCGCCAATTGGTACTCCAGGGCCAGTCGGATAACCAGATTCTGGACTACTTCCGCCATAAAATTGATCCTCGCACCGGAATGCCCTACGGAAATCGCATCCTGGCAGCTCCCAAGTCAGATGAATTTGTTGGTCAGGTGAGTTACTGGATGGTGGTTGTTTTTGCCGTCATCGGTGCGGCCGTGTTGTGGTTTACCCTGAAAATATTACTGGGCAGCCGTGTAAATGCGGCCCGGTTACCCCGGGTTCCAACGGCAAAAGACGAAGGCAACCGGAAAATTTTGGCAAAGGTGGAGAAAGAACTAAAAGCCCTGGACAAAGACTGAATCAGTCAATCAGGCTTTTTACATAAATGATAGCACCATTTCGATAACGGGTTGAAATGATGTTGTCGGATTGTGTTTGAAATAATTCAACCCAACCGTAGCTTTCATACTGGAAAATCTAAATGAGTAATAAATGTTGTTTGAATTAGATTTTGTCAGTCAACCCCAAATAATGCCATCACCTGAAACAGGTTGGAGCAACCCGGGAAGAGAACCTTTTTAAAAAAATATGGAGCACACTATTATGAAATGGATGTTACGAACGACAATAGCTTTCAGCTTGTTGCTAAGCTTTGTTTTTGCCGACAAACTGGCGGTAATAACCAAAGTCAGCGGAGATGTTGCTCTGCTCAAATCCGGTGAAACCGATTTTACCCCTGGTGTTACCATGGGTACGATTATGGAGCAGAATGATAAGCTGAAGGTCGGTGAGGGTTATGCCGTCTTGGTTTTGCTGGACGATAAAAGTCAAGTCAAACTACGCCCCAACACGGAAATCTCCTTGAGCCTGGAAGAACAAGTGCTGGGAAATACTTTTACGGTACATTTGGACTTTGGCAAAGCGTTAAGCCGGTATAAGGGTGGACCCCAAATGGGCTTTCAGGTCCAAACCCCCACCTCGGTAGCGTCGGTTAAAGGCACTGAATTCTGGACGTTGTCCGATCCGAACGGCACGGACCGGGTGGTCGTGACGGAAGGTTTTGTAAATGTTGAAAATACCGTTTCGGGCGCCATCACTTCGGCCCAGGCCGGGGAAACGGTGACCTCCACCAGCACGGGTGGTGTTTTGAACTCTCCGACCATGGAAGGTGAAACACCGGAAGATCCGGAAGAAGAATTCGGCCAGACACCCGCACCGGGAACCGGCAATTTGGCCGCCGGTGATTCCACTCAAACGTCCGAAACAGCCGGTACGCCGACCGCAGGCGGAATGCCCACGGCCGGTACACCCGAAGGTGGAACCGCGGAAAGCGGTGGTGAAGAAGCGGGTGGCGGGTTATTTGGCGGCAATCTGGCCATGGACGCCGGATTTGGCGCGGTAACCATTGATGGTAAGCTGTATAACCAAATCGCCCTGCGGCCCGACATTTCCTTCGGCAAATTCGGTATGGGGCTGGACCTGATTCTCTATATTGATCAGGACGGCAATATCCTTACGGAGCAATGGACCAAACCGAAAAATCTCATCGATAAAATTCTCTATATCCGCTGGGCCCAGCCGGGTGATCCCTTCTTTCTCCGGGTTGGTTCACTGGATAATGTGACTCTGGGCTACGGTCTTTTCATGAGCGGCTATTCCAACATGATGGAATATCCCTCTATCCGGAAAACCGGCGCTCACCTGGGCGTTAAAATTGGTCCCATCGGCCTGGAAACCATGGTGGCCAATTTCAAGGAAATCACCAACACGCCCAATTTCGGGTTTGGCCTGGCCGGCTTGCGGGCTACCTATTCCCTGGGTAAACTTACCCTCGGCGCCACCGCGATTACCGATTACAATCAGTATCTGGGTCTGAAAGATGCCGATGGTGACGGCTATCCCGATCTGGTGGATGGTACACCGGATCAGAAATATGTCGATCCAAGGATGAATGTGGATTCAGATGGTGACGGCATTCCGGATGCCCTCGATCCTGACCGGAATGGCGATGGGTATACTGATAACGCACCTGTAAGTAGTGGTATTGCCAATAATGATCCGCTGTGGATCACGAATGGTGAAACGGCGTTTGCTTCCACTTACCTCAAGGCCGATCCGTTCAATGTCCACGATAATCCCCACGCCATCACCGCCATGAGTGCCGATGTGGGTTATCCGGTTCTGAGTAACAATTGGTTGAATCTGATGGTGTTTGGTGAATTCGGTAAGTATGCCGGAAAAAGCTATACTGTTTATACTCAGGATCAGCCGGCTGGTTTTAAAACCAAGTATGGTTGGGGCCTGGCGGCGCCGGGAATCCGCGCCAACATCTTCAAAATCGTCAACCTGGGACTGGAATGGCGCATGACCGGTGGCGACTTTGTTTACAATCTCTTCAACCAAAACTACGACATTGAACGGGTTTCCTTTGAAGATGTACCGGGTCATGGATTATTACCCGTCACGCGCTATGAAAAACTGTTCTCCAGCGATCCGCTGAAGGGCATTTTCGGAAGCCTGGGGATAAGTGTACTGAACATCGTCACTGTCAGCGGCGCTTATCAGGATATGCGCCAGGGTAGCGCCGATCCGGTAAGAGGCATTTACGGCGATATTGCCCTGTCACCCGGAATCATTCCTAAAGTCAAAGATGCCCGGGCCTATCTCACCCGTATGAATGTGGCCGACCCGTTCAACATCAAGAGCGAGGGCACGCTCATGGGCTACCGGGTTACGGCTGAATTGGCCGGTGGCGTGACGCTGACCTGGGATTTCCGTCAGACTTACCGCGACCTGGATGGCAGCGGCGCCATTGATCACCCGGATGAGACCATTACATCTACTTCGATTGAGACCGGTTTTTCATTCTGATCCCAACCGGAAAAAATAGCCTAATCCACCGCCTTCACTTCTGTGAGGGCGGTTTTGTTTCGGGATGTATAATTGGCAAAATAAATGCT
Source organism: uncultured Lentisphaeria bacterium (assembly GCA_964543125.1). Taxonomy (GTDB): domain Bacteria; phylum Fidelibacterota; class UBA8477; order UBA8477; family UBA8477; genus CAZIWX01. The sequence continues at coordinate 6,075 of CAZIWX010000095.1, read as the reverse complement.
AGTCGATAATCCAAAGCAGCCCATAAAAGGGCGCGGCGCCAGCGATAACCCCCGGAACCGATTCGAGCGTTTGGAATATGTACCGGAGGGTGAAACTGCCGGGGAGAATCCGTTACGACCGGAAACGCTGCTGTTCCGCGATGCTTCCCGCACGGCCATCACTTACAACAAAAGTCCGGATATTCCCTACACTGCCAGCCTGAATCCCTATCGCGGCTGCGAACACGGCTGCAGCTATTGTTATGCACGGCCATATCATGAATATTTGGGTTTTTCAGCCGGTTTGGATTTTGAGACCCGAATCATGGTAAAGGAAAATCTACCCGCCCTGTTAAATCGCGAACTGTCTGCCCCCCGCTGGCAACCACAAGTCCTGAATTTAAGTGGCGTCACCGACCCCTATCAACCCCTGGAACGGCAACTGCAACTAACCCGCCGCTGTCTGGAGGTGTTGGTTAAATTTCGGAATCCCGTTACCGTAGTTACTAAAAACGCCTTGGTTACCCGGGATGTGGATCAACTCAGCCAGCTGGCCCGGAGCCAATGTGCCTTGGTGATCTTATCCATTACCAGCCTGGAAAATGAGCTGGTGAATACTCTCGAACCGCGTACGTCCCGGCCGGCCCAACGCCTGGAAGCCATCCGCAAATTACGGCTAGCCGGTATTCCCGTTGGCGTGTTGGTGGCGCCGGTGATCCCCGGACTCAATGATCACGAAATTCCGGCAATCCTGGCTGCCGTTGCCGCCGCCGGAGCCCAATTCGCCGATTACACCTTGCTAAGATTGCCGCGGGGTGTGGAGGACATTTTTTCCCGGTGGCTGGAGCAGCATTATCCCGGCCGGAAGAAAAAAGTTTTGAATCGGCTACGGGAAAGCCGCTCCGGGAATCTAAGCGATTCGCGGTTTGGCCGCCGGATGCGGGGTCAGGGGATTTTTGCTGAACAAATCGCATCCCTGTTCCGGATTGCCCGCAAACGGGCGAAACTTGGCCGAAAAGCCCCCGTATTGTCTACGACTGCTTTTCAGAGACCGGGAGGGGAACAACTTCAGCTGCTGTGATGACCAGTCGCTCAGCTTTGGCGATGATACCGGCCCATTAACCCGGCTTTCGCCAGAATGTGTCCCTCCATTTTCTCCAGGAGCTCCGCCTTGGTGGCACCGGATTTCAACGAAAGCATTGCATCCAGAGCATACAGCTTGAAGAAATAACGGTGCGTTCCGCCAGGCGGGCAAGGTCCTCCATAACCCAACCGGCGAAAACTGTTGGTACCCTGGAGCGCTTGATTTTCAAGCATTGCGGTAGTGGGAACCTGTTCCGGTAAGCTGTCAACCGTTGCCGGTAGATTATAGAGTACCCAGTGAACCCACGTTCCGGCGGGTGCATCCGGATCATCACAAATCAGGGCCAAACTTCTGGTTCCGGCCGGTGCCCCCACCCACTTTAGCGGAGGTGAAATATCTTCGCCATCGCAGGTATAGCGGCTGGGGATTAGCCCTTCAGCCTCGAATGTCGAGCTGGAAAGTCTAAATGTTGTCAACCTGGTTCCCCCTCCTTTGGGTTTGTGAGCATTATCCTGACTCTGACCCCGGCAACCTAAGAGAATTGCCAAAGTCACAAAAACAAGTGTGCGCATGGATAACCTCCTTATTAGGTAAATAATGGACCGTCTTTTTTTTTAAGCGTTTGATGACTAATGCATTCATGCCGTATCAAACCTTCGCATGGGTGCAAGGTGCTGTAAAGTTAATACACGGAGTCCAAACACCTAAGATTCAAATTGAAGTCGTCCTTGTTTTTCCACCCGGTGAGCCTAATTTCATGTTATGCGCGGTATGAAAACCTGGGCTCTGATCCTGCTTGCCGGATTCCTCACCCGGTGTGACCTGTTCACCCCGAGATCAGCGGACCCTCCGCTTTTTAATAATTCCCCCTATCAGTGGATCCAACCCACCAACCCGGATGCCGTAATCACGGATATTGAATTATCATTCAAGGCCTTGGATAAAAAATATTTTCTGGATTTATTGGCTGATTCGGCTGCCGGAGCAAACGCTTTTCAATTCATACCCGATCCCGGCGTGGCATCCACCAGCGGACTCGATTTCACGGATTGGGGCTATGCGGAAGAGGATCAATTTCTGGAAGCGCTTTTCTCCGCGCTGAACAGTGATACCACCAACGATTTTTCCTGGTCTAACCAAACGAAAACACTAATCAGCGGCGAACAAATTGAATTTCAGGCTGATTATCGCCTCAACCTGCGCTTTAATACTATCACTCGCTCAGCCTATCCGGAACATCTGTCGGGTCAGGCCCGGCTGTCCCTGGTACGGGAAAATGGCAGCTATTGGCAGATCACCCGCTGGACGGATTTGGGTTCCGATTCACTGTATTCCTGGACTTATCTAAAAACACTACTCCCATGATCCTTGCACGTCAAATTGCCAGCCGGACAGGTCTTTTTTTCGGTGCACTCCTAATCCTGAGTTGGCTCACAGGCTGCTGGAATCCATTTGCCCCCGCCGAAGGCGATATCGCCGGTAGTCAGAGCGTCACTCTAACGAACCAGGCAACGCCCGCTGACGTTTTGAAAAATATGCGCTATGCCTATATCTACCGCGATTCACTGATTTATTCCCAGCTCATTGATACCGGCTTTGTTTTCCTATACTACGATCCGGATGTGGGTGGCTCCGGTGATTATACCTTTTGGGGCCGGGATACTGAATTGCGGACTACGGGCCGTTTACTAAAAGCTTACAGCCATTTCAATTTACTGTGGAATGCCACGCTTTTTGAAGAATATCGATTTCAGGGAAACCGCCTGGACAGCCTGGCGGTGGCGGACCAGATCGCTCAGGCGGATGAAGCGCGATTTATAAAAACCTTTGCGTTGGATATTGGGACTGAAATCCATGTGACCGGCAACGCTGTTTTTAGCTTCCGAAAAGGCGCCGATGCCATCTGGCGGATCATTCGCTGGCAGGACGAATCCGACTATTAAAACATATCTAAATAACGATTTCCGCCCTTTAGCAACGCTATTTCCGGCATTACATTTCCTGCCATAAAAAATCATGAATCAATTACGACTTGCAGACTTTTCCGAACCCACGCCATCAAAGCTGTCCGGTATTCCGGTTAGTAGAATATGGTTGAACCGATTCTGGCAATGCGCTGGAACAGATTCGTGGAGTTTGGGCTTAAAGGGCTATCCGGAATCATTCCCGGGCCGGACAATTTCGAGGAAGAACTAAGTATCCATGCGTTATCAATATTTCGAATACGAATCCGGAAACCGGGGTAAACATCGCTGGCGACAGTGGGGTTTAGCCGGATTAATTCTGATTGTCTTAATTGTGGTGGGTATCTGGATCGGCAAGCTGATTCCCGGCACGGCTAAAACCTCCGAAGCGGGTGCGTTCTATGAAGGATATTACACAATTAATACTATTCTGGATAGATCGCTGCAACAGCGCTTCCCGGGGCTGACGACCGATGAGTTGGAGCTTTACCCCGGCGGGCAATCCATTCATACTTACCGGTTGCCCGCTAAAACAACCCTTACCCCTAATGATGTCCAGCAAGCAATTGGGAATACCCTGAGGGGGTACGGATTCACTATTCAAAGGACATCTATACAGCCGGTTGAGTGGCATTTCAAAGTAGAAAAAGACACGACCGTCTGGGCGGACCTGATTTTTAAGTTTACCGTAACGCCGACTGCCGGATTGACTTTGCCATTAGGTTTAAACCCGGGCCGGGGGCACCCTAAAATTGCAATTATTATTGATGACTTCGGATATTCGTATAACCAGACGATCCAGGGATTTGTGACATTAAAAGACCCCCTGAGTTACTCCATTATCCCCGAGAAGCCCTACTCCCGGAGAACCGCGCAAGCGCTCCACAACCGCAACAAGATTATCCTGATTCATATGCCGCTGGTGACGGTGAATGGTACCAGCAGTGAGCCGGGTATTGTTTTAACCCCCGATCTTACCGACGAGGAGATTGACAATCGGCTCCAGCGCGCTTATAAAAGCGTCCCTTTCGCGATGGGGCTTAATAATCACCAGGGCAGCGGTGGAACCCAGGATGCGGATCTCATGTCCACGGTGATGCGCTGGGTAAAGGAAAAACACCTTTGGTTTGTGGATAGTCGTACGATTGCCGCTACCGTGGCGGAAAAAACAGCACGCAAGATGGGTATTCCGACCACCCGCCGGAATATTTTTTTAGACGATGTAGATGATGTGGACGCAATTAAAAAAGAGCTGATTCACTTGGCAAAACTCTCCCAAAAGCACGGTTATGCCGTGGCCATCGGGCATTGCCGGCCAAATACGCTTACGGCACTGAGAAGTTATCTACCCCTGCTCAAATCGGCCGGATACGATTTGGTACCGGTTGCGGATTTGGTGAACTAAAGCATGAATACCGGCGAATATAATTTCAACCTGACGAGGAAAACATGGCACAATTTGAACTCAACCTGGATCCTTTTTCACAATTAAGCGCTGGCGTCCGGACAACCGGGTTTTCACTGGCGGGGGTTGTGAATATTGCCCATTTGTCGGGTGTGAACGGATTTTGCCTGACTTACAACGGATCCAAGCCCGATTTTACGGAACAATCGGTGGCAATGTTGGTTAGCCTGGCGCCCAATGTGCGCTTCAACCTGCGCATTCCACCCAAACCGGACCTGGTTCAAGCCGCCATCGATTTACCGGTGCGGCAGGTAACTTTTACCGGCGCGGAATTATTTAAAAATCATAAAAAAGACCTGGCAACCTTCGTAGCCAAACTCAAACAGCAGGATCGGCTCGTTTCCATTCACATCGATCCCAATGTAAATGAGCTGCGCCAGGCTTATAAGCTGGAAGCTGATTATGTTGAGCTGAATGTGAGCAAGTTTGGCGCGTCAACGCACCCACCCACCCAGGCGGCTGAGCGCGAACAATTGGCTATTCTTGCCAAAACCGCCGTTAAAAATCAACTCGGCGTGGCCGTGAGTGGAAACCTGCATTATCAGAATGTCCAACCCCTGGTCTCAATCGACGAAATCGAAAATTTCGTCCTGGGCGAAGGCGTGCTGGCCCGGGCAATTTTCGTGGGGCTGGAAACGGCTGTGCGGGACATGCGAAATCTGCTACTCTAATTTTGTTAAAGATCGGTTGATTCATGACATCTCGTGTGAGTTGGGAACAGTATTTCATGCAGATCGCCACCCAGGTGGCGACGCGTTCGACCTGTGATCGCAAATTTGTGGGCGCGGTAATTGTCCGCGATAAAATGATTCTAAGTACCGGCTACAACGGATCTATCCGCGGTTTGCCCCACTGTAGCAAGGTTGGACATGAAATGGTAGATGAGCATTGCATCCGGACGGTGCACGCCGAAGCCAATGCCATTGTTCAGGCGGCCCGGAACGGTATCGCCATCGCCGGCGCCGATATTTATGTAACCGCGAGCCCGTGTTATTATTGTTTCAAATTGATTGCCAACGCCGGAATTAAGCGTGTGTTTTACAAAGAATTTTATCGAGATGGACACATCGTGCGCCATGCTGAAGAGGCGGGTATCGAGCTGATTCAAGTTCCAGACGAAGTGACGAAATAAATAGGGTTTATAAATTGTCTCCCTGAGCGCGTCGAAGGGCAATTTTTAAAGTAAATCAACACAGTCAGTATTTGATTCTTTCCCGCCCCAAAATACCATAACCATCATATGAATCTTTGTGTCGTATGACTGCATCAACTAAAATACATATCTTGGTTACCGGCGGCTCTGGCTTATTGGGTTGGACGCTGAGCCGGTTTTTACCCCCTGCAAAAACGCTATACCAATTTTGGCAACATCCGTTACCATCGAACCTGCACTCGGTAAAGCTGGATTTGCATGATCGCCAAAAATTACTCACCTGGCTGGACCAAATTCAGCCGGAAATTATCATCAATACGGCAGCGATGACGGATCCTGGTGTGTGTGAGGATAATCCACACAGCGCACAGATTTTGAATGGCGAGCTGCCCGGCTGGCTCGCGGAATGGTCGCACCAAAACGCTGCCCG
>CAZIWX010000094.1:0-9538 GCA_964543125.1 uncultured Lentisphaeria bacterium | reverse complement strand
CCATATATCCCGCTTATTCCCAGAAGAACCCAGAGTGCGGCGATTTTTTTGAAGGACTCTTTAAACATTTGATCTGATATACGTGTATTTTTGTCCCTATTGTCTGATTTTTAGTAGGTAATATGCTTGAATCTTTATGATAAATCAACCGGGTTCCAACAATTTCCGCGACTTCGTAACTTTTGAAACAAATGATCATCTTATTATCGCGGCACGGAGAAGTGGCTGCCAGCGGCGAAGAGAGATTTTCTTAATAAAAAGTGAAATTGAACGGAGGCATTGTGACCGAACATTTAACAGCCGATAGTTTTAAAACCAAGGTATTCGATTGGGAAAAGAACCCGGAATGGCAGTTCGAAGGCGAATTGCCATGCCTGATTGATTTCTATGCGGATTGGTGTGGCCCCTGTAAAATGGTTGCGCCCATTTTGGAAGAATTGTCAACCGAGTATGCCGGGAAATTGAAGGTCTACAAAGTTGACACGGAAGCCGAACAACAATTAGCGGGACTTTTCGGTATTCGCAGTATTCCTGCGTTGCTATTTGTTCCCAAGGACGGTAAACCCCAAATGGCCGTGGGTGCGCTTCCTAAAGATTCGATGATAAAGGCAATTGATGAGGTTTTGGGGATAGCCGCAATAAACTAAGCCTAGTATTCCTCCTCAACGAGCCAGCTGTTGGTAGCCCGGTTGGCCTTGAATAAGAAAAGCCTGACAATCTTGCCAGGCTTTTTAGCATTAAATCGAAGCCTTCAAGATTCTCATGTGATTTCCCCGGCTAATCCCAGTTCGATGGCTTTTTCTTTCAGAGCATCAATTACAAATTGAATATGCTCGGTTGGATCAACCCCTAAGGCTTCCATTCCCTGGGCAATGTCGTCCCGGTTCACACTCGCCGCGAAGGATCTTTGTTTCAACTTTTTCTTCACGGATTTTGGGCGGACCTCAAAAATCGATTTTGAAGGTCGAACATAGGTAACCGCGAATATAAATCCCACCAGTTCATCTACGGCGAAGAGTGCTTTAGCCATCTCGGATTTCCTGGGAATTCCGGAATAATTTGCGTGTCCCATAATAGCCGTCCGTATGGATTCCGGATAGTTTTTTGCCGTGAGGATCTCATTCCCCTTGAAAGGATGTTCCTCGGCGGTGGGGTACCTCTCATAATCAAAATCATGGAGCAAACCCGTGAGACCCCACTCATCCACCTTACCGCCAAATTTTTCAGCCATTTTACGCATAACCTGTTCCACTCCCAAAGCGTGTCGCCTCAGAGAATCAGTTTGAGTGTATTCGCAGAGTAATTTCCAGGCATCTTCACGATCAGGTAATATCATTTTGCTTACTCCTGTTTAAGAAAGTGTTTACGCAGCCAGTCATTCACCACCGGCGCCGACTCGTAAATAATAGAAATATGGGTTACACCGGGGAGCTCTTTAAAAGATTTATCAGATGCCGCCGCGGCCATAAAAGTCCGTTTCAAAGCGGGAATCGACATAATCGCATCATCTGATCCAACCCCAATCAACAACGGAAATGCTGCTGTTCGCTGCAACCAACGGTCATATTCGGCGGACGTAAATATCTGACCGCGTAAAAATTTCAACGTGTAGCGAGTATTGAAATGGCCGGCTGCCAGAAGAGAGTCATGGGGTAAAAGGATTTCCACCGGGCGTGTGTCAAATCCGATCCAGGATAAAAATAAACTGGCCGGATGCAGATAAATAAAATGACCATCCAAATGCCGTAAATGATCACTCATTTCACCGGGCGCCATTCCTCCCGCGAGTAGAACCACTCCTGCCGGATCAAGGGTGGGATATTTGGCAAGAGCTGCCTCCCAAATGAAGGTACCCAAACTATGCCCGATGATCACGATGGGAAGGGCCGGATTTTGCCGGCGGATCGCCTTATAAAAGGTTAGCGCATCTTTAGCCAAAGTTTCGGAACCCGGAACATCACCGGGGTTGCCGGCTGATTCTCCGTGACCGCGAATATCCAACAGATATACTTTTCCACCGTTTGCTACCAGGGAATCACCCAGGGGAACATACAAAAGACTATGCGCTGCAATGCCATGTATCACCGCTGCCACGTATCGGGCGGAATCGTTGGGAAGATAAGTATAACTTAATTTTGTGCCGTCGTATGAGTTGAAAGTACCCCGCTGTACCTGGCGCCGGAGTAACGGGTAAAAGGTGGTGCGATCGGAAGGTTTGATCTTTAGGATGGAAGGGGGTGTGGCACAGCCTGCGAGAAGGACAACGATTGTAAGAACACTCAACCTGGTATGATATTTCCGGATCATGTTACAGCCAGTTATTACTCAGCTGAGCTTTCAAATATTCAAAGGCCTCGTCCACGCTATTGGTTGAAAAATACAAACTCAGATCAGGTTGACTAATAGTTCCGAATTCAACCATTTGGTCAAAATTAATGACTTTATTCCAGAAATCCGTTCCGAATAATACCACGGGCATTTCTTTATGAATTTTTCCGGTTTGGATAAGGGTCAGGGTTTCGAACAACTCATCCATGGTTCCAAAGCCACCCGGGAAAGCAACCAGTGCTTTGGCAAAATAAACGAACCAATATTTGCGCATAAAAAAGTAGTGAAATTCCATTTCAAGATCAGGCGTAATATATTTATTACCGCTCTGCTCCATGGGCAGCGAAATATTCAATCCCACCGACACGCCGCCCGCCTCCCGGGCGCCACGATTGGCGGCTTCCATGATACCCGGACCACCACCGGTAGCGACAATAAAACGCCGCTGACCGTTTTTTAATCCCATCGACCATTCAGTCATGCGTTTGGCCAGCTCCCGCGCTTTCTCGTAGTATTCAGCCGTGTGCAGATCGCGCTCCAGCACCGCCATTTGATTGGCCGCTAGATTATTGGATTTTCCTTCGGATAAAGCTTGCTCAGCTTCATTCCGCGGCTTGAGCCGGGCTGATCCAAAAAAGACGATGGTATCTTTCACCTTCATCTTCCGAAAGAGTTTTTGCGGACCGGTATATTCCGCCAGAATACGAATCAGCCGGCCACCCGGACTATGAATGAATTCGTGATCGTCGTAAAATTTTTTTTTGCGTTTTTTTTGCATGCGGATCCTTTCTAAATCTCAAATCGAAATCGACTGTAAAATAAACCAGGCTGAAAAAATGTGATCAAACTTCCCGGCGCAAACGAGCCACCGGCATTTTCATCTGCTCGCGATACTTGGCTACGGTGCGCCGAGCCACTGGAAAACCTTCGCGCTGCAGCATCTTGGATAAAATTTCATCACTAATGGGGTGTTTCTTCTCCTCACCCTCGATAATTTTTCGTAAACGTTCCTTGATTCGGCGCGTGGAAATATTTTCCCCACTGGCACTCTCAATGCCTTCGCTGAAAAAATACCGGAGCTCAAAAACGCCCCAGTCACACTGAACATATTTACCGTTCGTGACCCGGCTGATGGTTGAGATGTCCATCCCAATCCGGTCGGCAATGTCCTTTAAAATCATGGGTTTGAGAAGCCCTTTCCCATGGATAAAGAAATCCCGTTGGTATTCGATAATCGCGTACATGACCTTCATCATGGTAATGCGCCGCATCTGAATCGAATTGATGAACCATTTGGCCGATTCGACCTTCTTTTTAAGAAAAGATTTAGCCTCGGTGTCAAGCCGCTTTTGCTGACTTAGTAAACCGATATAACGGCTGGATAACCGCAGTTCCGGAATAAACGTGTCATTCAATGTCACCAAAAAATCACCGTCCTGCTCCCGCACAACGAAGTCGGGTGTGATGTAATTGGTATGCGTATCGAGATAACCCTCACCTGGCTTGGGATTCAAATGTTCGATCAACGCTTCAGCCTCCAGGAGTTCAACCCGGCTTAAATCGAGCGCTTTCATGATATGCTCGTAACGTTTGTTGGCGAAATCTTCGAAATGGTCGCGGATGATTTTATGGGCGGTGGAACCGGGATGACGCTGTTCAATCTGTACCACCAAACACTCTTGCAGTGAACGGGCGCCGACCCCCGTGGGATCCAAGTGCATGAGAATTTTGTGAATCGCAGTAACCGTTTCTAGCGGTTGATCTAATTTTTCAGCTAAAAATTCCAAGGATCCGGACAGGTATCCGCGGTCGTCCAAACTCCAGACCAGCTCTTCGAAGATCTGATACCCGAATTCGTCCAAATCCAATTCCAAACCCTGCTCCAGTAAGGTTTCCGACAGGCTGGGCTTATAGGCATTTTGAAATTCCAGCTCTTCCTGGCTGTGATCTACTTGTTCCCGGGCTTCATAACCATCGTTTTGGAAATATTCGTCCCATTCGATCTCTTCGGCCTCATCGGAACCCGAATCAGCATCATCATCCGGATCGTCCGAAGTATCTGATTCGGAATCTCCGTCCACCTCTTCTTCCAGTGAATCTTCTACATCATCGGTTATCTCCAGAACCGGATTGATTTCCAATTCCTGCTTGATACGCTGTTCCAATGCCAGAGTGGGGAGCTGAAGCAATGTTGACAGAAGAATTTGCTGTGGCGTCAGTGTCTGCTTGAGTTCGAGCTGTTGTGAAAGTTGGACCATACTAAATTATTGCTTCAGCGATTAAGGCGAAATTTATTTCCCAGATAGAGTTCCTTGGCTTTTTCATCATTGGCGAGATATTCGGCTGTACCGGCCAATAAGATTTTACCCTGAAACAAAAGATACGCCCGGTCAGTGATGGATAAAGTTTCATGAACATTATGGTCGGTAATCAGAACGCCGATTCCACGCTGCTTAAGTTTAAGCACAATGTTTTGAATGTCTTCCACCGCAATGGGATCAACCCCCGCAAAGGGTTCATCTAACAGGATGAAATCCGGTTCAGTCACCAACGCGCGGCAGATTTCCGTTCGCCGCCGTTCGCCCCCGGAAAGCTGGTAACCTTTGTTTTTTCGAATAGGGCTAATTGAGAGCTCGTTCAGTAAAAATTCCAGCCGCCCCTGTCGTTGTTGGGTAGTGAGAGGCAGCGTTTCCAGAATAAGTAAAATGTTTTGCTCAATACTGAGCTTGCGAAATATACTCGACTCCTGTGGCAGGTAGGCGACGCCGGTCTGGGCGCGGGCATACATGGCTTCGTGGGTGACATCAATACCATTCAAAAAAACCGTCCCATAAGTGGGACGAATCATACCGGTCATCATGTAAAAGGTCGTGGTTTTCCCAGCGCCGTTAGGACCGAGCAGCCCAACAATTTCCCCCTTATGTACATCAATGGTTACATGATCAACAACGGTACGCTTTCCATAGCGCTTGCCCAGATCAACCCCCTGGAAAATTTTATCGTCGTTTATATCACTCATGACCAAAAGCTCTGTTCGTTACTCCGGTGGGTTTACGGATGGTCCAATTTTCCAAATTGGCGTCGGACTCGAATCCCACACCATAAAGTGTGTCTAAATCCGTTGTCAAAGTAATCGGGCGGTCGGTCTGAATCCGATTTTTAGATTCAAACCATTTTAACCGGTCCGTTTTGAGCGTAAGGCCACTATCCGATACGACCACCACATGATGGCGTGCTTCCAGCCATTTGTGGTTCTGATGAACCAGCCCGGTGTCGGTAGTCAGGTAGGAGACATGCTCGCCGGATGGGTTAAAAAAGTCGAGTTTGACATTACCAATCAGCTCAATTTCCTGATTTTCATCGTATTGCGCCAAATAATCTGCTCGGGCGACAATGGCTCGCCGGCCCTCCGTATCAATGTATATCTGGGAATTCCAACTTTCTTGATCCGGCGTTTTGACCTGAGCATCCGAATTTTGGGTCGCGTCATCTTCCATGGGACTACAAGCAATCAGGACGGTGAAAAACAGTATGGCTAAATATTTGCACATCAACGGCAAATTTAATCTATCAGACACGAGGACAAACGGAAAACAGGAGATTCTCTGATTACAGAATTGTGCCGGATTTTGACATAAATGGGTTTTGAATAAAATCATATCTTGAAACAAATTTATCTTGGACTAACTTCAATATCCTAAGCTGAGAGGACTGAATAACAGGTAATGAAACCATTTTTGAATCGATTGCAGGAAAAAATTGTCGTGTTTGACGGCGCCATGGGAACCAGCATTCAGCGGTTGAATCTGACGGTGGATGATTTTTGGGGCCAAGAGGGTTGTAACGAACTTCTAATATTGTCCAAGCCCCAGGCCATCGAATCCATTCACGCCTCCTTTTTGGAAGTGGGGTGCGATGTGTTGGAAACTGATACATTTGGCGGGACGCGGGTGGTGCTGGACGAGTACGATTTACGGGACAAAGTGTATGAGATCAATAAAACCGCGGCAGAATTGGCAAAGCGCGTGGTGAATGACTTTGCGACACCCAACCACCCACGCTATGTCGCCGGTAGTATGGGGCCCGGCACCAAATTGCCCACCCTCCACCACACGACCTACGCCGATTTAAAAGACGCCTATTCCGAACAAGCCCGAGGTCTCATCGACGGTGGCGTGGATTTGCTGATCGTGGAAACCGTCCAGGATATTCTACAAGCCAAAGCCGCGCTGAATGCCATTTTTAGTGAATTTCGACGTCGAAAATTAAGACTGCCGGTGATTGCTTCCGTTACCATGGAAGCAACCGGCGCCATGCTATTGGGAACGGATATGCTGGGGGCGCTCACAGCCCTGGAACCTTATCCCGTGGATGTCATTGGTTTGAACTGCGCCACGGGACCCAAAGCCATGAGTGAGCATGTTCGCACGCTGATGGCTAACTCGCCTAAAGCCATTTCCGTGATTCCCAATGCCGGACTTCCTCAAAACATCAACGGGGAAATGGTATACGAACTCACACCGCACGAATTATCCCACGACCTGGGTCATTTTGTGGATGATATGCAAGTGAATATTGTAGGCGGATGCTGCGGAACCACGCCGGAACACTTGAAGGCAGTCGTTGAACACGCATCACACCAGATTCCACTGCCACGCCACCCGGTGTTCGAACCGGGAGCCAGTTCGTTGTACTCGGTTTCATCATTTGTCCAGGAGCCCCAACCACTACTGATCGGTGAACGTACCAACGCTAACGGCTCCAAACAATTCAGAGAATTTCTCCTGGCGGATGATTGGGACGGTCTGGTTACGGTGGCGCGCGATCAAATCGCCGAGGGCGCCCATATGCTGGATGTCTGTGTGGCCTATGTAGGCCGGGATGAAGTGCGGGATATGCAGGAATTTGTTTCCCGGCTGAATGCCCAGAGCACGATTCCGCTTATGATCGATTCCACGGAAATTGCTGCTATTCGCATTGCGCTGGAAAATATTACCGGCCGGGCAGTCATTAACTCCATCAATCTGGAGGATGGTGAAACCAAAGCCCGCCGGATTATTGAGTTGTGTCAGGAATTTGGCGCCGGTTTGGTTTGCCTAACCATCGATGAAGACGGTATGGCCAAATCCGCCGGGCAAAAATTGGCTGTAGCACAACGAATTTACGATTTGGCCGTTACCGAATCGGGAATGCGTCCCGCGGACCTCTTTTTTGATCCCTTAACCTTCACCTTGGGTTCCGGCGATGAAGCGTTCCGGAAATCTGCCCTGGAAACCCTGAATGGCATCAGACTCATCAAACAAAATCTGCCGGGCGTACACACCAGTCTCGGTGTGTCTAATGTATCCTTCGGACTGAAACCAGCCGCCCGCCAAGTTCTGAATTCGGTGTTTTTGCATCTGGCGATAGAAGCCGGACTGGATGGAGCGATCGTCCAGGCCGGTAAGATTCTGCCTTATTACAGGATCGATCAAAATGCCCGGACGCTCTTTGAAGACCTGATTTTTGACCGCCGCACCGACGATTATGATCCGTTAACCAATATTTTGGAAACCTACGCCGGTAAAAAAGGCAGTCGTATGAAAAAACCGGTCATAGATGAAAACCTACCGGTGGAAAAACGACTACGGCAGCGCATTATCGACGGCCGGAAATCCGGTCTGGAGAAGGACTTGGATCTGGCACTGGCGAGCCATCCGGCTTTGGATATCATCAATATTTTTTTGCTGGATGGAATGAAAGTAGTGGGCGAACTCTTCAGCAAAGGTGAGATGCAATTGCCCTTCGTGCTCCAATCAGCCGAAACCATGAAGGCGGCCGTCACGCATTTGGAACCGCACATGCGGCAGACAACAGGTCAGTCAAAAGGTAAAATTGTTCTGGCGACGGTTAAGGGCGATGTCCATGATATTGGCAAAAATCTGGTAGACATCATTTTGACCAACAATGGTTACAATGTGATCAATTTGGGGATTAAACAACCGATTGACGCCATTCTCCGAAGCTGCGAAATAAATCAGGCGGATGCCATTGGGATGAGCGGGCTACTGGTGAAATCCACGATTGTCATGCGGGAAAACCTGGAGGTGATGAATGAACGGGGCTTGACACCGCCGGTCATACTGGGAGGCGCAGCCCTGACGCGAAAATATGTGGAGCAGGATTTGGCGGGAATCTATCATGGACCGGTAAGCTATGCCAAAGATGCTTTTGATGGTTTGCGCCTGTTAGGAAAGATCCTGGCCGGGAAACGGACCCGCTTGGAGGTTATTCGCCCACCACAACCCCCTCGGGCTTTACAAATCGGTAATACCCATGACACCTCGGCCGGGCACCCCCGCTTTGCCGACCCGTTGGAAGCGGTTGGCATTCCCACACCACCATTTTGGGGCCGGCGAGTCGTCCGGGGAATTCCGCTAAAAGCAATCTACCCTTATATCAACACCAGTGCCCTTTTTCGGGGACAGTGGGGTTTCAAACGCGGGAAGAAATCGTCTGAGGCGTTTGCAAAGTTTGAGCGGGAAACCATTCAGCCCATTTTTAAAGATCTTCGGGGGCAAGCGGAACGGGAAAAAATTCTCCAACCCCTGGTACTATATGGTTATTACGAATGCCAGTCCCAAGACAATAAACTCCTGATTTATGGCCAGGCGGGAGATGCCGAGCCGGCTGAAGTGCTTAATTTTCCGCGTCAACCAAAACCGCCGTTTCGCTGCATCAGTGATTATTTCAAATCCGTCGAATCGGGAATACGCGATATAGTAGCATTCCATCTTGTTACCGTAGGCCAAAAAGCCAGTGAATACACCCAAGGACTATTCGCGGCCAATAAATATCAGGAATATCTCTACTGGCACGGTTTCAGTGTGGAAACGGCTGAAGGCTTGGCCGAATACTGGCATACCCGGATTCGTAAAGAATTAGGAATCGGTGATGCAGACAGTGACGACATCCGCGGCTTGTTCAAGCAACAATATCGTGGCAGCCGCTATTCATTTGGCTATCCGGCCTGTCCCGATTTGAGTGACCAACAGGTCATTTTTCGTTTGCTGCGACCCGCAGAATTTGGGTTGAGTTTGACTGAAGAATTTCAGATTGTTCCGGAGCAAAGTACTTCCGCCATCATTGTTCACCATCCTCAGGCGAAGTATTTTTCGGTTTAACGACCGCGGTTGCTTGCGAACAATTCCATTGCCGAGGAGCCTCTTCA
>CAZIWX010000093.1:0-9607 GCA_964543125.1 uncultured Lentisphaeria bacterium | reverse complement strand
CGACTGACCCGGGGCCCGAATCAGCAACATAATTAAAACGGCCGTTGCTCTTTGGCTAGGCCAGGAACGAACAATAGCGCTCCAACTGGCGAGCTAGTTCATTCAGGCTAAAATACCGGCTAAACCGGTACACTTCCCGGCCTTGAACAAACAAGATGAGGGTTGGGACCGCGAATACCAAATATTGTCCGGCGATCTCGGAGCTCCGGGTGGTATTCAGATATACATCGTGCCAGGGTGGTAATTCGCTAATCAATGCCTGGATCCGGGGTTTGAGAACCCGGCACACGTTGCAGGTGGGTGTTGAGCAGTATGCCAGAAGTAGCTCATGGTCAAGGATGAGTTTTTCAAATTCGTTGGTTTGCATCGATGATTATTCGCCGGATCGATAGCGTTGAAGATTAAATGAGAAAGTTGTTCCGACACCTTCTTCACTCTCCAGGATTAATTTGGAGTCGTGGAGTTTCAGAATCTTTTGGCAGATTGCCAAACCGAGTCCGGTTCCCTTTACCTGCTGGGCGGTATGTGACTTTGAACGATAAAAGCTGCTAAATATGTGTTCAAATTCATCTTTTGGAATGCCAATACCGGTGTCTTGAATAACAAAGTTTATAGAATTCTCATTTACCAGGGTTCGAAATGTAATCGTCCCACCCGGGGGAGTGAATTTCACCGCATTGCTGACCAGGTTGCGGATCACCTGCCGAATGCGGATCGGGTCGGCATCCACCGGCTCCGGCGGCATTTGGAATTCACGTTGAATGGTGAGGGGCTTCTTTTTTACCAGATCCTCATATTCGTTCAGCGTGCTTTCGGTTAATTCGGAGAGTAAAAATGCCTCCCGGTTGATTTTCATTTGGCCCGTGTCCAGAATCGAAAGTACAAACAAGTCGCCAATCAAATTACTCAGGTGGTTTATTTGATCATGTATGGTGCTCAACTTTTGACCACGCGTCGGTTCATCCATCTGTTTCTGATGTAACACCAAAGTCTCGATGTTGCCCTGAATAACGGTTAACGGCGTCTGTAATTCATGAGATACGGTGGCAACCAACTCACTTCTGGATTTTTCCTTCTCAACCAATTCATCTACAATCCGATTGACGCGATCCACCATTTCATTAAATGCGGTGGCTACCTGGGCCAGTTCATCTTTCCGATTGTCTGTGATTTTTACACGATTGTCACCGCTTTTATAGCGACGCACGCTATTGGCAGCCCGGTTTACCCGGCGAGTAAAACCCCACCAGGTGATCAACCCCGTTATAGCCGCAATGCCCAGGGAAAATAAAATGGTTCGCAGCAATAAGTTACCGTATTTGTCCCAAAAGGTCAGTTCCGGGTCGTCACCACCTCCCACAAAGGTTACTAAGACATAATATGGCTGTGTACTTTCCGGGATGGGCGCTGCTGAAAATACAAATTCAAGGTCTTTACTCGTAGGAATATCCACATCAATGGGATAATCGGCTTCCGAGGCATTCAGGAAGCGATAAATCGGAGCCATGGATATCCGGGGACGGATCAAATGCGAGGGTACATCACTGGCATGCATAAGAATCGCGCCCGTGGTATCCAAAACAAAGAGCTCCATGCCGGGATAATAAAAAGCCACTGAATCGAGATAAGATTGGGTGGCTTCAGGATCAGCAATTATTGGCGCCAGTGTTTCGGCTAAATCGCGGCCTTCCGCGGCATAGGCGACCTGTGTATCGTATTTCAGACCCTGGAGCAGATCATATTGATCCCAGAGCACCAGAACAATTCCATTCACACAGAAAAACAGGACGAGAACGGCTGACAATTTAAAGGTCAGGGTTCTGAAGAAAGACATATGGTCAGCTTCAGACTGCACTATTCTATAGACTTACTCTGGAATATTATCGGTAAATTTGTACCCGACGCCCCAGACGGTCAGGACAAACCTGGGTTTATTAGGATTATCCTCGATTTTGGCTCGCAAACGGTTAACATGGGTGTTTACCGTATTTTCATACCCTTCGTAGGAATAATCCCACACCAAATCCAGAAGTTTTTTCCGGCTATAGACCCGGCCGGGTTGCCGCGCCAACAAGGCCAGCAGATCAAATTCTGTGGCGGTTAGCTGAATCTCCCGGTCACCGAGATAGACTTTATGTTTTTCCAGGTCGATGCGCATGGCGCCACGCTGAATCTGCGGAATTTCCTCCCGCTCATCCAGCGTTCGACTGGCATAGCGGCGCAAGACAGCGTTCATCCGTGCAACCAATTCGCGCATTCCGAACGGTTTAGTGATATAATCATCGCAGCCGTACTCCAGGCCCTGAACCTTATCCAGTTCGGAGTGGCGAGCAGTCAGCATGATCACCGGCGTATCAATTTTTTCTTCTCTGAGTCGTTTTAGAATTTCAATTCCCGAAATTTCAGGGAGTGTCCAATCCAACAAAATCAGGCCAAAATCACTTCGACGAGCTTTTTCCAGACCGGAGTTGCCATCGACGGCAACGGTGACATCAAAATTCTCAAACTTCAGATTTTCCTGGAGAACACTAATTATCTCCGGATCATCCTCAATTAGTAAAACGGTCTTATTCATTGGACATCCCCGATTTCTCCGGTTTATCGCATCAGTGTCAATTTGGTAATTCGAACTTTGTCACCAGCCTGAACCTTTGCCAGGTATAATCCTGAACTCGCCCGACGACCTTGTTCGTCCATACCATTCCAACGGACGGAATAGTGACCGGCTGATTGTGTTTGATTCACCAAGACGTTCACCACCTGGCCCAATTGGTTATAAATAGTCACCTTTACCGATGATTGTTCAGGCAAATTATATTCCAGTCTTATGGATGGATTGAAAGGATTTGGAAAAACTCGTGAAATTTTGAATACATCCGGAACCACCGCGGTTTTAGCCATAACGCTTTGTCCGCTGCGATCGGCCACCAGGGCTTGATCCAAAGCCACCTGCCCGGGGCCGACCCGGGCGATGGAATAGGTTTCCTCCGGGGTGCCGGTCCAGTATCCGATGATCCGATATCCGATTGGTGTTTTACCGATCCGTAGCACAAGACTACTACTCGCCGGAGTCAGAATAGGTTCCGTATCTGAAATCAGATCGATCTGGAATCCATTTACGGCGCCGGCCCCATCCAATATAACCCGGCCATTTCCTAACCGGAAAGTGGCAGATTGCAAACTACCGGTGGTCGCCACCCGGGATAATCCCATAATATCATTCACCTGAATGACCACATCCGAAATATTGACCAGCGAATCTTCATTCATATCCGCCGCCCAAAGGCCGCATTCGCCGGGATTCGCGCCAAAGATCATATTCACTGTCGTGATGAGATCTTGCACATTCCGGTAACCATCATGGTTCACATCGCCCCTGCCCCAGCCCGGGCACGGCAAAATATTCGCCGTCCGTGTAGTAAAGAGAATTGCCATTTCACTTTGGAGGGGTTTGGCGGAAACCGGATAGGTATTGTTGAAGGTATATTCCAACCCGATGGTAGCCGATTGATTTTCCGTACCGACGGTGGCATAGTTGCCGTGTGAACTGGAAGCACTGGTGCCGGCATCCACATTATGCACTTCATTGTACATCACCAGGATATCACCATTTCCATCCACACTGCCATAATATTGAGGATCAAAAAGAATGATCTGAAAAGTTTCCACACTGTTGTTATCAAACATATTGACCATTCGATCCCATTCCACGATGTAGCGGTGATTTACTGCGTCGAAATAGGTGTAGATACCGCTACCAGTGCCTAATTTCAGATCATCCCAGAAACCGGCAATCATGGGACTCGGTCCCAGAGCGCCGGGCACACGCCAATTTCGGAAGGTAGCCTGCTGGCTGACACCCAAAGCGATATAACCGTTGGATGCGATGGAGATTTGGGAATAGTTCTGACCATAAAATCCAAATGCAAACGGCAGACTCACGGTATGAATGTCATCCTGGTTGTTCCCATGATCCGTGCTTCCAATCGAAGTGCCGGAACCAAAATTAGCCGGCGAAATGGAATTCCACTCATAAGTTGGCGCTAGAGCATAGGCTAAATCGCTGTCATCATAACAGAAATAGCCACCGGCATCCGGTCCCAGGGGATCGTATTGGGTGGGGGTACCGATGGGGAGGGAAATCATGACGGATTGCTCAAAACCTGATTCGTCCGTGAGATCAAGTTCCAGCGGTACATGGATGCCCACCGTCATCTGGGTGCTCAAATTGATCGTAAATGGCGTTCCATTATTGGAAATCGGATCGGAGGGTGCTCCGTCGGTAAAGGCGGCAACTGAATCGATAACCTGAATATCCCCCAGCATACTGTGGAGTGTTCCGGTCAAATTACTGGTTCCCAGCCGGCCAATATTGGAGCCTGAAATAACCACGGTGGTCGCCTCACCCGGATCAAAAGAGGACGAGGACGTCCCCTGCTCTCCGAGATATTCCAACCGGAAATGGGGTGCATAGACATCCAGCAGCACATGATCATTCCACACCAGCGTATCCGATTGGAGCGAAACGGCAAAATCAACCATGGCATCACCGGGGAAATTTGCCGGAACCGTAAAATCGATGTTGGAAATGTTGATGCTATCGCCGGCCGTTATATCACCGATATCTACCGTATCCGCCAGGATCGAACCGGCTTCGATGCTGACAATGGCACTCACACCCATGAGATCCTGGTTGCCGGTATTTTTTACATTCAAGGTTGCACTAACGGCCTCACCCGGATTCAATTGCCCGTCGTTATTGCCGCTGACATCCGAAACCAGGACACCATTCACAGCCAATTCACGGCTTAAATTAGCCACTACGATGTCTTTCTGAACCGGAACGGCATTATGCTTGGAAACGGTGAGTTTCAGATTACCGGATTCAATCCCGGTCACCGGTAAAATACATTCACCGTCAGCTCCCGTATTGCCCGATTCAAAAATCACGTCGGCGCCCTGCAAAACGGTTACCCAGGCATCTTGCACCGGCAGACCGATACCATTGGTCACGGTCACGGTTATATAATCGGATGAAAGCGGCAGGGTGTCAGGCGCTGCTACCGTGAGCAGGTGCGGAATCCCGGTCCATATTTCCAACCCCGGATCACCCATGAGGTTATTCCAGTGACTGAAAACCTCCACATAATTGTGATTATCGTCCGGATAATTCAGATTCAGGTTAAACCAACCCCGAGCCAGAGCTTGGCCGGCATAATACAAGCGTTCATTGAAAAGACCCTGATAGATACCGCCATCAACACAGTTGTTGTACAAGGTATGGGTCCCCGAGGTTGCCGTACCAATCGCCGCAATACCGCCTTTGGGGGTTGTCGGAGTGCCCGCTGAAAGGAATGCTTCACTTCGGGACTGCCCGCTGGCAAAACTTCCGGTACCACAGGTTATAATTGTAACAAAGGGCATCATAAAACCATTATTCAGCGCATTGGTCTGAGTGTTGGACCAGCCGCTCATTCCCAGCCAACCACGGTAGTTCACAAAGGAAACACCCTGATTGATTCCGGCGCTCATCTGGCTCGGGAAGGGACTGGAAAAAACGGTAATGTTACTGAATCCAAAATTAGCCGTAACTTCGTCAATAAACCGGTTCGTCGTAATCGTGGAGGTTCCGGACGAAGCCGGATCGCCCACCAAAAGCGCCCGTGTGAACCAGCTCAGATCATCCATATAGGGATTCTTTTCGTAAGCTAAAATTTTATTCACGATGGTTAGCAACTGTGTCGTGGTGGTAAAACTAAGCCGCCCGATGAATGCATCGGCGATAAAATCGATACCGGCCAGAGTGGTGTAGGGATGATCACCTTCACCACTGTAGTTAGACCAGGTCTCGGTCCAGGTCGGAATCGAAAAAGAACCACTGGCATCCCCCACGAGACAAATGAAATCGGGCGGATTCGGCCAGTTATCATAGGCATTTTGGATGTACGCTTTAATGGCGGCATTGGTGGTTCCGGTTTCGGTAGTGCTCACCACATGAACATCAAAACCCTTTTCATGCTTCCAGTTGGTGAGCGGAGCCAGCATACCCTGAACCGCAAAATTATTCGGTGTGATAAACAGGTAAGTGGGCCGCTGCATCTGATCTGATTGAACTTCCGGATAATTGGCAATCACCGCCTGGTAAATTGGCGCAAACAGCGGTGAGATGGGGTGCTCCGGCGGCGCCAGATTCTGACTGTAATCCACTGTAACCCGCATTTCCGTAATAGCGCGTAATTCTTTGGTTACGGGATTGTATTGAAACGGACGAACTTCCAATGGAGCGATCGTTAAATCCCGCATGACTGCCCGCTCATACAGGACAGCCGGTTGGGCGGGGTACCAACTATTTTGAGAATAGATGGCGTCGTTCTTTAAAAAATTGGTACCATAAGCTTCGGTCTCCAACTGGATTGCCTGTATGGGGACAAGCTCGACTCCTTCCAGCACGGTACTGCTGATGATCTGGATGGAAACCGTCGCTACCCCTTCCGCCGGCACGGCCAGGTAGGTTACAGCGGTTGGTATTTCCGGAGCCCCGGGTTTGCGCAAGCTCGCCGAGAGCGGTGACAATATGCGCTCATACGTCCCGGTGGAAAACGTCACCTGGCCCAGGCTATAGTCAGGCATGCGATAGTGCAGAACCGACTGATTGGAACTAATCTGATCGAGCTGTAATGGTTGGAGAGTTTGAGACTGATCGGCAAAAACCAGCGTCGCTGCAGCAATTAAAATCCAAGCCAAACGACTTAACCGAGCGGAAGTGACTTGCATAGGGCTCCTTAATGCTTTCATTGGTTGTTCGGGCACAAATATAGAGCGGGGCTCTAAGCCCACAAATTGATTGAATTTAACATTTTTATCATTGCCGGGTTAAGGCCTGAAAAATATTTGAGATTGGAATTATCCTGTTTAAAAATGAGTTAAGCCGAATATCCCTTGATATTTACACCCCTGCGAGAACCGGCTTATTCTCATTTCGCATCATTTTTTGATGTACCTCTTATTCCATTATTTCAGCAGGGTAATCTTCTGAATTCGATGTGCTTGCGCAGACCGAACTTCGGCGAGATAAATACCCGAAGGCAACCCCTGCCCGGAAAGTGTGAGGGTGTGTTGCCCCGCTGGCAGCTTCGTATAATTTTGGTTGTGAACCAATTGCCCAAGCACATTATAAATAAGCAATTCTACACTGCCCGGAGTAGCTAGGATTACAGGAATATTAGCGACCGGATTGAAGGGGTTGGGATAAGCCGGTCCCATAATAAAATTTTCCGGCAGAACACTATTCTCCGGTCGAACATCGGATTGGTAATTCGCAGGCGCATCGGTGGTAAATCGAATCGCCCGTCCGGCTTCAAGCACGGCGGCCCCCGGGGCATATATCCGGTTATAGACATATTGGACACCGTCATTTTGATCAGGTGATTCGATACCAACGGTGGAATAATTGTTGGACTGATCCACATCATTGACGTCAGCATAG
This sequence comes from uncultured Lentisphaeria bacterium, assembly GCA_964543125.1. Taxonomy (GTDB): domain Bacteria; phylum Fidelibacterota; class UBA8477; order UBA8477; family UBA8477; genus CAZIWX01. Next base: position 2,121 of record CAZIWX010000093.1, on the reverse strand, counting down.
AGGAACTCAATGATACCGTTCCCGTCCGCCGCCACCATTTGTGCCGGGTCATATAAAATCAGTTGGAAGGTTTCCAGCGAGCTGTGATCACCAAAGCCGTTCCGGGTTTGATACCATTCTACTATGAATTTCCCCGCCGATACATCCTGATAAGTATACACATCAATTTGCTCCACACCGCCATCCACAAAATCCAGATCGTCCCAAAACGGCGCCAGCATGGCATCCGGACCCAGGGGAAATGGAATGGACCAATTCCTGAAATAGTCGATGCTTGCGGCCGCAAATGAAGCCCACCCGTTACTGCAAATAGTGAGATTCTGGTAGGGTTGGCCAAAATAGTTGAACTCGAACGGCAGCAGCACCCGCTGATGATCATCGTCACCCAGGATCAGATGCACAGCTTCCGGCAGAGTACTCAGCTCGGTCCACACGTAAGTTGGTGCATCCGGGTAATCAGTATCGTTATTATCATAGGCCCAGTATCCATAGGTGCAGGGCGGCGTTGGTTCAGTAACCGTTAGTCCACCCACCCGAATCATCAGGGTTCGGCGATAGAATGGAGCGGGTTCACCATTCATTTGCAAGGTGATTGTCAGGGGAAATTGGCTCCCGCTGGCAACATCCGTCAGCGTCGCGGTGAAGCTGTCCTCCGCCAAATTGATAATACCGTCTGCAATCTGCCCGGTGACAGAAGCCTGAGTAATATTCAGATATTCAGCCGTCGAGCTAACGGCCGCCGTGACCGCTCCCGCCAACGGCAAATTCTGAAACTCGCCCCTAAGACCCCAGGAAAATGTCTCACCCGGATTTGGCGAGTGCCCTTCAGCAAAAACGGCCTGTAAATCAGCCGTTACAGGCATCACCGGCGCTACCGTATGTGTCAAGGTTCCGTTGATATCCACCGTCAGTACTATTTCACGCTGACCCACCCGGATAACCGGCGCCATAAGCGGATCGGCGGCAACGCTTCCTCCCGCGGGAACGGTGACGCTAAAACTCTGATTGTAGATACCGGCGGAATCCGTCAGGGTCACCTGAGCGGATACTTCGGAGGTTCCGGTATTGCGGACAATCGGTGAAAATTGAGTGATGCCCGGATATAGATTTTCCACGAATCCATTTATTGCCAAGCCTGATCCTGCATCGGGAGTGATATCCAGCGTCAAAGGCAATTTCTGAGGTACATTCAGCGTAAGGTGCAGTGTTTCGGCGCCGAGGGCCGAGCCATCAAAAGCATACGCCCGAACCTGCCCATTCGTCCAGCGTCCGGCTCCGATCAACTCATCGCCCCGCTTCAGGGCGAATACTCCCCCCGGCGCAGCGGACAAATTCAGCGTCAGCATACCGTCGTCGCTACTGGGGACGCCAAAATCCTCCGCGCTCACGGCAAGGCTATCGGGCGTTAAAAGCCAGATCGGCAAACTGGGATCTCCTAAAATATTATAAGTATGGAAATAGAACTCCACATACTCGCCGGGACCGGTTTGATCGGCAAATTCGTTGATGAAACCGAATTTTGCCGCTAAAAGTGCCGGACCTAATTCGTTGACGTGACCTTCCAGCAGGGCATCCCACATGAGGCTGTTCATGGCATTGTTGTACTTGGTGCGTGTATGCAGATCAGATGGTGCTATGACTGCCACGGCTCCTGACGGCGTACTGACGGTTCCTCGTACCAAAAGTGCTTCTCCGAAGGATGGATCGATAGGTGAGTCGAATTTTCCGGTTCCGCAAACAAAACTGAACACTACGGGTAATTTGAAGCCATTATTCAGACTGCCCTGGGGTGAATCGAAATCCGATACCCAAAACTGAGGATAGTGCCAACCATGAGCATCACCCCACCCGCGGTAATTCACTATGCCAACACCGCTGTTGATGGTGGCGCGGATTTGATCCGGGGTTAAAACCGGTGGATAAAAAATCGTATCCACCTCGCTGTACCCGTAATTCGTGAGTTGCCGGGTTAACCAATTCGAGGTCCACACCGGTGTTAAAATAACCCCGGTGTCGGCGAAATTCCCGGCCACCACCAGAGCATGGTTCAGCCAATCCGATCCGGTGTAGGGTGATTGGCTGTAACTGATGGTTTTATTGATGACGACTCCCAGCTCAGTC
>CAZIWX010000092.1:0-9736 GCA_964543125.1 uncultured Lentisphaeria bacterium | reverse complement strand
GAATTTCCGATCACCAAGGTAAAAATGATCGTAACCGTCCGGATTTAGCTCAATGAAGGTTAAATCTTCGGTTACACCCAACCCTTCATAAATTTTACGAAGCGCGCCGCCCGGCTGGAGCTCGCCGACATAATGGACACCCGGACTGAACCGGTAACCTTGCAAGGTGAAGGAATGCGTCCAGCCTCCGGGAACCTCATGTTGCTCGCAGACCAGCACCTTTTTACCAGCCTGCGCTAAAGCGACCGCGGCTGTCAATCCACCGGCGCCGGAACCAATAACAATGCTATCGTAATCAGCCGTGTTTGAATGCATGACCTACCTCCCTTATCATCATCCGAACTCAGATCCATTGACAACAATAATGAATCTTCTGCTGAAATTAGGCCTGCCGGGGGCAAGTCATAACTAAATTTATTATTATTCCAAACCTGAAAAACAAAGCGAAAATCGTTTTCTGAATCCGTACAAATTGAGCGGTGAAGCCCGCGTCCGGATTTACCCTTTTGCAAACCTTGTGGTTGACATTATCATTGGCCTCGCAATGAATAAATGCTCCAGACCATGCAACCCCGGAGATGAAACGGAACCTGTGGCCGGATTGCGGCGGATACAAAATATTTATAGTATTCAGCCAACCGGATCGCTAAAAAATGATTCCGCGAATATGGCAGCCGGCAAGCTGCAATGAGACGCATAAAAATTACGACTTCCGGCATTATCGCTTTCACCGGCTTGCTGGTATTCGGTTTCATTTACCTGGTAAGCAATTTCTATCAATTCGCCTTGGACAAAGCTCAAATTACCCACCAGGAACAGCAGTTGGAAATGGCCAAAGCTGCCGCGCATGGCATCAGTTATTACACGGAACATCTGGCCCACGACCTGCAATGGCTGGCTGGACAACCTATTTCGGCAAACCAGAAAATGCCTTTCATCAATTCCGGTGAGGATGAGGCGATCAAAGCCTGGTTTATAACCGATAGTAATTTTAAAATCACCGCCCATTGGGGTTTAGCCCTGCCGGGCTGGGCTCAGGATGAAATAAAAAGGATCCTGATTCCCACCGCGGCTTTTTGCGATTTTACCAAGGTCTATCCGTTTGTCAAAACCGAACCGGACAGCGCTTTTTATTTTATAGCCTTGCTGCCAATGCAGAGGCCTGCCGGTTCCGGTGGACAAACTCAATATTTGGGAGCTCTCATCAGCTTTGACTGGTTGATGCAAAGGTTTATCTCACCCTTGAAACTGGCCGAGGATGATTTCGCCTGGGTTATGGATGGTGCCGGCCGGCTGATCTACCATCCCAATCACAAAGAAATGTTGCTGCGCAGCACCAAAGATTTACGTAAAGACTGTGTGGAATGCCACAAGTCGTTCACTTTTCAGGATAGCATGTTTGCTTCCGGCCATAGTACCGGCAAGTACTTCATCGAAGGTGAAGCGCCAAAAATTATGGCCTATGCCCCCATTAACCTGAATAATCAGCATTGGGTGGTTGCTATTTCCACCTATTTGCCCTCCGTGGTGCAGGGGGTGACGAATACCTTGCTGCCGATCTGGATTTTGTCCGGAATATTTCTGGTTCTTCTTATCTTGGTCGGTCTGGCGTTGTATTATCTCAATCTGAAGCGTATTCGCGCCGCTGAAGGCCAAAAACACTTTCAGCAGGTCCAACGGATTCAGGAAAAATTGGATCAAGCCGCTAAACTGGCATCTATTGGTGAATTAGTGGATTCCGTGGCCCATGAAATCAACACGCCCACCGGGATCATCGCTACCATGACCGACAGCATCATTTTACAGAATTGCGCTAATCCGGGTTGCACGACCGATCTGGAAGTAATCAAGAATCAAGTTCGGCGCATTAGTAACTACACCAAGAGTTTGCTGGCATATTCCCGCCGGATGCCGTTCCAATCTCAATCCAACGACATTATGGAGCTGGTGGAAGAATGTTTGTTCCTGGTGAGTCCCCGCCTCCGCGCCAACCGGGTCAAAGTTGTGCGGGATATGCCCAAAGAATTTCCAACATTCACTTTTGACCGGCCCCGCCTGGAGCAGGTCATCATCAATCTGCTGAACAATGCCATTGATTTTGTGAGCGACCCGGGTAAGATCACCGTCAAATTGGAACTTGGCCCGGCCCCGCCCGGCGGCGAAACGGACCAGCAGGTTAGCCTGACGGTGGCGGATAACGGTAAAGGCATACCCGCCGCGGACTTACCCAATGTATTCGAACCCTTTTATAGCACCAAACCCTTGTCCAAAGGCACCGGGTTAGGGTTATCCATTTCTAAATCCATCATTGATCGACATAATGGTCAGATCAAAATCAAGACCGTCCCGGACGCCGGTACCAGTTTTATAATCTGTCTCCCCTTCACCGGAACCGCCACATGAGAAATGGTATTCCAAAAATTCTCGTTATCGACGATGAACACGATTTCTTAGCGGCCATCTCAAAAATGCTCCAACTGTTCAAATATGAGTGCGTTCCCACTTCCGATGCTGATTTGGGCATCCGGTTATTGAAGGCAAGTGATTTTGATTTGGTCGTTTCAGATTACCTAATGCCCAGCATGGATGGATTGGCTTTAATCCGGGCGGCCCATGAACTCAATCCCAACCTACCGGTCATCATCATCACGGCCTTTGGATCCATCGATCGGGCGGTGGCCTGTATGCAGGCTGGCGCCTTTGATTTTATCGAGAAACCGTTCGAAGCAGACCATTTCAAGATTGTTATCGATAAGGCGATCCAGTTTACCCAGTTATTGAATGAGCGCAATCATCTGTTGGAACAACTGGAGTCACGCTATCAATTTGAGAATATCATAGGAAAAAGTGACGCCATGCAGCGGATTTTCGACATGGTGGATAGTGTAGCGGAATCCGAAGCCAATATCATGATAACCGGTGAAAGTGGAACCGGGAAGGAACTCATCGCCCGGAGCATTCATACCCGCAGCCAGCGTAAAACCAAACCTTTTGTGCCCGTTAACTGCGGCGCCTTCCCGGATAATCTGTTTGAGTCGGAAATATTCGGTTATGAAAAAGGGGCTTTCACTGGTGCTAACCGGCGTAAAATCGGTCTGCTGGAGTATGCCAACGGCGGTAGCTTTTTCCTGGATGAAGTCTGTGAATTACCCCTGGGAATCCAGTCCAAATTATTGCGCGTGCTACAGGACCGGGAATTGCGCCGCCTGGGTGGTCACGAACTCATTCATCTGGAAGTGCGCTTTATTTCGGCGACCAACCGCAATCCACGGGAATATTTGGCAACCAAGCAGCTACGCGAGGATCTCTACTATCGCCTGAATGTGGTGAATATCCATCTCCCACCCTTGCGGGAACGGCGTGAGGACATCCGCTTGTTGGCGAATCACTTTTTACAGCAGGGACTTCCGGCCAGTGGAAAACGAGTCGATGATTTTGCACCGGAAGTTCTCGAAATTTTTGAGGCTTATCATTGGCCGGGGAATGTGCGGGAGTTGGAAAATGTGGTTCAACGGGCGCTGGCGCTAACCAAAAGCGTTCGCATTGAAACGGCTGATTTACCACCCCAGCTTCGAAAAACAGAATCCGTTGCTCCCCGATTTGAGGAACAGTCATTGCAACAAGCCAAACGTTTAGCTACGGAAAAGGTAGAAAAAGATTATCTGATGTTTCTGCTGCGAAAACATGCTGGTAATATCACCCATCTGGCGGAGGATGCGGGTATGACTCGCCGGAACCTGTATCGGTTGTTGGATAAGTATAAGATTAATCCCGGCCACTGGCGTTAGACGATGGATTTAGATCCGGTGTGACATCTACTTCACAGTGCCATTAATTGTCACACACGGCCTAACCATCTTTAATACAATAGTTTAACACATTTTCTTTAGTCTAAGTTGTGACATTCAGCGTCACACTAAAATATTGGCGATATTTTATGTCATGAATCACTTATATCTTTTAATATTATGATTTTAGAGCGAATATTCACTGGGTGGCATGGTACTTGATCTAAAAGCAGCTAAACCTTGCAGAAACTAATCCCGGGGTCGGTTATGACTGATGGTAAATTTGACGATACATCCAACCAGGTTATTGACTACTTAAAGAATCTGGATCAGCGTATCTCGCGCATCGAAGAAAAAATGGGATACGCTCTTGAGTCCGAGCCATTACCGGAGGTCGAACCCCCGTCAAAACCGCTGAGTGACGAAATGCCGGATTCCTTTGAAATCAAGCTGGGTGAATACTGGTTCGCCTATATCGGCATTTTCGTCCTGATTGTGGGGTGTCTGTTGCTAATGACGCATCCGGCAAGTGCGGCTCACCCGCTGATCCCCAGCATCACCGGCCTGGTGGTTGGTGTTGCCATGTTCATCGGGGGTAACGTTTTTAGAAACACTTACAAATTTATCGCGCTCCAACTGTGGAGCGCCGCTTATATCCTGTTATGGTTTGCAACTTTCCGGTTCTTTAACTTCTTGAGCCTCAGTATGGGAGAAGTGGCCCTGGTACAGAATCTAGTGCTGTTGTTCGTCAGTGGATTGGCCTGGCTGAATTCCAATCAGCATAAATCCGCTTATTTGAATGTGGTGAGCATCACGCTTATGGCTTTCACCGCAGTGCTTCTGGATCATTCGTTCTTCACGCCGCTTATTCTATTAGGCGTAGCGGCACTTTTCGTATTTACTTACCAGCGCTCTAATCGGATCGCAGTGTTGATTTACGGTAATTTGCTGGTGCTTTTGACACATTTACAGTGGGCTTTGGGAAATCCCATTCTGACCCATCATGTGAATGTAGTGCCCCAGATAAGCACAGACTTGACCTTTTTATTGCTATATGTGGTTGTATTTTCCACCACTCTTTATTTCAAGCGGCCAACCGAAGAAGAAACCGCCGCAGAGCGGGAATTTGTGCTTTATGCTAATGCCATCACCAATGGGTTAGCCGCATTTCTTATCTATACAACCCTGTTATTCTTGCATCGCTTACCCTCCATAATGCCCGCTGAAACGGCGCTATTTGTTGTCTATTTCGGACTGGCAATCTGGTTCTGGCGGCGAGCTGAAATTAACATTTATACTATCGTATTCACGCTGTTGTCATTTGGAGCACTGAGCATTGGTTTTATTCAGTCCACCGATGTGCCAGATGTTTATATCTACCTGATTTGGCAGAGTCTGTTCGTATTGGCTGCCGCCATCTGGTTTCGGTCAAAATTCATCGTTGTCGCAAATTTTCTTATCTTTTTAATGGTATTCATTAGCTATTCAGCCGTAGCAGGCTTCGCCGGGATTATCAGCATCAGTTTTGGGGTTGTAGCACTCATTAGCGCGCGTATTCTCAATTGGCGGAAACACCGCCTTACACTTCAGACTGAAATGATGCGCAATACCTATCTGTTCGTGGCATTCTTGTCCATTCCCTTTACGTTATTAAAATCGTTACCTGCACATTGGGTAGGGCTATCCTGGTTGGCGCTGGCAATCCTGTATTATGGTATTGGGTTGCTTTTAAAGAATGGAAAATACCGGTGGATGGCGCATTTCACTTTATTGGCCACCATTCTCTATATTCTTGTTTACGCCACTACCGGGATCGAGCCAACCTATCGTATTCTCACATTTATTGTGTTGGGGATTGTCCTGATAAGCCTGTCGATCATGTTCGCCCGGTATCGCATCAAACTCAATCCGGATAACGCACAAACGTCGGAGAACAATCATGCTTGAAATAATAACAGCGTTCATCTGCCGGTCACGAACCGTTCCTGACCAGTGCACACATTTGGAGGTTGCCTAATGAAAGTTGGTCGCCGGAAATTTGTTAATTATTTATTGGGATTTGGGGGCTTGGGCGCTTTGGCTTCCATTTTTTACCCCATCGGGCGCTATCTGATCCCGCCACCGCTTCGCGAAGCCACGCCAACGTCACTCAAAGTGGGAAGCATTGATGATTTTGCGGTTAACACCTACAAAATTGTCCGATTCGGACGGAAACCGGTTATTATCCTGCGCGATGGTGATGACAAAGTCCATGCCCTCTCCGCCACTTGTACGCATTTGCAGTGTATTGTCCAATTCAGCAAGGAGCGGCAGCAAATCATCTGTGCCTGTCACAACGGCGTATATGATCTCGCCGGTAAAAACATCTCCGGTCCGCCACCTAGACCGCTGGAGGAGTTTATCGTCAAGATCATTGATAAAGAAATCGTAATTTCCGAAATGAAAGTCTGATCATGAAGCCATTCTTTGAAACGCGGGTTGTGCGTTGGATCGACGAGCGGTTGGATTTGAGTCCGATCAGGAATTTAGTTGAACATAAGAAAGTACCGATTCACCAGCATACTATCTGGTACTATATGGGCGGCGTCACCCTGTTTCTGTTTATTGTGCAGGTTTTTTCGGGTATTTTGTTGCTGATGTACTACCGCCCCGGTGAAAGCAGTTCTTATGAAAGCCTCCAATTTATCACTTCCAAAGTCTATTTTGGCTGGTTGGTCCGGAACATCCATGCCTGGGGCGCTAACATCATGATCCTGTTTGCATTCATCCACATGTTCAGCGTGTTTTTCACAAAAGCTTTTAATAATCCACGCGAATTAACTTGGGCAACCGGTTTTATTCTGTTGGTGCTGGCTATGGGTTTTGGATTCAGCGGTTACTTGCTGCCCTGGAATGAGCTGGCCTTCTTCGCCACCAAAGTGGGTACGGAAATCGTTGGTATCGTTCCCGTGATTGGTGATAAGCTCAAAATAATCCTACGCGGGGGTGATGATGTTACCGGAGCGACGTTGTCGCGGTTTTTCGGGATTCATGTGGCTATTCTCCCCGCCATCATGTCCGTAATGCTTTTATTTCACTTGTTATTCGTACAACTCCAAGGCATGAGTGAACCGGAATTTTTCACCAAATTACCGGAAGCTAAAAAACGCTATATCTCATTTGTGCCGGATTTCGTGCTGCGGGATTCTTTGCTTTGGTTGGTCGTGCTCATTATTTTGCTTTCACTGGCGGTTTTCTTCCCTTGGGATTTGGGCTTGAAAGCCGATCCGCTGGCTTCAGCACCACTGGGAATCCGTCCCGAATGGTATTTCATGTTCATGTTTCAATCCCTAAAATTACTTCCACCGCACCTGGGGTTCATCGATGGTGAAACTTTCGGTGTTTTATTCTTTGGAGTGGCCGGTATGGTCTGGATGCTGATCCCGTTCGTGAAATTCCGTAAAGGTCTGCTCAGTGGAAACAAATTCATTACCTACTTCGGGCTAGCCGTGCTGACCTTCATTGTGGGGATGACAATCATCGGTTATCTGGTATAGGGGGCACCATGCAAATTAATAAATATCTTGGTTTATTACTAATACTGGCGGTCGCTTTCCCTCAAGCCCGGGCTGCGGATATTGGGAAAAAATCTCAGACACCGCAGGTTAATACTTGCATGGAATGCCACGAGGTTTTAGAGATCATGCCCCACGGATTTTCCAAGGATGATGTTCACGAGCTTGCGGCCGTTTCCTGTGTAGGATGCCATGGCGGAGACGCCACCAATTATGACAAAGACGAATCCATGTCGCCCAACCGGGGATATATTGGTGTCCCCCAGCGAAAGGATATCCCCAAGTTTTGCGGCCGATGCCATTCACACATTGAATATATGCGGACTTATCGTCCCCGGATTGCCACCGACCAGGTTGATCAGTATTACCAAAGTGTACATGGTCAGAAGCTGAAACAGGGTGATAAGAATGTTGCCGAATGTGTGAATTGTCATACCGGTCACGCTATTATGCCCTCTGATGATCCAAGGTCCACAACCTACGCGATCAATATTCCCCAGACCTGTAATCAATGTCACGGCCAGGCTAAGATCATGGATCAATACGGCATCAAGCACAATCAGTATGCCGAATATGCCAGCAGTGTGCATGGAAAAGCACTTCTGGAGCGTAAGGACACCGGTGCCGCAACCTGTAATGATTGTCATGGAAATCATGCCGCCACACCGCCGGATGCTGAATCCATTTCCAACATTTGCGGATCTTGTCATTTAAATAATCTGAATTTCTTTAAGCAATCCATAATGGCTGAAGATTTCGATATTCATAGTTGTCAGGAGTGTCATGGACACCACGCGATCCAAAAGCCAAGTGATGAAATGTTGAATGTAAACGACAAGGCGGTCTGTCTGAATTGTCATTCTCTCGGGGATGAGGGTGCCGAAACGGCTTATACGTTGTACAACGACATCAAGCGGGTGGACAGTTTGTATGTTTTAGCTCAGACCAAACTCAAGTTGAGCAAGACCCGTGGTATTAATTACGCTGAAATTGACTACCAGCTTCAGCAAACCAATCACAACCTGATCCAGATGCGAACTTTGATCCACACTTTCAACCCGGATACTGTGAATGCCAAAGCAGCGGAAGGCGAGAAAATCGCCAGGGGAGCCATCCATCTGGCCGATTTGGGAATCCAGGAATTTCATACTCGCCGCGTTGGATATGGCTTATCCACACTGGCTCTGGTTGTACTGGCAATTGCCCTGTTCTTAAAAATTCGCCAACGAAGTAGTGATCAAATGACTAATGGGTCATGATTCAACCGGATAGCAGACTATAAATGAAAAATTAATCAAAAGGGGAGATCAAATGTATCGCATGTTATTAATTGGATTAGCCATCAGTTTGACTATGGGATTTGCCCAGGATAAACAACCTGCCGCAAGGTATGTCGGCACTAAAATGTGCAAAATGTGCCACAACAAGAAAGCCACCGGCAAGCAGTACTCGGTTTGGTTGGGAACCGCTCACGCTCAAGCTTTAGATACCTTACGCTCTGCCAAGGCAAAAGAAATTGCTGCGCAACGCGGAGTAAAGGGGGCTCCCGATCAAGCACCGGAATGTATCCAGTGCCACGTGACCGGCTGGGGTGACGAATCCGGGTATCAACTTAAGGTAGACCCTAATGATCACCGGGCCGTTTCAAGAAATAAAGCGTTGGAAAATGTTGGTTGCGAGGTTTGCCATGGTCCCGGGAGTAAGTATAAAAGCAAAAAAGTAATGCAAGCCATTTATGCCGGCCAGACTGATCCGGCCAGTGTGGGATTGGTCATACCGACCGCTGAAACCTGTACCCGGTGCCACAACGACCAGAGCCCAACCAATAAAAAATTCGTTTTTGAGGAGATGGTGAAAAAGATCGCTCACCCAATTCCCAAAAGTACCAATTAGGTCAAGCACCTAATAAGCGTCGTATACCCCCCGATGTCGTCCCCCAAAGTAGTTCAGTTTCTAGTGCTGTTACTCTTAGCGGGGACGACTGTTTTTTCTCAAAGTGATGAACATAATATGCTGGATCAGATTCCGGAAGCCATTCCCCTGGCATTACCTAAACTCATTTTCTATCCGGTAAAATTTCCCCATCGGGCGCATTCACATATCTCACCTTCGGGTACCGGTTGTAACACGTGTCATCATTTTGCCGATGAAGGTTCGTTTGATGCGTGCGAAGATTGTCACAGCAATGATCCTGCTGATTTTTCAGATGAATTGCCAACCCTGTTTGGTGCCTATCACCGGGTGTGTGTGAATTGTCATCGTAAATGGAACCCTCAGAATGTCTGTGGATCGTGTCACTTAGATCCGGAAAAAGCAATTTTGGAGGGAAAGCCACCAGCGGTCATGCCACCAGTGAAGCCCACTCGCGGACCGAATATTCTGGTTTTCAAAACT
>CAZIWX010000091.1:0-9981 GCA_964543125.1 uncultured Lentisphaeria bacterium | reverse complement strand
GCACGTATATTAGCTCGATGGTGCATTTAATCGTCATAATGCGGGATAATTAACATGAAAATTCAGATCGATCATATAAAACCTTTTGTTGAAGAACGCGACCTGCAAAACCAGATCGACCGGATCGAAGGGCTGCGGAGTCAGGTGTACGAAAAAACAGGTGTGGGAGCTGACTTTTTAGGTTGGCTGGATCTTCCCGGCCAGGCTCAGGACGGGCTGGGGCGGACTTTATCAATTGCCCGGGAAATCCGCCAGGCTGGTGCCGTACTGGTTTGTATCGGAATCGGTGGATCGTACCTCGGCGCCAAAGCGGTGATCAAGGCACTCATGCCGGAAGCACCGGTTTTCTTTTTAGGGAATCATCTCCATCCCGATGAACTCCAACGGACACTACACAAGCTTGAAAATGTGGAAGTGTATGTGAATGTGATATCCAAATCCGGAACCACGACTGAACCCGGCGTGACCTTCCGGATCGTAAAACAATGGCTGGAAACACGGTACGGTGCAACGATTGCCCCTAAGCACATTATTGCCACCACTGACATCACCAAGGGCGCTTTACGGAAACTGGCGATCCAAAAAGGATATCGCACATTGACGATCCCGGATGATGTAGGCGGACGATTTTCAGTTCTGACACCCGTGGGATTGCTGCCCATTGCCGCTATGGGTATCGATGTGCGGGCTTTATTACAGGGAGCTAATGATGCCGAGGCGAAAATCCACTGGACCGAGCGGGAAGAAAACCCGGCCGTGCTGTACGCCGCGGTTCGCAGTCTCCTTTATTCTGCCGGATACAAGATCGAGATTCTGGCGAACTGGCATCCTGACTTAGCAATCCTGGCCGAGTGGTGGAAACAACTGTATGGTGAATCAGAGGGGAAGGAGAATAAGGGCCTTTTCCCGGCCAGTACGGTTTTTACGACTGATCTTCACAGTCTCGGGCAGTATATCCAGGAAGGCGAACGGATTCTGCTAGAGACATTTTTAGTCGTCGATAAACCCAGGACCGATTTTGCCATAGGGGCGGATGCGGAAGATCTGGATGGCTTAAATTATCTCACCAGTTTCTCACTCAATGCAATCAATCTCCAGGCATATAAGGGAACGGCTCAGGCGCACACCGAGGGCGGTGTTCCCAATATGACCATTTCCATTACCGAACTGAATGAATATAACCTGGGCTATTTGATCTACTTCTTTGAATTCGCCGTGGCCCTTTCAGGATATAGCCTGGATGTAAATCCGTTTAATCAGCCTGGCGTGGAGGCCTATAAGACCGCCATGTTTCGATTACTGGGTAAACCGGGTTACCAAGCCGAATCCGAGTAAATTCGCATGGGCCGATTTCTCATCTACCTACGTAACAGCACACGAGAAATGATTTTGATTTCGGTGGTGTTTCTGGTGCTGTTGGTGGTGTTTTTCAGGTTGGTGCCCCAGGATTCCAGTCCACCGGGGACCTATCCGCTCAAGTTAGTTGAATTACCAGCCCAGCGTAACGGTATTCAATTCAATCACTGGCCCAATCCGCTCCTTACCTATCAAGGCATTGAAACCACCCGCCTGTTCTTTTTATTGAAGCAGCCGGATGATTTGCCTGAAATGATGCTGATCCAATTTTTCCAACCCGGTCATCTGGATTCACCCGCGGTTGACCAGGTGTGGCGCCAGTGGCAGGCCAAAGGCATGCGACGGCTCCGGATTATTCTATCGGATTCAGTGAGTACCTCCATCTGGCATTTTGTCCATCCTCACGAACGGGCCCAGCTGGTGGATTTTATGGTTGCTATACGCCCGGATACAAGTTCGATTCAGACGTTTACCCTGTTGTATCTAAAACGCTATCCCCGGCGGCTCTATTTCACTGCCGGTCCCATGGATACCAAAAGTGTGAATCTGTTCCTGACCCGGGAATTTCGGGGACAATTTTAACGGGATCAACCTTTTGCCAACGGCAGTAGGATGCTGAACCTGGTGCCGTGTCCAACCTTGCTCCGAGCCGAAATATGTCCCCCCATCCGACTGACGATCTGCTGAACCACGGCTTCGAATTGCCGCTCGGATAACAAATCGGTATACGCAATCGGACTGACATTTTATTTTCCGAAGACTCTAAGTGTATTTGACACCCGATCTTTTTTTAATTATCCTTTGGATCTGTTGAAAAAGTCTGTGCTCATACTCACGCTTGCTTGGAGCACTGTGACCCTGCAGGCCCAAAACTCGCTGCCCAAGCCCGCGGTGGACGATTTTAACAACTATACCACCGTAGGCGAAATGGGGTTAACGGTCACCAATTTTGGTATTCTCGGGGAAGGCTGGAATAATCCCGATCAACCCTCCTGCCGCTACAAACAGTATGGCACCGCCCGTGAGATGGTGGAGCTTATGAGCTATGGCGGCTTGTGGATCGGCGCCATTCCAATTCGGGATGGGGTCGAAGAAACCGCTCGGGTCTCCACTGCCATCGTAGATGGGGTTTTTGACTACGGCGAAGAGGGCTTTGAATTCACAACTTCCGCGGCCGCGGGTGACACGATTAATATTCGGTCAACCATCTCATCTGCCAGCACTTCACCCCTGGCACGCTATTTTTCTTTGGATGCTGTGAGCCATGAGGATTTTCTGGCTGATTTTACCGACCGCCGCACGACCTGGACCTCCGCAACCGGATCATCCGGTTCCATTCCCAATCACACCCCTTTGGGGATCGATGTTCACCTGGAATCCTACGCCTGGAGCCATAGTTTCATGGAATCCTTTGTGATTCTGGATTATACCATCACTAACACCAGCAATCTGATTGATGGCCTGGGCTGGGATCTAAAAAATATCTTTGCCGGAATTTGGGCGGATGCCTCCGTGAACAACATGAATTACCGCAGTATTTTCATCCCCGGTAACGGATTCAGTTGGTATGATAACGTCAATGGTTTCGACGGCAGCTATGATGATAATGGCTATCCCCGCAACATTGGTTATCAATTTGACTACGACGGGGATGATGGCTGGTCCCAGGTATATTTTGGGATCAAAGCCTTACACGGTACTGGGATAGAAGCAAAATCATACCTTGAGCAAAAATCTCACCCGGATGAATGGTACAGCTATTTCAACCAGTGGCGTTGGAGCCAAGCGGAAAATATGACTTTCCCCTATTTCAATATGCCGATTAACGACCAGCAGCGTTATGAGAAGCTTAGCTACTCACCTTTTGTCGATCCGCTGAACACGGTATTGCCCCCGGGAGAAGCCCCTTGGCTGGATGCTCCTAATTCCTGGATGATGCTGGTTTCCGCCGGTCCCTTCGGCGCGGGAAGCTCTGGGGATGAGTTGATCACCCATCCGGGTGAATCGGTACAGGTGGTATTCGCGCTGGTGGCGGCGCCCTGGTCCCATACGGCGATCCGGGAAGACGCTGATCGCCGGGCTGATCTACGTAAAAATGCCGACTGGGCCCAAAAAGCCTTCAACGGTGAAGATGTTAACGGAAATGGTGTGTTGGATGCGGGCGAAGACATTAATTTCAATGGTATTCTGGATCGGTACATCGTCCCGGAACCACCCCCCTCCCCTAATTTGGCAGTCGTTCCCGGAGACGGCGAGGTGACTTTATACTGGGATAACCTGAGCGAAAAAGCGATTGATCCGGTGAGCCGCAAGCAGGATTTTGCCGGATACCGTATTTATGGCAGCACCAAAACGGAAGGGAATGCCGATCAATATTCGTTTTTAGCCGAATTTGATAAAGTGGGTGACAATCTTGGTTACGATACGGGTTTTGATTTAGTTCGGATAACGGATAATGCCGGTCAACCCGATTCGGTGGTTATCAAGGGTAAAAGCTTCTATTACAAATGGATTAACACCGGTGTGCAGAACGGTTGGCCGGATAAAACGGTTTATGCCATAACCGCTTTTGATACGGGCGACCCCGCAACGGGTTTGACGAGTTTGGAAAGTTCCAAAAATGAGAATCGGACCCCGGTCATTCCCGGTTCACCACCGGTGGAAGATGCTTCCGCCCCCGTCAGTGTCTATCCCAATCCCTATCGCGCCCGGGCTCTATGGGACGGATCCAGTCAGCGGGAACGCATGCTCTGGTTTACCCATTTACCCTCGGAAGCCACCATTAAGATTTATACCCTGAGTGGTGATCTGGTGGATGAGATCGAGCATGAAGCAACGACTTATGAAGGCGCTGATGTGCGCAACCTGAGTCAACGTGTCAATGCTAACAGAGTGGTTATGCCCGGCGGAGAACACGCTTGGGACCTGATCTCCAGCCACGATCAGGCCATCGCTACCGGAATGTATGTTTTTACCGTGAAGAATCTTCAGACCGGGAAGGTTCAGGTTGGAAAGTTTTTGGTGATTAAATGAGAATAGACACTAGATACTTGACATTAGACATTGAATTTACGGCGGTGGATATGAGATTCGCTGCATCACATTTTTTCATGAATGCCAAGTGATTCACTCATGAATAAAAAAATAACATCCGTTACGGATTTGGATGTTTATCAAATGGCTGAGAAGCTTTCAGACCGCGTTTGGAATCTGGTTTTGCAGTTTTCAACCTTCGAGAAGGATACATTGGGAAAAAACCTTGTTCGGGCAGTGGATTCAATCAGCTTAAACATCGCTGAGGGATTTGGACGATACAGCTATCGGGACAGTTTACGGTTTAGCATTATTGCTCGTGGCTCATTCGAAGAAACCAAGGCTGCGCTGCGAAAATGTTTTCGCCGCGGACTGATTTCCGGTGATGAATTGAAATTATTTGCTAAAGAGATTGACGATTTGGGCCCCAAACTAAATGCATTCATTGGAAAACAACGCCAGTTTGTTGAAAGTGATAATAATGTTCGTGAGTCAGAAGCACCAGACTACACGACGGTCGTTGAGTTTGGTTTTTCTGAGAGTTTTGAAACAACTGTTGAGACAAAAATGAATGAGGCTAATGTCTAATGACAAGTCTCCAATGTCGAGAAAACAACAAGGAGGACTTATGAAAAAACTGCTACTACCAGTTTTGTTGTTGTCAACCATGGGTTGGGCGTTCGGTCAAACCATCACAATCGCCGAGGCGCGGCAAGACACCGCAGGCGCTGAAGTTACCGTGACTGGTGTGATCACATCACCCAATTTTGGTACGGCTGGCAGCTATACAGAACACACGCTCCAAGATCCTACTGCTGGAATCGTCATCTATACCAGTGCTTTTGATGCAGGTTTGGCTATTGGCGATAGTGTAACGGTAACCGGTACTATTTCCATCTATAATGGCAAATTTGAATTGGTTCCCGCATCTCCTACCGCCATTACAACCGAGAGTACCGGAAATTCCTTACCCGCATTTCAGTCTTTAACACTGACCGAATTTATGGCCAATTTTAACGACTACGAATCAGAATTACTGGTATTTGACAGCGTAAGCATCATTGGCGGCACCTGGCCTGCATCGGGGAGTAATGCCAGTCTCACCATTACCGATCCCTCCGGCACTAACTCAACGCTTCGCATCGATAAAGATACGGACCTGGACGAAAATACCCAGCCCTTGGGCTATTTTGTGCTTCAGGCTTTGGGTGGTGATTATAATGGTGGTCAGGTACAACCCCGATTCTACAGTGATATTATGGTCATTGGCGATCCACCACCGGCCATCAGCAATGTCTCTCATTTCCCGGCCAGCCCGGGTCCGGATGATGATGTTGTGGTCAGTGCCACGATTCAGGACAACGGCTCGGTGGACCTGGCCACGGTCGTTTATACGGTAGATAATGGTGCTGAAAATGACGTAACCATGACAGCTGACGGGGCCAACTATTCAGGAACGATTCCGGCTCAGGCGGCCAATGCGGTTGTGAGTTATTGGGTTACCGCCATGGACGATGTCGGTGGAACCTCGGCATCTCAGCCCAATAGTTATGTGGTTTACAGCGGCAGCGTGAACGCTATCGCTTCTATTCAGGATGGCACGATTCCTACCGGGACACCGGTCACTATCCAGGGAATTGTCACCGCTGAATCCTGGGCTTTTGATAGCCCGGACAATCTGAGCCATTTTTACATTCAGGATGCCGATACAGCCTGGTCCGGAATAAAAGTATATTCCTCGGGTGTTGAGGTTAGCCAGGGCGATGAAGTGCGCCTCACCGGTGTGGTAGCCGAGTACAATGGCGTTACAGAGATCACTACTCTGGACAGCCTTGAAATTCTGAGCCAAGGTCATCATGTGAATCCGTTGGTGGTTCCCATGACAACTGCTGACTGGGAACCTTATGAAGGTGTCCTTATCACGGTGGAAGATGTTACCGTTTCTAATCCGGATCTTGGGTATGGCGAATGGTCAGTCACCGATGGCGCCAACGAATTAGTGTGCGATGATGATGCCCGGTACTACTACTATCCGGCCCAGGACGAAGCCTTGGCCAGCATTACGGGTGTTTTGGATTATAGTTATGGCGCTTATAAGCTGGAACCGCGGCTGACCAACGATATTGTTACCGCGGATGGTTTGACCAGTATTCAGGCTTTCCAGCAAGTGCGCTATTCCGATCTGTTCCCCTATGAGGAAGTGGATGGTAATCTGCATGTGAGCGATAGCAGTTACATGTTTGGTGATACAATCACGATCAAGGGTATTGTTACCATGCCTACCGGTTTGAGCTTCGCCGGCGCCGGCGTGAAATTCATCTTTCAGGATGAGAACGGCGGCCCCTGGTCATCGGTGCTGAGTTACGATCCGGATTCAACCCACTTCCCGGTGTTGTTCGAAGGTGACTACATCCAGGTCTCCGGTTATGTGGGCGAATACACCACGAGTCAATCCGCCATGACCGAATTCTGGGTTACTTCCGAAGTAACCTTTCTGGATTACGGCATGACACCACCGGAAGCACCGGTGGTTGCCACGGGCGATCTACGTTGGCCCACCACCGCGGAGCAATGGGGCACGACCATGGTTACAGTCCAGAACGCAACCATTAATAATGCGACCCCCGTTTACGAACTCTTCGCCGTGGATGATGGTTCGGGCGCCGTATTGGTGGATGATGATTCTGATAGCCTCGCGGGCTACATTTCACCGCCACCGGGAACCGTATTCAGCTCGATCACCGGTTGGATTTATAACCACTACGGATATTACGAAGATTCTACGGCCTATAAACTGGAACCACTCTATAAAACGGATCTGGTTTTGCTG
The DNA here is from genome assembly GCA_964543125.1 of uncultured Lentisphaeria bacterium. Lineage (GTDB taxonomy): Bacteria > Fidelibacterota > UBA8477 > UBA8477 > UBA8477 > CAZIWX01. Next base: position 2,762 of record CAZIWX010000091.1, on the reverse strand, counting down.
AGTGCCGTGGGTGATGAGCCCAAGGTTCCGGCCGGTTTCGCCCTAAAAAACTATCCGAATCCGTTTAATCCGACCACTACCATCGCATTCCGTATTCCGGAAACTGCTTTAGTGAAGGTGATTGTATATAATGAATTGGGCCGGATGGTTAAGGTAATCAGCAACAGACAAATGTCCGCTGGTGAATATCGGGTTACCTGGGATGGCACCAACAGCTCCGGTCAGAAGGTTTCTTCAGGCGTATATTTTTACCGTCTCCTGGCCGGTCAACACGACCTGGTCGGCAAGATGGTCATGCTGAAGTAACTGTTGAGAATCTGAGTTAACGGAGCTTAAATAAGACAATCATGATCGGGAGAGATCGCCAACTGAAAAAGACCCACACGCTTTTCGGTTTGCGTCTCTCCCGATATTTTTTACCGGAGCGGCTCCTACTGGTAGCCGTATTTTTAATTCTGGTTGCCTGTGAGCAATTACCCAACCCGTTTCAGACCAAATTACCGGTGCCGGATACGCTAAATCAGCTACCGGAAACACACCTGTTTTTAAACTTTTTACCGGATTCAGTGGATACCTTAATCACTGAAATCACTGACACCAACGGGACCTATTGGGATACGGCCTACACGTTTATTCGTCACTTGCCGGACACGACTACTTCGCGCCAAATTCTGCATTGGTGGGGTGAAGATCCCGACGGCGAGGTCATGGGTTATTACTACAAATGGAATTACGAATCCGGCTGGACCTTTACTACTGCTGAAGCAGATACATTTTATCTGCCCTTGCAGGTGAAGTTTGCCGAATTTTCGTTTCAGATAAAAGCGGTGGATAATCGGAACGGTGTTGATCCCTCGCCGACCCATCTGGTCTTGCCCATTGCCAATCAACCGCCGGTTATTCGTTTTGCGGATGGATCAAATCCGCCGGTGGGGTCTACTCCCGATGTGGAGGAGGTCACCTTCCCCACGCGCACCTTTTCCTGGACGGTGAGCGATCTGGATGGCGCGGAAACGGTGAGTCATATTCGGTGGGCCCTGGATGACACTTCCCAGTGGCATTACCGGCCGGGGAATATCGTTTCGGTTACATTGAGCGAATTAAGCGCCGGATATCACGAATTTTTTGTCCAGGCCATCGATACAGCTGGCGCCAAAAGCCAATTGATCACCTATCCCGATTCTTCTGACAATACCACGGCTAACGGCTGGCGCGTACGGGCGCCGGTGGGTGATATATTGCTGGTAGATGATTATGAGCTGGATAACGGCGGCCCAACCCGGGCTTTTTATACGGGAATTTTGGATTCACTTTTTGAGCAAAATAGTTACTCTGTTTTAGAGGTGCGGGATGGTGTCAAGTCGATGCCTTATGCATTGAACGACCAGGTAGCCATGTTCAGCTATTTCAAAACGGTCATTTGGTATCACTATTCAGACGCTCCTCATTTACCCTCTGCCGATGGTGGCCTGCGGGCGTATCTGGAGACGGGTGGAAATGTGTTTATCAGTTCAATTAGGGTTGATCCTAACTATACTTTCACTTCAATTGATTCAAATGCCTCCCTTTCTCCACAAGGACGAACTTTTCATGGTTTAGAAATTTACTTCGTCGATCCAACAATTATCGATTCCACCCACATTATTCCTGAGTTTACGTTAAAAACCAGTACCGATATTTCATATCGATTGCGTTATTTCTTTCCGGGTGTTCTCGATTTCGGCGCTACTAGTAAAGACTTGTTTATTCTCCAGGCTCCACGCACCAGTAATGATGCCTGGACTGGCAATCCGCCCATCGCTCAGTTGTTTCAACCCAGCCCAACCTCGGGACAATCGGTCTTTTTCTCACTGCCATTTCATAAGTGCAACGGGAACAATAATATGATACCAGTCATGGATTACATTCTGAATCAGGTTTTCCGGTAAACCGCTAATATGAGCGTTCATTTATTACACAAGTTTTTTAAGTCTGCAGTCTGGTCGGTATTGCTGCTAACCGGTGGGCTGGCCCAAAATACCAGCAGTATCCGGGGTACCGTGTCGAATATACTCACCGGTGATCCCCTCCCTGGTGTGAATGTCATTGTGAAGGGCACCTATTATGGTGCCGCGACCGATCTTCAGGGCCGATTCCAAATTGATGGCATGTCACCCGGGACTTACGATATCCAATTCACTATGATGGGGTACAAAGTCGTGCTAAAAACCGGCGTCAAGGTCGTGCCGGAAATTCCCGCCCAATTGGATATCAATCTGGAAGAAACCACTCTGGCACTGGGGCAGGAAATTGTGGTAGAGGGTGAGCGGCCCTTGCTGGATGTAGAGCAAACTTCCTCCAGTGTGCGCATTACCTCCGATGACCTGAAGAACAAAATTGTAAATAATGTGGAGGATATTCTCAGCGAGCAGGCGGGGGTTTCCACCGTGGACAATGAAATCCATATTCGAGGTGGCCGGGTGGATGAAAGCATGTTCATCGTGGATGGCATGTCGATAAAAGATCCCCTGTCCGGCTATTCGAATAACCTATATGTGAATGTGGATGCCATTGACGAATTGGAGGTAGTGACCGGCGGATTCAACGCTGAATACGGCCAAGCCATGTCGGGTATTGTGAACATTAAAATAAAGGAGGGTTCCCGGGATTATCACGGAACCTTCACCTACTCCAGTGATCAAATGGGCCTGCAAAAAACGCCCTGGCAAAATTATGATAACGATCGAGTGGAATTTACCTTCAGTGGACCGGAACCCATTACC